>JBKPAO010000030.1:0-55989 GCA_046726475.1 Gemmatimonadota bacterium | reverse complement strand
CACATGGACCGGCTCGGCGCCGGGCTGAGCGAAGGAATGGTCATCGTTGAGAACAGTGTGGGGGACGAGGCCGGCCTGGGGATGTCCGGTGGAGTCCTCGACATCCATGGGGATGCCGGAATCCGGACCGGCGCCGCTGCTCCAGGATCCAAGCGGGGAATGCTCGGCGGAGAGCTGATCGTGCGTGGCTCGGCCGGCGATGAGGCGGGAAGCTACATGCGTCGGGGAACGTTGGTGATTGTCGGCAGCGCCGGCGACCGCACCGGGCTCGGGATGATTGCAGGGAACGTCATCATTGTCGCTTCGGCTGGAACCGCGACCGGACTGTGGTCCAAGCGGGGATCCGTGGTAGCCTTGGGGAAGATCACTCCGCCGGCGACCTACTCCTACGCCTGCACCTTTCAGCCGATTCATCTGCGTCTCTTACTCGGCCGGTTACGGACGGAGTACAACCTTCCGATTCATCGGCGACACATCACCGGTCTGTTTCATCGGTTCAGCGGCGATTTCGCGGAGCTGGGCAAGGGAGAGATTCTGCAATGGACGGCCAAGTGACCTCCTTCCGAATGAACGAGCTGGCAAGTGACATCGTTGAGGGCATGGTCGATCAGGCCGACCTCCTTCGAATTCGGACCCACCGATTGCCGGGAGGGGCCAGGGTGATAGACGCCGGGATCGAAGTGGATGGGGGCATCGAGGCGGGACTCGCAATAGCCGAGATCTGCATGGGCGGGCTGGGTAATGTGAGCACGACTCCCGTCCAGGTGGCCGATCGTTCATATCCCGGCCTGATGGTCTGGACCGATCACCCGGCCGAGTCGTGTATGGCCTCGCAGTACGCCGGTTGGGCAATTTCGGTCGGAAAGTTCTTTGCCATGGGATCAGGGCCGCTTAGGGCCCATGCGCGGGTCGAGCACGAATTGTTCGAAAAGTTGGGGTACGAGGAGCGGGCCGACGAAGGGGTACTGGTTCTGGAAGGCCGTACCCTGCCGACCGACGAGGTAGCTGCGTGGGTTGCTCAAAAAGCTCACCTCGATCCCAGTCAACTCACTTTTGTAGTAGCTCCCACCGCCAGTCTGGCAGGAGGAGTCCAGATTTCGGCCCGGATTGTCGAGACCGGCCTGCACAAGATGGAAACTCTGGGCTTCGATGTGCGGCGGGTAATAAGCGCGCTGGGAACTGCGCCATTGCCGCCGGTCGCAAAGAACGATCTCAAGGCGATCGGCCGGACTAACGACTGCATTCTCTATGGCGGTCAGGCGCACTTCACCGTTCGCGCCGGGGACCCCGAGTTGGATGAGCTGGCAGCCAAGGTTCCCGCATCCGCATCGCGTGACTACGGGACGCCATTCTATGAGATCTTTAAGCGTTACGAAGGGGACTTCTACAAGATCGACCCGTTGCTGTTCAGCCCCGCCGAGGTGTGGCTGACCAGTATTGAGACGGGACGAACCTTCCATGCCGGCCGGTTGAACCCCGAGGTGCTGGAAGCCTCGCTCTACCACTCTTGATTCAGGAGCTCTCCATGCCACGCCGCTCGAGCTGGTTGCTGGTCTCCGCATTTGCTCTCGCCGCCTGCAGCAAGACCGGAGATCGGGGAGCGGAAGCCCCGGGAGCCGACACCACTTCGGTTGAGCGACAAGCCGCCGGTCCAATCGCCATCGTCACCGTCTTCTATAACGCCCCGAAGGACCCAGCTGCGTTCGAGCGCTATTACAAGGCCACTCACCTACCCCTCCTCATGGCCAGTCAGGACGAGATCGGCTTCGTCCGCACCGACTTCACCAAATTTGTCTCGACCGCCGACGGCAAGAAGCCCACCTTTTATCGGCAGGCGGAGCTGTACTTCAACTCGACGGACGACCTGAAAAAAGGAACAGCCACACCGGGCTTCAAGAAGGTAGCTGACGACTTGGCCAACTTTGCCAGCGGTGGCGTGATCGGAATGATCGCGACTTCCTCGGAACCCCACGAGACCGGATCGGGCCAGACGCCGGCCGCCATTGTCACTGTCATATACAAAACTCCCAAGGACACGGCGGCCTTCGAGAAGTACTATACCGAAACCCACCTGCCATTGTTGTCGAGCAACAAGAACGAGATCGGATTCGAAAGGGCTGAGTTCACCAAGTTCATGTCCAACCTCGATGGATCCGCACCGAGCCGGTATCGCCAGGCGGAGCTCTATTTTGCCTCCATGGACGCCCTGAAGAAGGGTACTGCCACGCCAGGGTTCAAGAAGGTGGCCGGTGATATCCCCAACTTCGCCAGCGGAGGCTCCGACGCTCTCGTTGGAGTGGAGACCAAGTAGCCGTGCGCCTGGCGGTTCTCGCAGCGCGCACTGGCTGGCACACCGAGCAGCTCGAACGGGCCGCGGCAGAACGGGGACACACGATCACGGTGGTGCCCTATGAGGGGCTGGTAGCCAGCATCGGGCCAGCCCCAGGCCTCAGAAGCCGGACGACCGAGTTGGACGGATCGGATGTGGTCCTGGCGCGAATTGTTCCCTCGGGATCATTGGAGCAGATCATCTTCCGGGTAGACGCTCTCCACCGCCTGGAAGATCGGGGCGTACCAGTAGTCAACTCGCCCCGGGTCATCGAGCGCACGGTCGACAAGTTCTGGACGTCCTCCCTGCTGGAGCAGTGCGGAATCGCAACCCCACAGACGATCGTGTGTGAGAGCCCCGACGAGGCATTCGCCGCGTTTCGACGGCTGGGTGACGTAGTCGTGAAGCCCCTGTTCGGCTCCATGGGGCTCGGAATGGTACGGGTCAGCGACGAGGACCTGGCATTCCGCGTGTTTCGCACCATCGAGCAGATCCGCGGAGTTTTCTACCTCCAGCGCGCGATCCCTCACGACGGTGCCGATATTCGGGCATTCGTCATCGGAAGCCGTGTCATTGGCGCCATCGAGCGCCGCTCCAGCGGCTGGCGCACCAACCTCGCACAAGGCGGCACGGCGGCAGCGGTGACACTGAATGAGAGACTGAGTGCGCTCGCTCTTCGGGCCGCAGCAGCCGTTGGAGCTGACTACGCCGGCGTTGATCTCCTCACCGGATCCGACGGAGAGACCTACGTCCTCGAGGTCAACGGAATTCCTGGCTGGAAAGGTCTTCAGCACGCGACCAGCCTCGATGTGGCAGGACTGCTGGTCGACTATCTCGCGCTCCGAAACGCGTGATCTCGCCGGAGAAGGTGGCTGCGGCTGGTCAGCTCGCCTGCCTCCTCGAAGTAAGCGCCCCCAAGCCAGGGAATGTCTCTCCCGAACGGCACTTTCACGACACCCGGTACGAGGATTTCCTGGCCAGCGCGGTGGCGATCGGGCCGGCACTCGCCGAGGCGGGACAGCAGCCCCTCGGCGTCACCGTCCGTCGAGCGGTGGAAGACACCTTGCGTTGGACCAAGTCCAACACCAATCTGGGCATCGTACTGTTACTGGCACCACTGGCGAGGGCTGCACTGGGTCAGGGGGCTACGCTGAGAGAGCGCCTTGCCGCTGTGCTGGGAAATACCACCATCGATGATGCGGTCGAGGTGTACGCGGCCATTCGTCGAGCCCGGCCCGGAGGGCTGGGTCGGTCTACAGCGGAAGACGTGTCGGGTGCGCCAACCGTGACGTTGCGGGAGGCGATGGGTCTCGCCTCGGAAAGAGACACGATTGCTCGCGAGTACGTCTCGAACTTTGAGCTCACGTTCGAGGTCGGTGTTCCAGCCGTGCTTGCCGCCAGGAGAGACGGCCTTGCCTGGACCGATGCGGCGGTCGAGGCGTACCTCGGACTGCTCGAAATGGTGCCCGATACCCATATTGCCCGAAAGCTCGGCGTGGTAGAGGCGGCAGCAGTATCACGCAAGGCGGGGGCGGTGCGAGCGCTCGGGGGAACCCGCTCTGCCGCCGGCCGGCAGGCATTGATCGATCTCGACCAGGAATTGCGTGACGAACGGAATCGACGCAACCCCGGTACCACCGCCGACCTCACCTGCGCCGCGTTATTCGTCGTTATACTTGAAGGTGGATGGGATCGTTAGGAGAAATCCGTGCAGAGCACCTTCCGCGTCCAAGTCAGCAAGGACTATCTGGTCTTCGCCTCGGCTCACTTCATCACCTTCAAGGGCCACCAATGCGAGACGCTCCACGGGCATAACTACCGCGTGGGAGTAGCGGTCGAAGGAACGCTCGACGCGGAGACCCTCCTCGTGCTGGACTTCAGTGTCTTGAAGCAAATCACGCGACAACTGGTCGATCGTATCGATCACAAGGTCCTATTGCCAACTCTCAACCCGAAGCTTGCGTTTCGGGAAGAGAATGAGCGGGTGTCGGTAGATTATTTCGGCACGCCAACCTACGTCTTTCCCAAGCGCGATTGCGCCCTGCTCCCGATTCCCAACAGTACTGCCGAGATGTTGGCCCAATACCTGGGATCACAGGTCCGGGACGAGCTTGCGGCTGGCGGGTACACCCACCTGACCAGTCTGGAGCTGGAGGTCGAGGAGAATTACGGCCAATCCGCGACGTATCGGGAGGCGCTCGTTCCCGACTGAGGCGGCCCGCTCTCGAGCCGGGATACCGCAGCCAAATCGCCGACCGACAGACGGCCGTTGTGAATGGCACTCGCCACCAACGCTCCGTCACAGCCGGCATCCCGCATTCGCTCCAGGTCCCGTCGAGTAAGAACACCGCCGCCTGCGAGGAGCCGAATGCCGGCGAGCCGATTCCGCAGCGACTCGATCAGTCCGAGATCCACTCCCACACCGGTTCCCACTCGGCCAAGATCCAGCAGGAGGATTGTTGCTACCCCGGCATTCGCAGCCTGTTCTGCCACGCTCACTGCATCAGGCCCGGCCCCTCGGAAATCCTGCATGGCGCGGTGCAGGATCGGAGTGCCCAAGCGCAAATCGAGGCTAAAGACGGTCCGCGACGGCCCTACCACTTCCACGACGTTGCGCAGGTCGGAAAAGGCCTGCAACGTCTCCAGTCCAACAACTACCTCGCTGGCACCGCAGGACAACACTTCCAGGGCACCCTCCGGCAGGTGGGTACCGGCGTCGACCAGCAGAGCCCCGGCAAAGCCGGTATGAAATTCAGACAGCTCGCGAATGAGCGTTCGCTGCACCGCTCCACCTTGAATCGCGTCGAGGTCAGCGATATAGCATGCGTGGATGCCCAGGATCGAGTGAAACGCTCGAAGCACGGCCACGGCATCGCCTACACGCCCGGGCACCAGATCGGACTCCAGAGGAGCATAGCGGGTCCGATCACCGGCCTGAGCATGGACGGCGATACCACCAGCGATATCCAACACGGGGATGATCTGCATCCGAGATCCGGATCCGTTGCAGGCCTACATGATCGGTGAGCCAGCCATTCTCGGCTGGGACATCGGCGGAGTGAACCTCAAGGTCGCCCGCTTGTGCCCGGCCCCGAGAGCGGCATCGCTCCAGAGCCTCTGCCATCCATTTGAGGTACAGCACTCCCCGGGAAGCCTGGCGTCAACGCTGACCTCGCTTGCCGGACAGCTCGAGGGGGAGCCCGGCGACAGGCATGCCGTAACAATGACTGCGGAGCTCTCCCAGGCCTTCAGGACCAAACGCGAGGGAATTTCTTTCGTCCTCGATGCATTCGAGGCCGGGTTCCCCTCCCGCAGCCTTCACGTATACACCGTGGAGGGAGGATTCGTCAGCCCCCGCGAGGCGCGCCTGCGGCCGTTGAGCGTGGCCGCGTCCAATTGGGCAGCCACCGCGCGGTGGGCGGCACAACGTTTTCCGTCCGCGATGCTCATCGATGTCGGATCGACCACAACCGACGTGATCCCGATCGTCGGCGGCGAGGTGGTCGCTGTTGGCTACACCGATCCCCAACGCCTCCAGAGCGGAGAGCTGGTGTACACCGGTGCTCTCCGCACCCCAGTAGAGGCCATCGTCCGGCGGGTGCCCTTGTGGGGCGGCAGTGCAGGAGTCTCCACCGAGGGCTTTGCCTTGATCGGAGACGTGCACCTCTGGCTCGGGCGCCTCCAGGTGGACGACTACACCTGTCGGACGCCGGACGGACGCCCAGTCACCCGTGAACACGCAGCGGAGCGATTGGCACGGGTCGTCTGTGCCGACCGCGAGATGCTGGGCGACGAGGACATCGAGCTGATCGCCCTCGAAGTCGCGAAGGCCCAGGTAGGAACTATCGTCAATGCCCTCGAGCGAGTTCGACAGCGCCAGCCCAACATCTCAATGGCAGTCGTGACCGGGATGGGTGGGTTCATCGCAACAGAGGCGGCGCGCGCTGCTGGGTTATCGGTCGTCTCGCTGGCCGCCGAGCTGAGCGTGGCGTCGCAGAGCGCTCCTGCTGCCGCCGTCGCTTCGCTGCTCCACCGGTGGCTGGCTCGAGAGCCATGCACTTAATGGTAACCACCGTCCCAGCGATTTCCGTCATCAAGATTGGCGGTGGGCTCACCGCGAGTCCAGACGCGCTTGATCAAGTCTGCGCCGCTGTCGCGGAGGTTTCCCGGGAACATCGGCTGCTAGTCGTTCCGGGCGGCGGACCTTTCGCCGAAAGCGTCCGGGACTTCCAGGGCCGGTTCGCCATATCCAACGACGCGGCTCACTGGATGGCCCTCCTGGCGATGGACCAATATGGATATGTGTTGGCTGAAAAGATCGCTGGATGTGTTCTGCTGGACGAGCCGGGTGCCATTGCTGCGGCCGTGATCCCGGGACGAGTCGGCGTGCTAGCGCCGTCGCGCTGGATGCGCAGCGCCGATGTGTTGCCCCATACCTGGGATGTAACCAGTGACAGTATTGCCGCGTTCGTGGCGGGTGCTCTGGAGGCCGCGCGGCTCATCCTCATCAAGCCGACGAGCAGAGCCAACGAAGTCGATCCCTATTTCCGGTTGGCACTTCCCTCAGATATGTCCTATCAGCTCCTTGGAGCCGACGAGATCGATCAGTTAGGAACCCGGCTCAGCGAATCGATCGCTGCCGGCGGACCGGAGTGACCGGATTGGTGCGCTTGCGAGCCAGATGATCAACGAACCGATCGGCAGGAACCGGGCGTCCGACCAGGTAACCCTGCACCTCATCGCAGCCCTGGTTCTGTAAGAGGGTCAGGTGGGCCTCACTTTCGACCCCCTCGGCAATGACGCGAAGGCCGAGCGCATGCCCCATCGCGATGATGGCGGTGGTGATCGCGGCATCGTCGGGCTGGATCGCGATCTCCCGGATGAACGAGCGGTCGATCTTGAGGGTGTCCAGGGGGAAATGCTTGAGGTAGCTGAACGAGGAGTAACCGGTGCCGAAATCATCTACCGCCAGGTGCAGGCCCATGGCGCGGAGCGCGTGCAACGCCTCGGTGCCCTCGCGGTGATGGTTGACGAGCACGCTCTCGGTGAGCTCCAGACACAGGTAGCGGGCCTCCAGGCCACTGATCTGAAGGGCACGACCAATGGTGTCGCTCAGGCCCCGCTTGAGCTGCCGGCTCGAGAGGTTGACCCCGACGCGAATCCGGGGTAAGCCGGCGTCCTGCCACGACCGGTTCTGCAGACAGGCGCTCTGGAGAATCCATTCTCCCATCGGGACGATCAGCCCATTCTCTTCCGCAATGGGAATGAACTCGGAGGGTAGCAGCAGTCCCAGCTCGGAATGACGCCAGCGTAAGAGCGCCTCTGCCGCCACCACGGTGTTGGTGTAGGCATCGACGATCGGCTGATAGTGAACCTCGAACTCATTCCGCTCGAGGGCTCTCCGCAGATCGTTCTCCAGAGTCATTCGCTGGAGCGCGGTCGTCGTCATCGACTTGGAGTAGGCCTGATAGCTGCTGCCGCCCTGCTCCTTCGCCTTGTACATGGCGGTGTCTGCGTGCATCAGGAGGGTGTCGATATCCTCCCCGTCAAATGGGTAGATGGCGATGCCGATGCTCGCGTTGATGAAGATCTCGTGAGTACCGACCCGAACCGGTTGCGCAAAGCTGGAGAGGACGCGGCGCGCGAGCTTGCCCGCATCCTGGGCATCATGGAGCCCGGGCATGATCACGGTGAATTCGTCTCCGCCCAGTCGGGCCACTTCGGGAGCCAGGGAGGCCAGCGCGGGGCCGACTTCATCCTCCCGCTCCCGGCAGCACGAGCGCAGGCGAGAGGCCACGTGCCGAAGCAGCTGGTCTCCCACCTCGTGGCCGAGGGTGTCGTTGATCCGGCTGAAGTGGTCCAGGTCGATGAAAAAGGCGGCGACCAGGCGCTGGCTGCGGCTGGCCTGTTCCAGGGCATAGGCCAGCCGCTCCTTGTAGGAGAGCCGATTGGGCAACCCGGTCAAGCTGTCGTAGTACGCGAGCTCGCGCACCTGTTCCAACATGCGGGCATTGGCCAAGGCCACGGCGGCCTGATCTGCCAGCCGCCGCATCTGCAGCCGGTCCTCGTCGGTAGGAACGAGATCGACCCGCTCGCCCAGCGCGATGATGCCCGACAGCTGGCGCTGATACGAGAGCGGCAGGACGACAAAGGACGTCGCTCCCAGTGCGGTGAGCGGCGCCAGATACGGTGGGACAATCGCCTCGCCGCGCAGTTCCAGCACCTCCGGCCCGCTTAGTAGCCCTTGGACATCCGAAGGACGGAGCACGATTCTCTCGATGTGCCGCCCGCCCTTCTGGTAGTCCTGGATGACGCTGGTGACCGACTTGGTGCCCTCGGGAATGCCCAGGGTGACGCTGACCATGCTGCAAGGGAAGAGGTCCCGGATTCGTCCCAGTACGGTATCGACGATGGCCGTCGCATCGGTGGCGGAGAGAACTGCACGATCGATTTCCGCCGCCGTAGCGAGCGCATTGAACTGTCGCCCGAGCTGGGTGGCCATGGTGTTGAAGGATGAGGCGAGCTGCTCGAACTCATCTCGACTGGTCACCGTAACCCGGCTGTTGAAGTCCCGCTGCGCGATCCTGCGAGTGCCCTTCTGCAGCTCTTCCAGAGGGTGAACGCTCCGGCGGATCTGCATCATGCTCAGGAGCAGGACAGCAAGGCTGGAGAGCCCGACGACGAGGAGGAAGGTGTTGGTGAATTCCACCATCGGTTCGAGAACTTCGTCCTTGGATTCACTGAACAGAACCGCCCAGGGCTGCGAGGCAAAGGCAGCATCCAACGCGATTTTGGAAGCGGCCGTGAGATAGAACTCTCCAGACCGTGCAGAGTTGGTGTCAAACGTCGCGACTGCTCCACCGGGGGACTTCTGCAGAGGAAGCGCCGCTTTCGCAGAGCTGTAGAGTACGTGTGCCGAGTCGTCCAGGACGACTACCCTGGTGGTTGGTGACGGCACGCTTTCCTCGACCGTGCCCCACAGGTACTCGGGACTTATCTCGCCGATGAACGCGCCCCGAACCTCACCTCTCCTCTCCAACCGCCTCAGCAGATAGATCCGAGCCTGCGACTTCGTGTCGTGCACCACGGAAACCACGGGCAATCCCAGCCGAAGATCGGAGCTATCCCGGGGCGAGAGGCGGGGAGGGCGACTGAGTTTTCCAAAGACCTTAACTCCCTTGCCATCGTCTCCTACGAACTCGACGGCGACGAATCGCTGACGCGCGAGCAGATCGAGCCCAGCGATAAGCGTCTTACTGGCGGCGATCAGAGCAACCCGCTGCGTTGAACTGCTCCCGGACGAGCGGGGAGTGCGATCGAGAATGATTCCACCCATCGCCAGCTGCCCATCAAGGCTCCCTGCCTGGGTCTGGTTGCCGGGTTTTGGCGCGATCCGCCGCGGAATGGGCGCCCTTCGCGGAAGTCGCTTGGCAGCATCGAGTTGAAGAATGGCACTGGGAGGAATGCTCTTCAGCGTCGCATCCAGCAGCAGCAGCCGTTCAAACACGGCTTGAGCGAGGGCGCGGTTTGCCTGTTGAAGCCGGCTCTCGCTCTGCCGATAGAGCTGCTGTTTCACGTGACGGTAGGAGAGGACGGCGAGCACCGCCATCGGGACTAAGGCGCAGCCCACAAAGAGAATCAGAAGCCGGCGCCCGAATTTGCTCCGCAGCGGTGTGGACGGCAAAGTCACATTCATGACCCGGCGTGGGTGCACAACAGGAGGAGCCGTTATGGCCCGGCTTCTTCGAGCAAGTGTTATGCCCCCGACCGGGCTTGCTAATCCTTGAGTTTCAGCAGGTTACGAAGCGAGACAGGAAGAATTCGCGCCTATTTTCCGCTTTTCGCGAGCCGGCCGCCACCAGGTCGCCTGGCCCCTGAATGAATTCCGATGAACTGGTCCATTACCCCCCGCAGGGCTGCCACCCTGTATGACCTGACCGTCCCGCCCCTGCCTCCCTCACAGGCAGCGCCTCGCACGCCAATCACGTCGGGAAGCGGGCCGCACGCTTGGGCCATCTGATGGCCGCCGAGTCCGCCGGCGACTGCTGCCAACAGCCCCTCGGTTCGGAGGTCGCAAATCCACTTCGCCAGGTCGCCTTGAGTGATCCAGCTGAATAGGTCGGAGCCGGTCTTGCTATAGGTGTCGAGGAGGACACCGCTGCAGTCCGAACGTAGCGCCGCCCCACGAATTTCTCCGGGTGGTGCGGTGCCGGCGGCGGAAGAGTCGGCGTACGCAACCGCAATGATCCTTGGTGCGGATCGATGTTCCGATGCCGCTGTAACAGCTGCGCGGAGCAGCCTCTCAATGACCTTTGCAGATGGCTCGGCGGCGAAACCAAGCTTGAGGTACGTGGGCGCTACCCTGGGGGGGAGCTCCAAAGAGGAGATCAACTGCTCGACCTCCGCCTGCGTGGTCCGGTCGCCCAACGCGATGCTGAAGGGGCACTCCGGTGGAACGGACTGCGTGATGCTTGCCAGGGTTCGGCGCGACACGGCACCCAGCGATCCGTGTCTCGGCTCCTTGGCGTCGATGATGTCCGCCCCTCCCGCCAGCGCTGCGCCAACCTCACTGGCTGATCTCACACTCACCAACAGACGCATCCGGACTCCCTTGTAAGATGCTAAGGTTTTGATATGTTAGGATTTAGAACTTATCATCGGCCGGAGTTGGAGGGGAGGCGGCGGCAGTGCTGGAGCGAAAAAGCGTGCTGGTCACCGGTGCGTCCAGTGGGATCGGCCGCGCGATTGCTCTTCGCTGCGCCCGGGCAGGCGCGGATCTGGCAATTACCTACCGGAAGAATCAGGAAGGCGCCGAAGCCACCGCACGGGAAATCCGCGCCATGGGCCGCCGCGCCGAAGTCCTCCGCAGCGATATCAGCCGTAAGGAGGACATCGACCACCTCGCCAGTCAGCTGCAGCAGGCCTTCGCTCGAATCGACGTGTGGATCAATAATGCCGGGGCCGACATTCTCACCGGCGAGGCAGGGCGACTCTCGCCTCTTCAGAAGCTCGATCTGGTGTTGGCCGTGGATGTCAGAGGAACGGTACTGGCCTCGTGGGCGGCAGTCGAACTGATGCGAAAGCGAGGCGGCGGCAGCATTATCAACATGGCCTGGGATCATATCGAATATGGCATGCCGGGCGAGAACCCGGTGATCTATTCGGCAGCCAAAGGTGCCGTGGCCAGCTTCAGTCGATCGCTTGCCCGCGACGTGGCGCCTGATATTCGGGTCAACATACTGGCCCCGGGCTTTATCGAAACCGCCTTTGGTGAGGAAGCCGACCCCAAGTTTCGCCAGAAGGTCATTGAAATGACACCACTGGCTCGGTGGGGACGGCCGGAGGATGTCGCCGGCGCGGCCCTGTTTCTGGCCTCGGATGATGCCGCATTCCTGACCGGACAAATGATCATGGTGAATGGCGGAGTGGTGATGTGAGGGGATGCTATGGGGCTATGGGCCAGTAGCTGTGGCGGCAAGCCGATTTAGCTCCGTGGTGTGCTCCATCTTCAACCCCAGGACTACGCTGCCCATAACGCATAGCCCATAGCGTATAAGGAGGCACTGATGCCAGCCACAAAGGAACGCACGTACAACGAGACCGAAATCAATGAGCGGCTGAAGGAGCTGGCCGGCTGGTACTACGAAGACGGGTGGATTCGGCGAGTCTATAAGACTGACGGTTGGCCAACCACCCTGATGCTGGTGAATGCCGTCGGCTACCTGGCGGAGGCGGCCTATCACCATCCCGATCTCACGGTGACCTGGGGAAGGATCGTTGTGAAGCTCCAAAATCACGCTGCGGGCGGTATTACCGACAAGGACTTTGAGCTCGCCCGGAAGATCGAGGAGGTCGTTCTCTGGCGTCCCCAAGGTGGCGCTCTCGAGGGAACCCCGAACAAGTGGGTTCGGTCGGGGGATCCGAGGTAAGCGGGGAGGCGGGACAGCGGGGACGTGGGGAAGTGAATCAAGAGAGCGGAACTGCTCCGGCCTCAGGAGTAGACTTCCCCGCTTCCCAGCTTCCCCGCCGAGTCCTGTTCGTAACCGGGACACTCGCGGAGCCAGCGCTTCGACGGGTACTCTCCCGGATGGAAGCCCCCTTCGAGTCCGAGGTGGCCGTCCTCAAGATCACGGTTGCGGCCCTGATGACCACACCGTGGATCGCCCGTCACCTCGAGGTGCCTTCTGGTACGGACCTCGTGCTCATCCCGGGACTCTGCGAAGGCGACCCCGAGATCCTGCGTGAAAAGTTTGGGGTCACGGCGGCCAAGGGTCCCAAGGATCTGCGAGAGATACCTCGCTACTTCGGACAGGCACAGACCGCTTCCGAGTACGGCGCCTACTCGATCGAAATCCTCGCCGAGATTAACAACGCCCCGAAACTCAGTCCCGGGGAGATTCGCCGGGCCGCTGACTATTACCGCGCCAGCGGGGCTGATTTCATCGACATCGGCTGTACGCCGGGACTTCCCTTCCCCGAGCTGGGCAAGATTGTCGGAGAGCTGCGGCAGGCCGGCATGCGGGTCAGCATAGACACTTTCGACCCGGCCGAGATTCGCACCGCGGTGGCTGCAGGAGCCGAGCTGGTCCTGAGTGTGAATCAGACCAACCTGGAGGTCGCCCGCGAGCTCGGGAGCAGTGAGACCCGGGTAGTCGTGATTCCCGACTTCGGCCAGGGAATCGAGACACTCGACCGCAGTATCGAGGCGCTGGAACGCTGGAACGTTCGTTACCTCATCGACCCCATTATCGAGCCGATTGGATTCGGCTTCATGGCATCCCTCGAACGGTTTGCCGAGGTGCATCGCCGATACCCCACAGCCACGCAGCTGATGGGGGTCGGCAACATCACGGAGCTGACCAGCGCAGACACGACCGGGGTGAACGCGGTTTTGCTCGCGATCTGCGAAGAAGTGGGAGTGCGTGCGGTGCTGACGACCGAAGTGATTCCTTGGGCCCGGGGTGCCGTGCGCGAGATCGACATTGCGCGGCGTCTGATGCACTACGCGCTCCGCTTCCAGACTGTCCCCAAGGGGGTGGATGACAGGCTCCTCACAGCGAAGGATCCAGAGATTCTGGAATACAGTGAAAGCGAGCTGCGGCAGCTCCAGTCTGCGGTTCGCGATCCCAACTTTCGCATCTTCACCGATCGGGAGACAATCACCGTCTTCAACAGCGAAATCTTCGTCCGTGGCACCGACATTCAGGTCATCTTCAGTCAGCTGGGCGTGGACGAGGCTACTCACGCGTTCTATCTGGGGCGTGAGCTGATGAAGGCAAAGCTCGCGATTACCCTGGGGAAGACCTATCGCCAGGAAGGGGCGCTTAACTGGGGGTATCTGACTCCCCCTGACGATGTGAAGTCGGAGCACGTGCGGCTGACGCAGCGATCGCGCAGGGCGCGGCAGGAGACAGCGCGAAAGCGGGGCAGCGGGGCCAATAGCGAATGACTAGTGGCTTCACGCCGCTGGTCGAGCCTTTGGGGCAGACCCCTGACCCGGCCGAGGTATGCGCCCGTTTCCTCGATCTGCCGTACCTCCTGTTTCTGGATAGTGCCGCCATGCGATCGGCACCGGGCGCCAGAGTCGACGTCGATGGTGCCTTCGGTCCCGCTCACCTGCAGCAATACTCGTTTCTCACAGCAGATCCTGTCTCGCTGGTGCGGAGCAAGGGTTTCAGAACCGAAATCCGGCATCGGCATGATCCGGGGTGGGCAGCGGTACCGGGTGATGCACTTGGCGCCGCCCGAGCCCTACTCCCCCCGGAGCACGAGGATTCGGTCCCGGGCTTACCCCCATTCCAGGGAGGGATCGCAGGGTACATCGGATACGACTGGGGTGCGGTGCTCGAAAGACTCCCGAGGAATCGATACGACGACCTCGGCATCCCTGACGTCATGCTGGGAGTCTACGACTGGGTTGTCGCCTGGGATCATCGGATCGGGACCGCCTGGCTCATCTCGACCGGCCTACCGGAGACCGGCAACAATCGGGAGCGTCGGGCGCGGAATCGCATGGAGTTCGTTCGCGAGAGGCTGGGCGGGCGGCGCACCAGTAGCGCGGCTTCCAGCGGGGTCGGCACACCAGACGATGTTGCTCCAGGCTCACCCGCTCCGGGACCGCCGACCTACCCGGTTACCGGAATCGAGGGTGGCAGCGACATCGGGCTCCGCTCCAGCTTCACGCACGAGGGATATCTCAACGCGGTGAACCGGGTACGGGAGTACATCCTCGCCGGCGACATCTTTCAGGCCAATATCTCTCAACGGTTTCAGGCGCCGCTCCGAGAAGAGCCGTACGCACTCTACCGTCGATTGCGCCACCGAAACCCCTCCCCCTTTGCCGCCTATCTCGGCTTTGGCGAGCTCGCCGTCCTGAGCGCTTCACCGGAGCGCTTCCTTCTATTAGAGGAGGAAAGCCGGCAGGTCGAGACGCGCCCGATCAAGGGGACCAGACCTCGGGGTCTCGGGCCCATGCACGATGCGGCGCTGGGACGAGCCCTGGCCGAAAGCGAAAAGGACCGGGCGGAGAACGTGATGATCGTGGATCTGTTGCGCAACGACCTTTCCCGAGTGTGTCGGCCGGGGACAGTTCGGGTCCCTGAATTGTTCGCCATCGAGCATCATCCGACGGTACATCATCTAGTATCTACCGTCCTAGGCGAGCTCGAGCCGAACGCCGACGCCGTCGACCTGCTCCGCGCCACTTTTCCCGGAGGCTCCATTACCGGGGCACCGAAAGTCAGAGCGATGGAGATCATCGCGGAGCTGGAGCCAACCCAGCGCGGGGTATACTGCGGTGCAATCGGGTACCTGAGCTCGACGGGGACGATGGACACCAGCATCGTTATCCGAACCTATTTGGCGCTCCGAGGCCAGGTATACTTTCAGGCAGGCGGTGGGATCGTAGCCGACTCCGATCCCGAGCTGGAGTATCGAGAGACGTTGGACAAGGCGCGCGGGCTTATTGAGACGTTGGTCGAGAGTCGAAAGTCGAGAGTCGAATCCGATTCCGAATCAGATGATCCTGCTGATCGATAACTACGATTCCTTTGTCTACAACCTGGCTCGTTACGTCCGCGAGTTGGGGGAGGAACCCCTGGTCCGGCGCAACGATGCGGTTGGGATCGATGAAATCACCAGCCTTGCCCCTTCGCATGTCATCATCTCGCCCGGACCGTGCTCACCCCGAGAGGCGGGTATTTCCACTGAGGTGGTCCGCCGCCTCGGCGCCCGGATCCCGGTTCTGGGGGTCTGTCTCGGTCACCAGTGTATTGGTGCAGCCTACGGCGGAGAGATCGTCCGCGCCGGAGCACCGATGCACGGCAAGATCTCGCGAATTCATCATTCCGAGACCGGCCTCTTTTCCGGCTTGCCCAATCCATTCATGGCTACCCGCTACCACTCATTGGTGATCGCCCCCGATTCGGTTCCCAGCTGTCTTCAAGTGACGGCGACCTCCGAGGATGGGGAGATCATGGCGGTTCAGCACACCGACTATCCGGTCTCCGGCGTCCAATTCCATCCCGAATCGGTGCTCACCGAGCATGGCTATCGGCTGCTCGATCACTTTCTCCACGGCGTACCGGCCACCCCTCGTGCGGTGCCGCAGGCCGCCGACGGAGCACTGCCGAGCGACTATTCCGAGCGCAGCACTCTGGCGTCTGCCCCCCCACCGGCTGATCTGGTTCGGTGATCGTCGAAACGATCGTCACGACCAGAGACGCCGCGGGAACCATCAACTTCGCTCCCATGGGAGTGGAATGGGGCGAGGACAGCATAGTCCTCAAGCCCTTCCTGGAAACCACCACCTTTCGCAATCTGAGCGCGACCCGAGTGGCCGTTGTGAATCTCACCGACGATGCCATGCTCTTCGCGCAAGGCGCTATCTCCAGCCCGCAATTTCCGTCCTTACCGGCGCAGGTGGTCCCCGGGGTCGTGCTCGAGGCCGCCTGCTCGTGGCGTGAGCTCGAAGTCACCACCATCGACGCGACCCCTCCCCGGTCCCGGATTGAGACCCGGGTAGTCCACCGGGGCGTGCGGCGGGAGTTCATTGGTTTCAATCGGGCACGCAATGCCGTCCTCGAGGCCGCCATCCTCGCAACCCGGACCCATCTGTTGCCGGCCGAGGAGATTCGAAAGGAGTACGCCCGCCTCCAAATCGTCGTCGACAAGACCGCAGGGCCCAGAGAGCGGGATGCTATGGAGCTGCTGACCCGCTATGTCGAATCCAAATAGCGTCACGGTGGAGGCACCAGCCAGGCTCCATTTCGGCGTACTGGATTTGGCCGGCCGGCTGGGCCGGTGCTTCGGCGGTCTCGGTGCCGCCATCCCTTGTCCCTCGCTCCGGATCGAAGCCACCATAGCCAACCAGCTCACGGCAGAAGGACCGGATGCCGAGCGGGCGCTCGAGTTCGCCGGCCGTTTTCTGGCCTATCATCATCTTACCGGCGGTACCCATCTGCGGGTGCACCGAGCTATTCCCAGTCACTCGGGGCTGGGCTCTGGAACGCAACTGGGCCTGGCAGTCGCGCGAGCCCTTTCCGACTTGTACGGGCTTCCCGGCGACGTGATCGAACTGGCCCGGGCAACCGGGCGGGGAAAACGCTCGGCGATCGGCACTTGGGCATTCGCCCTGGGCGGTTTCATCGTCGAGGGCGGTAGACGCCCGGAATCCGGAAGTATCGCGCCTCTGCTGGCGCGCTTCACGATTCCCGGAACGTGGCGGTATGTCGTGGCCGTACCCGCCGGAGGACGCGGTCTGAGTGGAGAAGCGGAGACGAAAGCCTTCGAGGAGCTGCCACGTCCTTCCGATCGGGAGGTCGAGCGGGTCTCTCATCTGGTTCTTATGCAGCTACTGCCCTCGCTGGTGGAGGGCGACCTGCCGAGCTTCGGGGACGCGCTCTCTCAGGTGCAACGCATCACGGGTGGGTGGTTTGCGGCTCAGCAAGGCGGGGTCTTCGCGCCCGGTCTCACCGAACAGCTGATCAACCGGATGGCCGAATGGGGGGCGTACGGCGTGGGTCAAAGCTCCTGGGGGCCTGCCGCGTACGGATTGGTAGCGGAGCCCGAGGCCGCCACCGCATTGGTTCAGCAGGTCAAGCGGTTTGTTGGCTCCAGGGGCGAGGTGTTCGAGGGGATCTTTGCCCTTGCGGGGGCCCGGGTTTGGGGGGGTCCAGGGCTGTCCGAAACTGATTGACAGTTCATTTTACGGGCTGTATACTGACCCCTCTAGCCTTCCGTCTAGGTAACTTGGAAACTCTATGGCGGCATTAAGATGCGAAGCTATGCTGCCTCCCCAACTGTAGTTTTTTAATGTCACACAAAAATTACAGCGGGGCCCTGAGGAGCTAATGGGCTTATACGGAACTCACGCTATTCTCTGTTCGCAGCGGCTGCCGCTCCGCATCGGTGCGGCACGGAGTCACTGGTCGGGCTCATCACGGCGAGTTCACGAAAGCCCAGGGCAGTCCCGGCCGCCCGACCCACCATCCCTACAGCCGATCCCCTGGTTCTTGTTTCACCCTTGCGCGACCTATCCCCAGTTTCCTGATCGCGCCACCAAATCCATCCAGCGGAACTTGCTCAGACGTAGACGTTCTCGGACCACGAGTACGCTCCGCCGATGGATGCTCCCGACAGTCGAGCGCGGGCCTCCGATAGGATGAGCGTTTGAACGTCGGTCCAGTAACACTGGCCCGGGCCGGCTCTCGGCGAACGAGCCCAGTTGGCCGCCCGACCTGTCGCAGAACAGCAGAAAACGGAAGTCAGTCCCAGAATCACCCTTTTCCCTGAGGTCAGTTATGAACCGTTTTGCGCAGAAAGCAGTGTCTGGCGGGCTCGCTGCGGGGCTGTCTGTGGCCGTAGCGTTGTCGGCCAGCGCCCAGCAGGCGCGGTCAGGAGCTTGGACCTACGATGCGCCCGAGGGCGAATGGCACATGACGGGCCGTGATTACAGCTTGCAGCGGTTCAGCCCACTCAAGCAGATCACGACCTCGAACGTTGCCGAGCTCCGGCCGGTCTGGTCGTTCTCGACCGGGACGCTTCGGGGACACGAGGGTAACCCGCTCGTGATCGGCAACGTGATGTACGTGCACACGTCCTTCCCGAACATCGTGTACGCGCTTGACCTCTCCAAGGCCGGCGCGCCGCAGATCTGGAAGTACGTGCCGAACCAGTCGCCCGACGCGATTCCAATCGCCTGTTGCGACCTGGTCAACCGGGGCACCGCCTACCACAAGAGCGGCAAGATCTTCATCCAGCTGCTGCAGGGTGAGCTGCTCGCGCTCGATGCCAAGAGCGGCAAAGAGCTGTGGAAGGCCAAGAATGCCGACTACAAGCAGGGCAGCACCATGACCAACGCGCCGATCGTGATCAAGGACATCGTCATCGCCGGTATCTCGGGCGGTGAGTTCGGGGTCCGCGGCCGGGTCACGGCGTACAACGTGAACGACGGCAAAGAGGTCTGGCGGGGTTACAGCACCGGACCGGACAGTGAAGTCCTGCTCCAGGGCGATGCGAACGCCAACTATCCGTCCCACAAGGGCAAGGATCTGGGCGTCTCCACCTGGCAGGGCGATGAATGGAAGCGGGGCGGCGGCACGACCTGGGGCTGGTATTCCTACGACCCCGAGCTGAACCTCTTCTATTACAGCACCGGTAACCCGGGCACCTGGAATCCTGACCAGCGCCCAGGTGACAACAAGTGGTCGATGACCATCTTCGCCCGCAACCCGGATAACGGGCAGGTGAAGTGGGCCTACCAGATGACGCCGCACGATGAGTGGGACTACGACGGTGTCAATGAGAACGTGCTGTTCGAGAGCGGCGGCAAGAAGCTCCTGGCGCACTTCGACCGGAACGGCTTCGGCTACACCCTCGATCGCACCAACGGCAAGGTCCTGGTGGCGCAACCCTATGGTCCGGTCAACTGGGCCAAGCGGGTCGACCTGACCACCGGCGTGCCGGAGAA
Organism: Gemmatimonadota bacterium; assembly: GCA_046726475.1. Lineage (GTDB taxonomy): Bacteria > Gemmatimonadota > Gemmatimonadetes > Gemmatimonadales > GWC2-71-9 > CAVVWJ01. The sequence continues at coordinate 36,691 of JBKPAO010000030.1, read as the reverse complement.
GGATCCCAAGTACGGCACCACCTCGAAGAAGAACACCGAGGGCATTTGCCCCGCGGCGATCGGCTTCAAGGATCAGCAGCCCGCCGCCTACTCACCGATGACCGGCCTCTTCTATGTCCCGGCCAATCACATCTGCATGGACTATGAAGGCGTCGAGGTGAAATACACCGCCGGTCAGCCGTATGTCGGCGCGATCGTGCGGATGTTCCCTGGCCCCGGCGGACACCGCGGCAATTTCATCGCCTGGGATCCGATGAAGGGGAAGGCGGTGTGGCAGAACAAGGAGAACCTCGCCGCGTACGGTGGGGCGCTCACCACGGCGGGTGGTCTGGTCTTCTACGGCACCATGGAAGGCTGGCTCAAGGCCCTCGACCAGAAGACCGGCAAGACCTTGTGGCAGTATAAGACCCCGTCGGGCATCATTGGTAACCCGATGACTTACAACGCACCCGATGGCCAGCAGTATGTGGCCGTGCTCTCGGGCATCGGTGGCTGGGCTGGTATCGGCGTCGCCGCTGGTATCGGCGCAGAGGATCCGACCGCCGGTCTGGGCGCGTTGGGCGCCTTCGGCGATGCGGGCAACTTCAGCAACCAGGGTGGCGTCTTGACCGTCTTCGGCCTCAAGAACGCTCCCCTCAGCAAGTAATCAAAGCTCCGGAGAGGCTGGAGGTTTCCCCTCCAGCCTTTCTCGGGGATAGATTCCAGAAGTGAGAGACGGCGCCGGGCTGCTGTTCGCTCCGGCGCCGTTCTCATTTGGTGGACCGGCTACCTCAGAGCACTTAGCCGGTGATACCCCAACCCATGACGGGCGAGCCCATGCTTCAGGATTTCAGATTTCTGTGCCGGGGCGCCGTAGCGGCAGGCGTGGCGGCGATGGTCCTGGCGGTTCCGGCGCGTGCCCAACGGCCGGCGCCACTCAAGCCGGGCCTCCTCCGGGTGTGCGCCGATATGGACAACCTGCCGTTCTCCAACCAGAAGGGCGAGGGCTACGAGAACAAGATCGCCGACCTGATCGCGAATGAGTGGCGCTCAAAGCTCGAGTACGTCTGGTGGCCGATTCGCCGAGGGTACTACCGGATGCTGAACGGGACCTACTGCGACCTGGTCATCGAGTCGCCGGTCGGAGTCGACCAGGCCGGAGCCACCAAGCCGTACTACCGCTCGGGCTACATGTTTCTATCCCGCAAGGGCAGCGGTCTTGAAAACATCAACTCGCTGGCCGACCCCCGACTCAAGAAGCTCAAGATCGGCGTGAATCTCTTTGTCTCCACCGACGGCGAGCACTCGCCGCCAGAGATGGCACTCAGCCAGTATGGCGTCATCGGCAACCTGGTGGGGTACAGCGTTGCCTATGACAGCACGACCCGCCCGGAAGACATTATCAACGGGGTAGCGAAAAAGGACGTGGATCTGGCGATCGTCTGGGGGCCGCAGGCGGGGTACTTCGTGAAAAAGTCAGCGGTCCCGCTCGTCCTCACTCCCATGGCAACGGAAACCGACTCGGCCACCGGTTATCCGATGAGCTACAACATCGGGATGGCCGTACGGCGCTCAGACCGCGCCTTCCGCGACAGCCTTCAGACCCTACTTGAACGGAAACGTCCAGAAATCCTGAACATTCTGAAGGAGTACGGAGTCCCAGCGCTTCCAGTGAAGGAGGAAGCGAAGTCGGATGACAAGCCGAAAGCCTCGGGCCCCGCGCCTCAGGCCCCGACCGATTCCAGCCGTGCCTCCAAACGATAACAGCGCTCACGCCTCTCGCCCGAAAGGATTGCGCCACCCGTATGGACAGCCGCCAGGTCGTGTTCCCGCTCGTGTTCGCGGTCTCGGTTTTCACCTCGAAACTCTACGCCCAGGAACTGCGGGATCAGTATCACCAGGCTCCGAGAGACACCGTACCCCAAGCGGTCTACGACGGTTGGAAACAATTCAACCTGAACTGCGCTCGCTGTCACGGCGAGGATGTGCAGGGAACGACTATTGCGCCCCATCTAATCGTGTCGCTCAAACCCGACGGACCCATCAATACCAAGGAGCTCTTCGTTCAGACGGTCTGCGCCGGACGTCCGCCCAAGGGCATGCCATCCTGGTGCGCCCTGGGAATGGAGCTCCCGACGATCGAGAAGATTTATTCCTACGTCAAAGGCAGGAGTGACGCGAAGATCGGACCCGGGCGGCCGGCGGTGAAGTCCGGGACCTAAGTCAGATGAGGCTCAACGTGACGGGTATTCACCTGTTATCGCTATTAGCGACGGCAACGACCTGGTCCGCTGCCGCGCACGCCAGTCAGCAGCAACAGCGGCACGAGCCCCTCGCGTTGTACCCGGTCGCCTTTTATGGGAAGGGCGCGAATTCGCTGGAGAAGACCGACCCGCAGGTGGCGGTCATGACCGACAGCATACTACGGTCCGATCTCGAGAAATCGGGGCGGTTTCGGTTGCTCCCCGCCGAACGCTTGTCTCAGGCTTTGTCCGACACCGTGAAAAGCGGAGCGGAGTGTGTCAGCCTCGCGTGCCGCCAGGCGGTAAGCAAGAAGCTGGGTGCGGCCTGGATGGTCACGGCGAAGCTCAGCAAGACCAGCAACCTCATCTGGTATCTCTCGGGTCAGCTAGTGCATGTGCCCACCGGACGGCGTCTCCTCGACGATGAATTCGAGCTGAAGGGGATCGCAGAGGACATCGCGAAGGGCGGAGCGCGTTCGCTGTCGCGCCGTATCGTCACGGCAGCAGAGAAGGCCGAAGCGCCAGACAGCACCCTCACTCGACTCGATTCCGCCGCAGTGAAGGCGAAACTGGCGGCGGCAACCCCCGAGCATCCGCCTGATTTCAGCAAGGCGGACCTGAGCGGCCTGAACCTGAACGGGGTGGATTTCAAGCGGGCGAATCTCACCGGCGCCAGACTCGTAGGGACAAAGCTCGCGGGAGCTAACCTGTTCACCGTTGACTTGACCGACGCGGTACTCTCCGATGCCGACCTTACCAAGGCAAATCTCGATGGGACGGTGCTCCGTCGGGCCAACTTTCGCGGAGCCAACCTCCAGGGTGCCAGCCTGTTTGCGACCATCGTCGAGTCCGCCGATCTCAGCAACGCGAACCTCTCCGGAGCACGGATCATCGGCTACCTCCGTGGGGCCAAGCTGGCAGGCGCCAGCCTCCGCCACGCCAATGCAGGAGCCGACCCGGGAAACCAGTCCATGGGCGTGATGCGAGCCACTTTTGTGAGCGCAGACTTGAGCGGGGCGGATCTTTCCGATGCGAACTTGTTCAAGGCCGACTTGTCCCATGCCAATCTCACAAACGCCAAGCTGATACGAACTAATCTGATGAACGCGGACCTGATCCAGACCGATCTGACTCGGAGCAATCTCACCGGGGCCAAGCTGGCGAAGGCCAACATCGACGAGGCCATCTTTACCCAGGCCGTCGGTGTCGACCAAATCCAAGGGCTGGACCAGACGCGTAATAGAGAGAAGGCGAGTTTCGATGCTAAGTGACATTCACGAAGTGAATGTCATCCTGAGGGCGCGACGCGCCCGAAGGATCCCTCCATCAGACGCGGAGAGATTCTTCGCTTCGCTCAGAATGACAAGTCTGATTGGGCTCCTCACGCTGGGAACCGGTTGTAAGGAACAACCGGCGCTAGGGGGACGCGGCGACACCGCCGAGTCGCCCGTCGGAGAGAAGCGGACGCCAGGCGGTGAGCTGGCATACGTAACGAACGAGGACGGCCAGGATCTGACCGTCATTGACACCCGGAGTGACAGTGTCGTGGCGACGATCCCGGTCGGGACCCGCCCACGCGGCGTCAAGGTCAGCCCCGACGGCAAAACTGTTTACGTCGCGCTCAGCGGGTCACCCAAATGCCCTCCCAGCATGCCCGATGAGGAATGTGAGAAGCTGAAGTCGGACAAGAGCAAGGATGGCATCGCCGAAGTCGACGTGGTTGCGCGCCGGGTTCGGCGGGTGCTGCCAGGGGGCTCGGACCCAGAGCAGTTCGACATCACCAGCGATGGCAAGCGTCTGTATATCTCGAACGAAGATGCCGGCAGCGCCTCAATCGTCGACGTCCAGAAGGGCACTATTGACACGACGGTGAAGGTGGGCGCCGAGCCAGAAGGCGTTCGCATTAGCCCAGACGGGAAGCTCGTCTACGTGACCGCCGAGAGCGACACCTCCATCCGGGTGCTCGATGCCGCAACCGGTGCGGTGAAGGCGCGCATCAAAGTCGACCGCCGTCCGCGCGATGTTGCCTTTACTTCAGATGGCAAGCGGGCCTACGCCACGGCGGAAGTCGGCGGGACCGTTTCCGTCATCGACGTGCCCGCCAACCGCGTGATTGCCACCATCAAGCTTCCCCCCAACGCCAAACCGATGGGGGTCCGGGTCTCTCCTGACGGGCAAAGGGTGTACGTCGCCACCGGCCGGGGCGGCACCGTCGAGGTCATCGACCCCGCCACGAACAAAATCGTGGGCTCGATAAAAGTCGGGCAACGTCCCTGGGGTATCGCGCTGACCCCAGACGGCAAGAAGCTTTATACCGCCAATGGCCCCTCGAACGATGTCACGGTGGTGGACACCGACAAGCTCACTGTGATCGCCACTGTGCCAGTCGGCAAGATTCCTTGGGGAGTTGCCATCGGCCCGGCGCCGGGGACGGAACCCTGATGATCGCGGCGCAATGGCTGAGAGCTGCTTTTCTGCCATTGTTGGTTGCCGCCGATGGGGCGGCCCGCATCCCCAGCGTCTTTCGTTTCGAGGTGGGCGCCACCCCTGAGCTCCACCGGCTCTGGGAAGTGAGCTCCTCAGCCAAGGCCGAGCGGGTGGCCTGCCTCGCGGCGTCCATCGAGAGCGACACGGTGCGGATTTCGCGCGTGGTTCCTCTGGAGTCAGGCCGCTCCGACTCGCTCGGTATCTCCGCTGCCGCTTCGTTGGAAAACTGCGGTCCGCCGCAGTGGCGGGGTACGGTGCATACGCATGTCGCGCTACGCGACGGCCAGCGGCCGTATTCCCTCTTCTCAGGCGCCGATCGTGGGGTCATGATGCTCTGGTGGAGGCGCTGGAATATGGACGGCGTCTTCTGCCTGCTCTACACCAAAGATGAAGTGATCTGCGAGATTGAAGGCCCTGACGGTGCGGTACTCTTCCCGCGGTCCCGCTATTGATGGTGCGTCTGGTCGCTGCCCTCCTCATTATAGGAATTCTGGGAACGCCCGAAATCGCCTACGGCCAGGGAGGGCGGCCATCGGGAACGTTCCGGTTCAGCCACGAGGCCGGCGTCGGACTCCGAAGTCTCTGGCAGGCAAGCCTTGCCGCCAGACAGGAGCGCGTCGCTTGTCTCGCCAGCACTATCCGGAACGATACCGTCTTCGTTATCCGAGTCGAGGCGCTGGAGCCGGAGGATGCCGATTCGCTGGGCATCTCTGCCACCGCATCAGTCGAACAGTGCGGCCCCCCAGACTGGTCGGGCACCGTTCATACTCATATCGCGCTCTATACCGACAGTCTTCCCTCCACTCGGTTCTCCGCTCAAGACCGAACGGCCATGCGTCTCTGGTACGATCGCTGGCATAGCGACGGAGTATTCTGCCTGATCTATAGCCGCCAGGATGCCCACTGCGAAGCCGACGGAGTGGTTGGTGGAATGCGATCCCAGCCGAGGGTGGTGCACGAGTAACTGTGCTGGGACGTCCGGAAACGGCGTTCAGGAAATCGGGCGTCGAGTCAGGATCGATCCGGGCCATAGGCGAGCCAGCCAGGCATCGACCCCCCACGTCCTTCCCGCCCGCGCAAAGAAGAAGGCGATCATCAGGAAGAACAACACGAGATGAAACCCCTGCTGGCCGGGGGACATCCACTGCGTCGCTAGGCCATAATTGATGACCAGGACCAGACCAACCAGGGAGGCAATGCCGGTACACAGTCCCAGCGTGAGCGCCAGCCCGGTCACCGTCTCTCCCCAGGCAGTCAGCTGGGCGAAGGTGCTGCTGTGCTGCAGGACTGTGCCTTCGAGGAACTGCTTGTAGAAGCTCAGCGGGTTCTCCGAGGCCTGTTTGGCCACAATTTTGGGCATGACCGATAGCCACCGCTCGCTTACTGCCGGAACCGGGAGAAACCCACCCAGCAGCACGACGCTCATCTTGGTGATCAGCGACTTAACGAAGTAGAGACCGACCACGATTCTCAGGACGGCGAGCCACTCGGCGGGATGACTCATACTGACAGGGACACGATCGATGTAACGAGCCATGAGTCTGAACCCCTCGATGTCGCTGGGCTATGGGCCTAAGGATTCATCCAGCCGCAGGCGTAGCCCATAGCCCATGCCGGATGGTCACCAGTTAGTTCAAACCTCAACCCCCAGCTCTGAAAAAACAAAGGTCCAACTGTCGGTCAGCTCGTCGAGGACCTTGGTCAGAGGCTTTCCCGCCCCGTGGCCAGCCTGGGACTCGAGGCGCAGCAGGATGGGACGTTCCGCGGAGCTCGCGGCCTGCAGCCGGGCAGCCATCTTCCGGGCATGCATCGGATCCACCCTGGTGTCGCTCTCTGCCGTGGCGAGGAGCACCGCCGGGTATGCGACGCCATCCCGGACCCGATGGTACGGCGAATAGGCCCGCAGCCACTGGAATTGGGTTGCGTCGTCCGCGGTGCCGTACTCCGGGATCCACAGGCGGGCGATCAGGAAGTGGTGGTAGCGAAGCATGTCCAACAACGGCACCTGGACCAAGACTGCGCGAAAGAGGTCGGGCCTCTGGGTCAGCGCCGAGCCAACCAGCAAACCACCGTTCGAGCCGCCAGCAGCCGCCAGCCGCTCCGGCCGGGTATACCGCTCGCGGATCAACCATTCCGCCGCTCCGATAAAATCATCGAAGCTGTTCTGCTTGTTTGCCAGCATGCCCGCCTGGTGCCAACTCTCTCCATATTCTCCCCCGCCCCGAATGTTGGGGACGGCAACAATCCCGCCGTGCTCCAGCCAGAGCAGCAGCGATCGGGAGAAGGCGGGCGTCATACTGATGTTGAACCCGCCGTAGCCGGTGAGATACGTCGGGTTGTCTCCGGTCAATTGAAGGTCAACCGGATGGACCAGGAACATTGAGACGAGGGTTCCGTCGCGGGACGGGTAGGTGACCTGGCGTACCACGAAGCGGGCGGGATCGACATCGGCAGCGACTCGTCTCCAGAGCCGAGACGAACCGGCCGTTAGATCGATCCGATATACGCTTGGTGGAACCGTGTACGATGAAAAACCGTAGAAGAGTTCCCTACCGTTCCATTCGGCGCTCACCCCGAAGAGACTACCCAGACCGGGCAGCGCGACCCGGTCGATCAGCCGACCGGCAAGATCCGTGAGCTCCAATCGGGAGGAGGCGCCCTCGAGGTAGCTCAGCGCCAGTCGATCGGCGGCAATTGTGACGCTTTCGAGAACCGCGTTCTCCCGTGGTGGCACAATCTCCCGCCATCCGCTGCGGTCGGGTTGAGACGGTTCTACCCGGTAGAGCCGATAGGTCGGCGCTTCCAGATTGGTCCTGATGAACAGCCAGCCGTGGGCGATCTCGCCCTCAAAGGAGGCGGATAGATCCTTGGCGACCGGCACCAGTGGGCCGGCAGCGGCGATATCCTGGAGATACAGATCGGTCTGATCGAAGGTCCGCGCGACGCTGATGAGTAGCCATCGCCCGTCGGGAGAGACGCTCACCCCAGGCCAGTACTCCTTCTCCTCCGGCCTGAAGATCAGTGGATCGCTGGTCGGATCGGTTCCCAGTCGATGGTAGTAAATCGCTCTGTGGTAATGCTCCTCCCCCTCCGGCACCGCACCGGCGGTTGGATAGCGGGTATAGTAGAATCCGCTACCGTCGGGGAGCCAAGCCAGAGAGGCGGCCCGCATGTGGGGAATCCGATCGGGAAGGTGCCGCCCCCGCGAGACCTCGAGGACCTGCAGAACACTCTCCTCGCTTCCGTTCTCGGAGAGGCCGTAGGCCAGGAGCCGGCCATCTCGGCTGGGATAAAGCCAATCCAGCGCTGTTGTCCCCGCTGGACTCAGAGTGTTTGGATCGACCGCTACCTGATCTTCGCCCTCCACCCCATCACGCCAGTACAGCACCGGCTGATTTTGTTTTCCATCGCGCCGGAGGTAGAAGTAGCGGCTCCCCGCCGGCTGAGGCGCACCGAGCACGCCAATCGAGAGTAGTTGCTCCAGACGCTGTCGAATCCGCTGCCGGCCGGGGAAGGCCCCGAGGTATGCCTCGGTGAACGCATTCTGGCGTGCGGTCCACTCCCGGGTCTCGGGAGCGTCCCCATCTTCCAGCCAGCGATAGGGATCGAGGATCTCCTCGCCGTGCAGGATGTCGGTCAGGTCACTCGAAGGGGTATGAGGATAGGATCTCATACGACGGGGTAAACAGTCAACAGTGAAGAGTGAACAGTGAACAGTGAACGGTGAACAGTGAACACAGCCTTTGGAATTACGATACTACGAGCGCGATCCTGATCATCGCTGTCCAGAATTGCCGAATTACGTTAACGGGCGTGCGGGATCACACCTCTTTACGTGCTTGGCAGGGGGCACGACAGGTTGCCCTAGCAGTAATTGAGCTGGCCAGGTGCTCCTGGAAGCCATATGCCGGTGCGATCTTCAGTCAACTTCAGAGAGCTTCTCTCAGCATTCAGCTGAATATTGCCGAGGGCTACACCTACGGAGACTCACCGACGTTTACAAAACATCACGGAATTGCGTACGGATCGGTTGTGGAAACCGCACAATTGCTTCGGCTGGCACGTGAGGCTCGGCTTGCAGATGAAGTGGTACTGAACAACCTGCTTGATCGGGCTAATGAAACCGAGCGTATTCTTCTTGGCATGCTAAAGAACGCCGCAGATCCAAGACTTAAGCAGGGTGTCGGCGTTCTCTTTTCCCTGTTTACTGTTCACTCTTCACTGTTCACTCTTCGCGCTGTTTAATCCCCTAAACTGATCCCGAGCTCTCTCGCCGTCGCTATCGTGTCCGAGTCGAGTGGGACGTTCTTGGGGCGGCCTACGATCTCCTCCAGGGTGATCTGCTCGATGCCCGATCCCTTGAGACCAACCATCACTCCGAAGGCACCCTCAGCGATGGCCCGCACCGCGGCGGCGCCGAACCGCAAAGCGAGTAATCGGTCGTAAGTAGTTGGGGAGCCACCCCGTTGCAGGTGGCCGAGGACCAGAGTACGGGTTTCTTTGCCGGTATAGACCTCGATCGCGCGGGCGACCTTGCTGCCAATTCCACCCAAGCGGTCGACGGTGCCGACGCCCCGCCGCTCGACCAGCTCCACGTTTCCATCTACCGAGCGGGCCCCCTCAGCCACAACGACGATACTGAAATGGCGGCCGGCTGCCTCCCGGCGTTTGATCTTCGCACACACCTTCTCAATGTCGAATGGGATCTCTGGAATGAGGATGACGTCCGCGCTTCCCGACAATCCACTATAAAGGGCAATCCAGCCGGCATAGCGGCCCATGACCTCGACGACCATTACTCGGTCGTGGCTCTCTGCAGTCGAGTGCAGGCGATCGATCGCCTCCGTCGCTGTGCTCACCGCAGTATCGAAGCCAAAGGATCGCTGCGTGCCGCTCACATCGTTGTCGATGGTCTTGGGAACACAAACGACGGGAAGCCCCTTCTTCCACAGCTCGTGGGAGATCTGGAGACTGCCGTCACCGCCGATCGACACCAGCGCGTCGAATCCGCTGGCTTGGAAGGCGGCCACGAGGTCGTGAGATCGGTCGACCTCCTGCTCCCCGCCCTGAGCATCCCGACTGATATAGCGGAATGGGTTACCACGATTAGTCGTGCCCAGGATGGTACCACCGAGATGGGTAATGCCGCGTACCTGCGCGGGCCCGAGAGGCACCACACCATCAAAGCTGAGCAGGCCTTCGTAACCACGCTGGATGCCGTAGGACTGCCATCCGCGATGATGCGCCGACAACACGACGGCGCGAATAACCGCGTTCAGTCCAGGGGCGTCACCGCCCCCGGTCGAGATGGCGATCCGCATCGGTCACGTCCCACCGCTCAGCTGCTCGATGGCCTTGAGTACTTCCCCCGGTGCCGCGTGCCGGCCGGTTGCCTTCTTGGAAAACACGGTCGTACCATCCACCGCTACCTCGAACAGTCCGCCCGAGGACTGCACCAGGCGCACGTCGGCATCCGGATAGGTGCGCTTCAATTCGGCCGCCAGACCGGCAGCTCTCGGCTGGTAGTTTCAGACAACGCAGTACTGAATTGTGATGAGCATCTTTCGTGGACCTCTCGCGGATATAGCGGAACCGCCGCGAATCGTAGCCGCGCCCGGAGAAGATTCCAAGGGGAGAGTGCGGGCGTGTGACCTCTGTCCTTGTCAGGCTATCCCCATAGTCGTATCTATTTGATCCATGCTGACCTACTGTCACCCCACCAGGGGGTTGGCCCGGGTGCTGCTGCTCCTGGGCATAATTGTGTGTACCCGGTTCGTATCGGGCCAAGCGCAGGAGCGGAAATATCTCTTCGAGCTCGGCGCCGCCGGTGGCTATCAGTCGTTCAGTGACGTGACCAAACTGGATGGGGCCGGCGGAGGGTTGGCGCGTGTCGGAGTGTGGTTACCCCTGAATTTTTCGGTGGAGGCGGAGGGCTCGATTGCAAGCCCCAATGATATTGGGGTAAAGACCGGTTCCGCCTCGCTGCTCTACAACCTGCCGCTGGGCTCGCGCAGCTGGGGATACGCGAAGGCTGGATACGGCGGAACCCGTTACGGCGGTAGCGGTTCTGACTGTGACCAACCAAAGTACGTGGGCAAAATCTGCGGGACGACAACGACCTTCCTCGGCGGATTGGGAGCCCGCGTCGCCTTGTCTCCGAAGCTGCTGCTTCGCGGTGAGGGAGTCATCTACCCCAACCGGGGCCAAACGGCGGTACCCGACTCCGGTTCTACCGCCACCGAGAAGGTCACCTTCTCGAACTTCGGTCTAAACCTCGGCCTCAGCTACATGCTGGGCAGTAAACCCATCCCGGACAGTGATGGCGACGGGATCTTGAATAACCGCGACCGTTGCGCCAATACTCCCGCCGGCGCCCAGGTGAACGACGTCGGCTGCCCCGCCGACTCGGACGGCGATGGTGTGGCCAATGGAATCGATCGCTGCCCCAATACAGCCGTAGGTGCCATCGTTGATGCCAGCGGTTGTACCCGCGACAGTGATGGGGATAACATCGCCGACGGCATCGACAAGTGTCCCGACACGCCGGCCGGAGTCCTGGTAGATGCGAGCGGTTGTCCCAGAGACAGCGATGGCGACGGTATCGCGGATGGGTTGGACCGTTGCTCCGCTACCCCGAAGGGGGCCACGGTGGACGCGCTCGGCTGCCCCGGCGACGAGGATGCCGATGGCGTGCTGGATGGTCTCGACCGCTGCCCGCGCACCCCGATCGGTGCGACCGTGAATTCCAGTGGGTGCGTCGCGGGACAGCAGGGCCGCCAGCCCATTCGAGCGGCGCCGCCGGATACGTCTCCCGCCCCGCCGACCAATCCGGCGCCCACTCCTCCGGCAGCGGTACTTGGGGCCGCACCACTGGTCCTGGAGGGCGTCAGCTTCGAGACTGGGAGCGCTCGACTACAAAGTGGCTCCTATGTGGAACTGGACTCGGTCGCCAAGGTGCTCCTCGAGCATCCTACTTTGAAGGTGGAGATCGCGGGCCATACCGATAACGCGGGGACCCCGGCGGATAACCAGCATCTCTCCACTCTCCGGGCGGAAGCGGTACGAAACTATCTGGTGGCCAAGGGAGTTCCCTTCCAGCAGATGGTCGCGCGGGGCTATGGGGCCACCATGCCCCGCACGCCCGACACCACCCCATCGGGACGCGCGGCCAACCGGCGGGTGGAGATCCGGCCGCTCTCGCCCGGTCCCTAGTCCGGGAGCGGGCTTCTTGACCAATGTCCCGCGAGGGGTATGCTACTGAGAGTCCCGCCTTAGGAGAGTCGATGAAACTGCGAACCAGGATGGCTCTTGTGGCGGTCCTTGCGGCAGCGGGCGCGGGATCCGCCGCCGCTCAGAGCTCCTCAGAGACAGCATCCACCCCCAAAGACACCTCGAACAAGGGTGGAGCAGCCGGCGCCGCGGTCACCCCCGACCTCATCGCCCAAGGCGACAAGATCTTTCACGGCGCCGGCAACTGCTATGCATGTCATGGGACGAACGCTCAAGGATCGGTCGGACCCAACCTCACCGATGCCGAATGGATTCACAGCAAGGGTACCTATGAGGATATCGTGGCCCAGGTGACCAAGGGTGTCCCCAAGGAAGAGTCCAAGAGTGGGATCGTGATGCCACCCAAGGGGGGCGGCGCCATCAGCGATGACGACGTCAAAGCGGTTGCCGCATACGTCTACTCGCTAAGCCATAAATAGCGAAGCGCTCGTCTCTAGACCCCTCCCGTCGAAAGCGCGCCTGAGAAATACCAGGCTCCAAACAAACCACGCCCGCCGGCCCACTGACTCCGTGCATCAACCGATACCATACCTCGCGAGCGGCATGAGTTCCAGCGCGACATCATGTGTGCACATGGTCCGGAGGAATTCCGGCTTCGGAGCTGGGTGGGCGAACCGAGGTCGGAAATCACCGACATCGACGCAGCACCCCGGATAGATTCCCGCCCATGAGCGCCAATCGCCTGGCCGGATCTCCCTCCGCTTATCTCCAATCCGCTGCTCACCAGCCCATTCACTGGTACCCTTGGGGGACGGAAGCGTTTGCGGCCGCGGAAGCGGCTGACAAGCCGGTGCTGCTGGATATCGGCGCGGTATGGTGTCACTGGTGCCATGTCATGGATGGCGAGTCGTACGAGAACCCTGAGCTCGCCGCCTTCCTGAACGAACACTTTGTGTGCGTCAAAGTTGATCGCGACGAGCGACCCGATGTGGATGCCCGGTACCAACGCGCGGTACAGGCGCTCACTCAGCAGGGAGGTTGGCCGCTGACCGCGTTTCTTACCTCCCGGGGTGAAGTGTTCTTCGGCGGCACCTACTTCCCGCCCGACGGAAAGTACGGTCGGCCCGGGTTCCGAACCGTTCTGGCCAGCGTCCTCGAGGCCTACCGGTCACGCAAGGATCAGATTCAGACCCAGGCGCAATCGATCCGCCGGATACTCGATGAGCATCTCGACGAGGGAATGCCGGGAGAGATCGCCAGCCCACTGTTGGACGATGCGGTCGCTCAAATGGCCCGGGTGTTCGATCCGGTGAATGGGGGATTTGGCAGCCAACCGAAGTTTCCCCACACCGCCGCGATCACCCTTCTGATGCACCGGTGGCATGACCAGCCATCGGATGCCGTGCGACAGATCATCGACCGCACCCTTCAGGCCATGGCGCGGGGTGGGGTACACGACCAGCTCGGCGGAGGTTTCCACCGGTACAGCGTCGACGCGAAATGGATCGTTCCCCACTTTGAGAAGATGGCGTACGACAACTCGGAGCTGCTGAAGAACTACCTGGACGCCTTTACCCTCTTTGGCAATGAAGAGTACTCCGAGGTCGCCCGGGGGATCGTACGCTGGATCCGCGAGGTAGGCTCCGACCCCGATGGAGGCTATCTGGCGAGCCAGGACGCCGATGTCGGGCTGGAGGATGACGGCGATTACTTCACCTGGACCCGGGAGGAGGCTGCGGCCGTCCTGACTCCGGAGGAGCTCGATGTTGTGGGTGCCTACTACGACATCGGCACAGCTGGTGAGATGCACCACAATCCGGGCAAAAACGTGCTGTTCGTCGCGAGCACTATCAGCGCAATTGCGCTGCGTACCGGGAGAACGGAGGAAACCACCGAGCTGTTGCTTCGTTCAGCTCAGGCCAAGCTGCGCCTGGAACGCGGTCGCCGCACCGCGCCGTTCGTCGATCGAACGCGCTACACCAACTGGAACGCGATGATGGTCTCAGCCATGCTGCGGGCGGGAGCGGTCCTGCAGGACGAGTGGGCCACCGGCCATGCCTTGCTGACGCTCGATCGAATCCGGCGCGAATGCGACCGCCCTGAGGGCGTGACCCACACCCCGGGGGGAGTCAGTGGCCTCCTCGATGATCAGGTGCAGACGGCGGCGGCATTGGTCGACGCCTATGAAGCCACCGGCAACGAAGCGTGGCTCGAAGGAGCCGAACAGCTGATGGATCATGTCTGGTCCGAGTATTGGGACAGCGAGGCCGGGGGCCTGTTTGACACAGCACGAAGCCGAAAGGCCGAAGCTGGTCTTCTGCCCGCTCGAGCCAAGGCAGTTCAGGACGCTCCGACCCCGTCATCCAACGGTGTGGCCGGCATCGTCCTCGCTCGACTACACGAACTCACCACGCGGGGCAGATGGAAAGAACGTGCCGAGTCGCTGCTCCGCGCCTTCGCGGGCCGAGCCGACGAGCTCGGCCTCTATGCCGCGACTTATCTTCTCGCAATCGATTGGCAGCTCAATCCGGCGACCCATATCGTGGTGGTCGGAGAGGCACACGACCCAACGGCCCACGCAATGCATCGCGCCGCACTGGCCGCATTTGTGCCCCGGCGGGTAATCCATTGGATAGCGCCTAATGAGGCCGTAGAGCGGCCGCTTCCTGCGGTGCTTCGCGGCATGCTGGCTACCGGCGGCGCACCGCGGGGATACGCGTGCACGGGAACCAGCTGCAGTCCGCCCGCGGCCGACCTCGCATCGTGGCGGGCGACCCTGGAGTCGCTTCGCCCGGGAGTGCCCGCCTAAGACGCCCTTGCTAAGAGGGCCAAAGATCACTGCTGGTTTACATTTCTAGTCAGCCTATCCTCGAGGGACATCGTGGCAAAGACAGCAACCATCACCACCGGCAAAGGCTCCATCACCGCCGAGTTGTTCGATCAGGAAGTTCCCAACACCGTTCAGAATTTCGAGAAGCTGGCTAATAGTCAGTTTTACGACGGAACCCGATTTCACCGGGTGATCTCGAATTTCATGATCCAGGGAGGCGATCCTCTCTCCAAGGACCCGAACAACCCTCGAGTCGGGACGGGGGGGCCCGGCTACAAGATCAAGTGCGAGACTCACCTCAATACCCATAAACACACCGCTGGAACGCTCTCCATGGCGCACGCCGGAAAGGACACCGGCGGCAGTCAGTTCTTCATCTGTCACAGCCCCCAACCCCATCTCGATCGCGTACACACCGTCTTCGGCCAGGTCACCCAGGGCATGGACGTCGTCAACCAGATCCGCCAGAACGACCTCATCACCTCCATACGGGTCAACTGAGCTGCACCTCGATTTTGCGGTTGTGGCCGATTATGCCCTGATCGATCAACAGGGAAAGCTGAGCGTGCTCGGCATGTTCCAGCACGTCTGGCTGTCCAACTTTCCCGCGGTGTATCCCCGCACCCACCTCGTGTTACGGGTGCGGGGCCGCCGCACCGAAATCGGGGTTCATACCATCCGTATCCGCTTTGTGGACGAGAGTGGCAACGAGCTCCTCGGAGGGGAGGGCACCGTACAGTTTGGCGAGCCACCTGCTGGGGTGGTGGATGTGGAGGCTGGAGCGGTCCTGGTGTTCGACGTCCCCCTTCCCCGTCCCGGCCAGTACGCCTTCGAGATCAGCCTCGACGGCGAGCTGGCGAACCGGGTAGCTCTTTCGGCGGGCTATCCGCAGCCGGTGCAGCAGTAGTCTGGAAGAGTCAACAGTAAACAGTAAACAGTGAACGGGAGGAGACGGAACGAGCCCGCGCACCTGTTTACTGTTCACTGTTCACTGTTAACTGTTGACCCCGTCCTCCAGGGAGTGCCAGGTGGATTTCACTCGAGACGACGCAGTTGCGCTCATGCATGAATACACCGCGTCCGACGCCCTTCGAAAGCACATGTACGCTGTCGAGATCGCCATGCGCGCGATGGCCGAGCGGTTTGGAGAGGATCCAGACGAATGGGGACTGGTCGGCTTACTGCATGACTTCGATTACGAACGATACCCCAACTCCGAACATTCGCCGACCGACGGACATCCGGCGGAGGGAGTTCGACTGCTGGCTAGTCGAGGACTCCCTGAGCCGATGCAACGGGCGATTCTGGGACACGCTACCTACAGCGGCGTGCCTCGCGATACCCCCATGGCCCGAGCTCTCTTTGGAGTGGACGAGCTGGCCGGATTCCTGGTGGCCTGCGCACTGGTTCGGCCTTCACGCAGCCTCCAGGACCTGGAGGTCTCCAGCGTGAAGAAGAAGCTCAAGGACAAGGCCTTCGCCCGCGGGGTGAGCCGAGAGGATGTTTTCCGAGGTGCTGAGGAGCTGGGCGTTCCCCTCGACGAGCACATTGCTTTTCTGCTCGCGGCGCTGCGGCCGCACGAAAAGAGACTAGGCCTCGGAGCCGGGTGACCGCTCCGCGATTGGTCGGCGCCGAGCAGTCGGTTGCATGCGCGATCAATCGGGCGGCAGGAGGCCGTCCCGTTCCAGGGAACCGAGTCGATCTCCTTATCGACGGGCCCGACAGCTACGCTGCCATGCTGGCGTCGATCGCGGAGGCAAAGGAGTGGATCCATTTTGAGAACTACATCATCCGCAGCGACAAGGCCGGATGGCGCTTCGCCGAGATGCTCGCTCAGCGCGCGCGCCAGGGAATCCATGTAAGAGTCCTGTACGACTGGTTCGGTTCGCTTACCACCGCGCGGGGTTATTGGCGTTATCTCCGCGAGGCCGGCTGCGAGGTGAGAGTGTTCCACCGGCCGCAGATGATCGACGCCGTCACCAATCTGTCGCGCAACCATCGCAAGCTGGTGGTCGCCGATGGTAGGCGCGCCATTCTGGGAGGGCTATGCATCGGGTGTGAGTGGACCGGTGAGAATCATTCCGGCGGGCAGCCGTGGCGCGATACCGCAGTGGATATCCGAGGACCGGCCGCGGCCATTCTGGACCAGACGTTTGTCAGCCTGTGGGAGTTGACCGGTGGCGTGGTCCCCCCCAATCAGATCGCCGGCGCGGTCCCTCCCAGTGGAGACGCGGAGGTTCGGGTCATCAGCGGCGAGCCGGGCCGGGAAAGAGCCTATCGAGTTATCGAGCTCCTGGCCGTCGGCAGTGTTCAGCGGCTCTGGATCACCGATGCGTATCTGGTCGCACCCCCGCGACTGTTTCAGGCCCTCCGCGACTCTGCCCATGATGGGGTCGACGTGCGTCTCCTGGTTCCCGGGTCGAGTGACATCCCGCTGATCCGGAATCTTTCACGGATCGGATACCGCGACCTGCTGCGCAGCGGCGTCCGAATCTACGAGTGGGACGGACCCATGCTCCACGCCAAGACAATTGTATGCGATAACCGCTGGGTTCGGGTCGGCTCCAGCAATCTCAATCCCTCGAGTTTACTCGGCAATTACGAACTAGACGTGCTGATCGAGGACCACGGCCTGGCCCAGGCGATGGAAGATCAGTTCCGACACGACCTGTCCCGTAGCCGGGAGATCACGAGTAGGCCACTTCGGGGACCTCGGCGGATCAGCCAAGCCCTTCCTGTCGCCCTCACCCACCAACAGCCGTCTGCGCCTGCCGTATATCAGAGGAGCCGGCGAGAGACTCGCCGCCGGGCCGCCTTGGTACTTCGTGCCGTTGCCAGCCACGCGCGCCGGTCGGTCTTTCTTCCGATCAGCGCGATGTTTGTTGCCCTGGGCCTGCTGCTGATCGCCTTGCCGAAGATCTCGGCGTACGTCCTTGCCGGCATCTGTGCCTGGCTGGCGCTCGGTGCGGGCCGAGAGGCGTTCCGCCGCCGGGCCGATCGCTAGCCCACAGGACGTTTCGCATTGAAACTTTAACGAGGAGCCTCGCGTTGGGTCAGACCGTATGAGGCATCATCTCCTGCTACCATTGCTTTGCTTCCTATCCGCCGGCACCGCGACTGCACAGGAGCGGTCGGTTACGCTGGAGGACGCGATTCGGATGGCGGAGCGGGTGCAGCCGGACGTGGTCCGGGCAGCTGCGGGGGTGAGAACCGCGGGCGCCCAGCGGCGGAATGCCTGGGGAGCATTCCTGCCCAGCCTGACGGCAAGCTCTTCGGCGAATGAGTTTTTTACCGAGGGCGCTCCCCGCATTGACCCCGTCACCGGTCAGCTCACCGGCGGAAACACCACCAATCGCAGTATTAGCACGGGACTATCCGCCAGCCTGGACTTGTTTACCGGATTACGTCGCAGAGCTGAGCTGCGCGCGGCACGGGCCGGAGAGAACGCGGCGGAAGCTTCGTTCATCGATGCCCGTTTCCAGCAGGCTTTGACCACCACGAACCAGTTCCTCGATGCTTTGTCCGCTGCCCAACTTCTTCGAGTTCGGGAGACGAGCGTACGCCGGGCCGAAGAACAGCTGAAGGCCTCAATCGCCAAGCTCAGAACCGGGTCGGCTACCCGTTCGGATTCGCTGCGGTCACTGGTCACACTAGGCAGTGCCCAGCTGGATCTGCTCACTACGCAAACCGATCTGGCAGCGGCAGGGGCAAACCTAGCCCGCCTCATCGGACAGAGTGGTCGGGTGCACGCCGCCGACGACTCCGCCTTTTACGCGATCCTCCCCGCACTGGATACCGCGGCCCTCAGGGTGGAGGCCGAATCCAAGTCACCCAGGGTTCAGAGTGCCTCCGCCGAAGCCGCCGCAGCGCGGGCGACTGTGAGTGCGTCCAAATCAGCCTATTGGCCCACCCTGGCACTGTCCGGCAACACCAGCTGGAGTGGCAGCCAGAACAATGACTACGACCTGCTGAACCAGACCCAACTCAGCCTGTCGTTGCGCTGGAATCTATTCGACCGGTTTGACCGCGAGTTGACCGTCACCCAGCGCGAAGCCGACCTGGATATCGCGGAGGCCACAGCGGCCGATGCGAAGCGAGCCGTTGACGCCGAGCTGCAGCTGCGACTCGCCGAGTTGGACGCGGCGAAGGCGCGCATCCAGATTACTCGGACCAGCGTGGCAGCGGCGACCGAGGATCTCCGGGTTCAGCAGGAACGGTATCGCCTCGGTGCTTCGACCATTGTGGATGTGCTCACCTCGCAGGAGGCCCTTAACCAGGCGGAGGTCGATGTGGTGAATGCGCGATTTGACTATCTCCGCGCCCAAGCGCAGCTGGAAGCGCTGATCGGACGGAAGCTGTGACCAGCACCATGTTGAACACCGAAGAGCGCATGGCCATGTTGCCGGCCGACGTGCCTCGGGACTCCGTGATCGTCACCCGGAATCTGCAGCGCGAATACGATATGGGAGGAGAGATCGTACGAGCGCTGCGGGGCGTTGATCTCACGATCAGAAAGAACGAGTTCGTCGCGGTGATGGGACCGTCGGGGTCGGGCAAGTCGACGCTCATGAATCTGATCGGCTGCCTGGACAGTCCGACGGCAGGCGAGTACTGGCTTAACGGTCACCGGGTCTCCGAGCTGGAGGACGACGAGCTCGCCCGGATACGCAATAAGGAGATCGGATTTGTCTTCCAGACCTTCAACCTGCTGCCCCGGGCGACCAGCCTGCACAATGTGGAGCTTCCGCTGGTGTACGCCGGGATCGGCTCCAAGGAGCGGCGCGAGCTGGCTACTCAGTCCCTCGTCAACGTGGGATTGGGCGACCGGATGAACCACCGGCCCAACGAGCTGTCGGGAGGTCAACGCCAGCGGGTCGCCATTGCACGAGCACTGGTCAACCGTCCCAGCATTC
The DNA here is from genome assembly GCA_046726475.1 of Gemmatimonadota bacterium. GTDB lineage: Bacteria > Gemmatimonadota > Gemmatimonadetes > Gemmatimonadales > GWC2-71-9 > CAVVWJ01. The sequence continues at coordinate 17,009 of JBKPAO010000030.1, read as the reverse complement.
TCTTGGCCGACGAGCCGACGGGGAACCTCGACAGCGCGACTAGTGAAGAGATCCTGGGACTCTTCCAGTCGCTGCACGGCACCGGCCAGACAATCGTGCTGGTGACCCACGAGCAGGACATCGCAGCGCACGCACGTCGCCAGGTGCACCTCAAGGACGGCCGGGTGGAGCGCGACTTCGAGCCGATGGACCGCACATGATCCTGCGGCGTTTCGGCTTCTTCGCTTCCCTCAGAACGACACTCCTAGTGGTCGGCCTGGTCGCCAGCTGTAAGAAGGAAGCGCCACCGGTCACCTATCAGGCCGTACCCGTGGAGCGCCGGGACATCGTCGTGTCAGCCCAGGCGTCCGGCGCCATTCAACCGGACACCACCGTCGAAGTGAAGTCGAAAGCCTCCGGAGAGATCCTGCAGCTCCATGCGGAGACCGGTGATGTGGTGAAGCGGGGTGCTCCCCTGGTCCGCGTCGATCCTCGAAATGCCCGCAATGCCTTGGCTCAGGCTCAGGCCGATCTGGATGTGGCCAGGGCCAAGCTGACCAATTCAACCAGCCAGAAGAAGCGCGCCGACGAGCTGTTCAAGTCACAATCGATCACCGAGCAGGAACACGAACAGGCGTTGCTGGACTATGCCGACGCTCGCTCGCAGGTCGTCCGCTCTCAGGTAGCCGTGGACAACGCCCGCATTCAGCTGGAAGACACCGACGTGAGGGCTCCGATCACCGGCACCGTGCTGGAGAAGGATGTGGAACGGGGCTCGGTCATCGCGTCAGCCACGTCCAATGTGAGCGGCGGAACCACCCTCCTCAAAATGGCCGACCTCAACCAGGTCCAGGTCCGAACCCTGGTAGACGAAACCGACATCGGGAAGCTCCAACCTGGCCAGGTCGCGACCGTGACCGTAGATGCCTACCCCCAGCGGCCGTTCTCGGGCACAGTTCTGAAGATCGAGCCCCAGGCTCAAACCGAGCAGAACGTCACCATGTTTCCGGTCTTGGTGCGCATCGACAATAAGGAAGGCCTCCTCCGGCCGGGCATGAACGCGGAAGTCGAGATCCACGTTGGTCGTCGAAATGACGTGCTAGCGGTACCTAACGCCGCCCTCCGAACCCAGCGCGACGTGGGTTCTGCGGCGCAGGTTCTAGGACTCTCTCCTGATGCGGTACAAAAGGAGCTCGCAGCGGCGGCCCCGTCCGGAAGCGGCTCCCAACGTGCCAACCGTACTTCGAACGACTCGTCGGCCTCGGCTGATTCCGCGGGCCATGCTTCTATGGGGGCCAGCTCGCCGCCGGGAGGTGGCGGCTCATTCCGCGGACGCGCGGGTATGCGGAGTCGGAGGGGTCAGGCGCAGGGCGAGGGTTCCCGGTACATCGTGTTCGTGAAGCGGCAGGGGCAGCCCACTCCCGTCTGGATCCGGACCGGACTCACCGACATGGACTACAGTGAGGTCCAGGAAGGACTAAATGAGTCGGATTCGGTGCTGGTATTGCCCAGCGCGAGCTTGGTGCAATCGCAACAGGATATGCGTGAGCGCTTCAACCGTGTGACCGGCGGCGGCGGGGTGCCGGGTATGCGGCAACAAACCACCCAGTCGTCGGGGGCACCAAGACCCTAACTATGCTGTTGGGTGAAACGGTATCGGTCGCTCTGCAATCCATCCGGGCCAACATGCTCCGCTCGGTGCTCACCATGCTGGGCATCATTATCGGGGTCGGGGCGGTGATCACGATGGTTGCGCTGGGGAGTGGGGCCCAGAAGGCAGTTCAGGATCGAATCGCAGCCCTGGGGGCCAATGTCTTTACCGTGATGGCCGGTCAGGCCAGCTTCGGAGGCATCCGAATCACCGATCGAACGATCCTCAGCACCGATGATTACGATGCGCTTCGCCGGGATGCCCATCTCCTCAAGGCTGTTGTGCCCGAGATGCAGCAGTCGCTTCAGGTGAAATACGGAAACCAGAACAGCAACGTCAACATCGTCGGTACCACCTCGAATTACACCACCGTCCGAAACTATACAATCCCGTATGGCAGGATGTTTACCGAGGGCGAGGACCAGGCCCGCCAGCGATACGCGGTCCTCGGTTCCGCCGTGCCCCGCATGCTGGGAGGCAATCCTGCCGGGATGATCCACCAGACACTCCTCATCCGGGGCATTCCTTTCGAGATCATCGGCGTACTGGGCGAGAAGGGGTCAGCCGGTGGCTTCGGAAATCCCGACGAACAGATCCTGATCCCGCTCGAGACCGCGCGTTACCGGGTCTTCGGCAGTAACCGGTTGCGCTCGTTTTCGGTGCAGGTCGCCGACAGCGTTCCGGTGGAACAGGGGATGGTGGACCTCGAGCGGGTCCTCCGTCGGGAGCACAAGATCCGCCCCGGTGGGGAGAACGACTTCACGATCCGCAATCAGCAGGACGTTCTGGCCACTCAGGAGCAGGCCACCCAGGTATTCACCAGCTTGCTCGCGAGCATCGCGGCGGTGAGCCTGCTGGTCGGCGGCATTGGCATTATGAATATCATGCTGGTCTCGGTGACCGAGCGTACCCGTGAGATCGGCGTGCGCAAGGCGCTCGGCGCCACCCGGCTCAACATCCTGATGCAGTTTCTAATCGAGGCGCTGACGCTGTGCCTCTTGGGCGGGATCCTCGGTATCCTGCTGGGGATTGGCACCGCCATCCTGCTGTCCAAGGTGATGCAGTGGAACACATTGATCTCTCCCATGTCGGTCGCCATCGCCTTCCTCTTCAGCGCTGCCGTCGGCCTCTTCTTCGGACTTTGGCCCGCCCGGCGCGCCTCTCGGCTCGATCCCATCGTGGCGCTGCGGTACGAATAGAAGCCAGGCGCAAGTGAAGCGCTACGATGTGCTAATCGTTGGCGGGGGAGTAGCCGGCCTCGCCGCTGCGGGCCGCCTAGTAGCAGCGGGCCGAAGTGTGATCGTGCTGGAGGCGCGCTCCCGGCTGGGCGGACGCGTGCATACGGTCATCGATCGACCGTCGGGTCACGCAGTGGAGCTGGGTGCCGAGTTCATCCAAGGCAGTCCCCCGGAGCTTCTGGGAATCGTTCGCACCGCGGGACTCGAGCTTCTCGAGGTACCAGCGCGTGCGGGATCCCATACCGGGGACCCGCAGCCGTTCCCCGATGTCGAGGCGCTGGTTAGCCGGCTGCTCGACGGCGTGGCAGCGGACCACGATGTCCCGGTGGCCGATGTTATCCGCGCCCAGCAGGCTCGTTTCACGGCGCGGGAGATCGAAGACATGACGTCCTACCTTCAAGGGTTTCATGGCGCCGACCTGGAACGCTTCGGCTCCGCTGCTCTAAGAGAGAACCAGGCGGCGGAGGAAGCCGATGACGGACACATGTTCCGGATCGCCGGAGGTTACGGACAGTTGGTCTCGCACCTGGCCGCACCGCTCGATTCTTCGTTGGCGGAGGTGCATACCGGTACTGTGGTGACCCACCTTCACTGGTATCCGGGGACGGTGGATGTCGAGGCCAAAAGTGCGGGCAGCCACCTACGATTCAGCGCGGATCAGGCGGTGATTGCGGTTCCTCTCTGGAGCCTCAAGGGTAGGCCCGAAGAGGAAGGCACCGTCATTTTCGATCCACTTCCCGTTGGCTGGAGAAGTGCGCTCAGTGGCCTGGAGATGGGCCTGGCTCACCGAATCGATCTTCGATTCGAAACTGCCTGGTGGATGACGCAGCATCATCGGCCCCCCATGTTCGTTCACGGCAAGAACGAGCCGTTCCCGGTCTGGTGGACCGGCTCACCACCGGATGCACCCTTCCTCACCGGCTGGGTCGGTGGACCTCGAGCGCAGGCCCTCGCCGGTCAAACGATAGATCAACTGATCCCAATGGCCTTGAGATCGGCTTCGAGCATCCTTGGCGTGCCTGGTGAGACTCTGGCAGGGTGGCTTCGGGCCGCACATTCCTACGATTGGACCAGCGATCCGTTCTCGCGTGGCGCCTACAGCTACGGAGGGATCCACGCGGCTGCCGCGAGAAAGGCCCTGCGCCAGCCGGTCAAGAACACCCTGTTCCTGTGTGGAGAGGCGCTGGGCGATGAAGGCCGCAACGCGACGGTACCCGGCGCACTCAGCAGCGGCCTTCAGGCGGCGAAGCTAGCGCTTCAAACGCCCGTGGCGACGCTCCGCCACGGAGCAGTAGATTGACTGCACGCTACCAGCCACCTCAGAGCTATCATGGATCGGCCGCTGGTCAAACGCTATTCCGCCGTGGTGCGCCTCACCCACTGGCTCAACGCCGTGTTTCTGGTGGGCATGGTCGCGAGCGGGCTCCAGATCTACAACGCATACACCCATTTCGGTCTCCGCGGAGATCCGCTCTCACTGCCTAATCCTCTGGATGGCAAGCCGGCGCCTCATTGGGCTCGGTTGGGTGGGTGGCTCGCCGGCGGCCTCAATTGGCATTTCTTCCTGGCCTGGCCGTTCGTGATCACCGGACTGATCTACCTCGGCTTTTTGGTATTCTCCGGTGAATGGAAGTCGTTGGTCTTTCGGCCTCGGGACGTGGGTCCTGCCATCCAGATGCAGCTCTACTATCTGCGAATCAGAAAGGATCATCCCGCGCAGGGCAAGCACAACGCACTGCAGAGGGGCGCCTACACCTTCATCGTGGCCTTGGGCGCGATCTCCGCCCTGACCGGCTTTGCGATCTATAAGCCGGTGCAGCTCAGCTGGCTGACCGATCTCTTCGGCGGATATGAATTGGCCAGGTATTGGCACTTCGTCACGGTGTGGCTGTTCGTAGCATTCACCCTACTTCATGTCGCCCTGGTGTTACTGGTAGATCCTGCCTCACTTCGCGGAATGATCACCGGGTGGTACCGGGGCAGGTTCCCCAGCCATGACTGAGACGCGCGGGCTCAACCGGCGCGACCTCCTCCGGCTGGGGATAGCGGCGGGGCCAGCCTCGATCGCCATGGCATGCGGCTGGGATGGAGGCTCGGGGCTCGCGCCCAGGCTGAGAGGGTTCAGCCGCCTGAACGATTGGATGGGAGAAAAGGTCTTCTTCTCACCATCGCGACTGGGGCGAGAGTATCCGGTAAGCTACCGAACCTCACCGGAGGACTACCCAGCGTACTCCATCACCTACAATGAGACCGGTAGCTTTCCCTCGGTCCCGGACCCCAGTACGTGGACACTCGCAGTGAACGGCCTGGTTCGAAAACCGGTCCGGATCTCCCGAGCGGAGCTGGAGGCACTACCCAAGCTGACCTACACGGTGAAGCATCACTGCGTTGAAGGCTGGACTGCCATCGGCACCTGGACTGGAGTCCCCCTGTCCGTGGTGGCTGCCCTGGTCGAGCCGACCGCCAACGCCCGTTACATCCGGTTCGATTCGTTCGACAGGGGGTATTACAACGGATGGGACCTCGCCAGTGCCATGCATCCGCAGACGATACTGGCGTACGCCTGGAACGAGCGTCCCTTGATGATGAATCATGGAGCCCCACTTCGACTGTACTCCCCGATCAAGCTGGGCTACAAGCTCACCAAGTATCTGACCACGGTGACATTCACTGACAAGCGGCCGGGCGGGTACTGGGAGGATCAGGGATACCCCTGGTTCGGCGGCGTCTAGGTGGTGTCTTCCGCCTCGACGAGCACCTCAGCAGTTCCGGACGGCAGGTATCGGACAGTGACCCGCCAGGGTTTGCAGCACACCTGACAGTCCTCCACATATTGTTGCTGGGGTCCGCTACCCGGATCCAGGCCAATCTCCATGCTTTCTCCGCAATAGGGGCAGGAGACCTCCGCTCGGATGTCGGCGGTTCCGTCACCGAGGGGGAATTCCTCGTCCAGACTGTCGTCTCGATAGCTCATTGAAAGCCTCTCGTCTTCTGGCTCCCGCACTACTGATACTAGCCCTGCTCAGCGCGCGGCTGGCAGCGGCCCCCGCGCTTACGGACCCGGTGCTGGGGACTCCGCCGCAGGCGATCCACCTCTCCATCCCCCCGATCTACCTTCTGTTCGCACCGGTGTTCAGCGTTTGGGACGGGATCTCGATGTTGAGCATGAGCCGGCTGCGAGGATTTCTGCAAGGCCTGGTTGGACTCTACTTCCTGTGGCGCGTGGGACGTTGGTGGTGGAATCGGTCATTCAGTCGCCTCACGGTGAATCCGACCACCTGGTTCAAGGAGGCTCGCGCCCTGCTGTTCGCAACCGTGGCATTTTTGCTGTTCGTCGTCATCGGCGCCCTGTGGCACCGGCCAATGCTGTCACTCTCCGGGGTTCCGTCCGGCATGAAGGTGGTGGACTTCCATAGCCATACAAATCTTTCCCATGACGTTCGCGGCACGCTCATGCAAGGCTACGATGCGGAAGCAAACCGGCGCTGGCACGGAAGAGCCGGGTTCGATGCCGTATTCCTGACCGATCACAACGTCGTTCCATCCCCTCCGCTCTACCCGCCCGGGCACCCAGTCCTTTGCCCAGGGATCGAAGTGAGTGCCTGGCGCGCTCACATCGTCCTGCTGGGCGACACGTTACCGGTTGCCAAGAGTCGATACGGAAAGGATCTGGAAGGACTGCTCGCGCTCCTCAAGACTAGCGATTCGGCCTACGGCTCACTGTCGGTCGCATCCTTGCCGGAGTACCAGCGAAACCACTGGGGTCGATTGGACCAACTCATTGCGGCCGGATTGGACGGCCTTGAAATCGTGAACGCGTCACCGGCCGCGAACGAGCTGGGACGGGCGCAACGCGATTCGGTGATCGCACTGGCGCGGGCGCACAACCGGTTCGTCGTAGGAGTGAGTGATAGCCACGGCTGGGGCGCGACCAGCATGGTGTGGAACCTGGTCGGAGTTCCGACCGGCACGACTGATCTATGCTCCAGTGTCATGGGTCAACTTCGACTCGGGTTTCCGGCGGTTCGCATCGCCGAGCGGCATCGGCTGCGGGCAGATGACCCCTGGCCCATGTGGCTGACGCCGGTTGGCGTGCTATGGGAAACCTGGCGCAGCATGGGTTGGCCGCTCACGATCTCCTGGATCGGATGGACGGTCCTGTGGATGTGGTGGAAGACGCAAAAACGTGCCCTTGCTAAGCCCTCCCTCGAGGACCAAGATAGCTGATGCTCCACTCACGAATTCTCGGAACCGGTTTCGCCGTGCCTGATCGGGTCGTTACCAATCAGGAGCTCTCGCAGCTGATGGACACCAGTGACGAATGGATCCGCACGCGAACCGGGATCCAGGAGCGTCGCTGGGTCACTGAAGGAGAAACCGGCGTTGATCTCGGCCTCGCCGCCACCGAGCGAGCCCTGGAAATGGCGAAGATCGGCCCGGAGAGGCTCGATGCGATCGTCTACGCCACGTCGAGCCCGGATCACTTCGCGCCCGGCAACGGAGTCTATCTCCAGCGGAGGCTGGGGATCCCCACCATTCCCGCCCTCGATATCCGGGCCCAGTGCAGCGGGTTCGTCTACGCCCTTTCCGTGGCGGATGCCTGGATCCGCGCCGGGGAGTACCGTCACATTCTCGTGGTCGGAAGCGAGATTCAGTCGACCGGGCTGGAGGTCTCCACCGCGGGCCGCCATGTCGCCGTCATCTTTGCGGATGGAGCCGGCGCGGTGGTGCTGGGACCTGCCCCCTCGGAGGACGGAGGAATCCTGGCCTTCGATCTCCATTCAGAGGGTGCGCACGCGGAGAAGCTGTGGGTCGATGCCCCGGGGTCCATGTATCATCCACGGGTATCTCCCGCCCAGATTGAAGCCGGCCGCCAGTACCTCGAGATGGATGGGAAAGAGGTGTTCCGACACGCAGTGGTACGGATGCCGGAGTCGGTTCGCGCCGTGCTCTCCAAGGCAGGGCACAAGGTCGAGGACCTGACACTTCTGCTGGCCCATCAAGCCAACCTCCGGATCTCGGAGGTCATGCAAAAAGAGCTAGGTCTGCGGGAAGATCAGATATACAACAACATCATGCGGTACGGAAACACGACGGCAGCGACCATCCCGATCCTGCTGGACGAGTGCGTCCGCAGCGGCCGACTTCAGCGGGGGGATCTTCTGGTGCTGACGGCGTTCGGTTCTGGCTTTATGTGGGGGAGTGTCGCAGTTCGCTGGTAGACTCCTCCAGGATCAGTTGCCGCTGACAGGCTGAACAGTTGAGCGTCTTGGGCACTCGAAAGCGCCCCAGTGCGGTAAACCGCTGCTCTTTCCCGCAAAAGGGACACCGGCCGACTACCGAACGGAAAATTTCGCGCTGACCCAACCGAACGAGCGCAAAGCCCACCCCCAGCGCCAGCGCTCCGGGAACAATCACCAGATGAACCAACGGCACCGGGATGAAGATGACGGCTGCGATCAGACAGGCACCGAAGATGACAGCGGCCCGCTTCAATCGCTCCCCCGGCGAAAGTGCGTAGAACTCAACCTCGGCCAGCGTGGCCGGGGCACCAAATCCCTTGAGTGGCAGCTGGATCGATCGGACTTCCACAACTCCTCCATTTATATGGGTACCCATATAATAGCCGGGAAACACGATGCCCGTCACCAGTGGTGGTGACGGGCGGTGTCGGCTACTTCCCTTCGAGTGGGTACTTCCTGCGGTAGTACTCCTGGTCCCGGGTGGCGCGCGCCCGGTAGAGCTGCTCTTCATCGTCATCGGCGTCATGCACGAACAGGTGGAGCGATCCGGGCCAGAGAGTAGCTTGGAGCGACCAGTTCGTCGAGGGCGCGTGCAGCACCCACTGGAGGGCGCCGCCCCCCGCATCGGTCAGGTGAATCTCGCTGGCACGTTCCAACGGTACACTCGAGGGTATGCCGGCGATTGCCGCCTCGATCGGGTCCAGCTGGAGCTCTGCATCGGTCCAGGAACGAAAGGTTACCGTACCATGGACCGGCGCCTCGGTTTCGGGGAGCTCGAACTCGGCCTGCCACTCGCCGAGTAGGTCCCAGGCGTGATCCATGGGACCGATGTTCGGCACCTGAACGGTTGGATGTCTAGGCATACGTTAGGCTCCTTCCGGGTGAAAGAGCTTAGCCAAGGACATGGAGAACGCCCGCGATTCGCATACCACAAAACCTATTTCCATAACATAGCTCGGCAGTGAATCTTCCTGCCTGTCGTTTCGTACTGTAACGCAGTCAACTCGCTCTAAGCAAGGAACTTCCTATGTTACAGCTTCTTATAGTACTGACCGCAGGTGCCATTGGATTCATCCTGGCGCGCAATTTTGTGCGCCGGCGCCTGCGCTTCGTCGATGCGATCCACTCGCCTTTTGCCCCTGTCATCAGTGGTGTGGGCGCCGCACTGTTAGCCTGGCCTGTGGTCCTCCTGCCTCTTGTGACCTTGAGCACTGCGGTTGCCTTTGGAATCGGCACCGGGCTGGGCACCGCGAGTGGTGCGCGGGCGTTGCGAAACCAGGACGCGCCCCGCAGACGGCTCACTCCATGAACATACTACTCCATCGCTAAGAGTACGCCCATAGACTGGATCACATTCTGAAGGGTATCTATCTTGCCGACATGGCAACGTTGCACTGCACCCGCTGCGGGCAGGATAGGGATCGGATGGCTTTCCAGCCATTTCAGAACGACTTAGGACGCCGGGCCTTCGATGAGATTTGCAGCACCTGCTGGTCAGAGTGGCTCAAGATGCAGCAGCAGTTGATAAACCACTACGCGCTCAACCTTCGGGAGCCCAAAGCTAAAGACTTCTTATTTCAGAACATGGAGCAGTTTTTGTTTTCGGTTCAGAAGAAGTGAGCTCGGCGTCAGAATTTCCTCCCCAGCCGTATCACCAGATCCACACCTGGCCCCGCCGGCTCCAGATCCTCGGTGAGTCCGAGCCGCCACTCACTCCCCCGCTGGCCCCCGAGAATCCACCCGAAATCCAATGAAAGGTCGCGCAGGTCAAGGGCGGGAAGTGTCGTATCATGGTAGTACGGCGAATGATAGAACAGATTCCCATAGATCGATTGCCGACCCCACAGCCGTATTCGGAGGCCGGAGCTCGCGGTAGCAAAGAGTTCTCGCTGATACTCCCGTAAATCTCCGTGACTCGGTGTGAAGCCCGCTCCGAGACTTCCCTCAAACAGCAACCGATGGTTTAGGCGAGCCTGGACCGTGTTCAGCAATCCCAGTGAAACTACCCCTCGACCATATCCCGTCGGCCCGGTCGAAGTGGGTAGAGTCAACGACACCACGCTCTGAACAACGCTTCCATACCGAATGCCCAGGCCGACCCGAAGGTCGTTGAGGAATAAGCCGTCGGGAGAGCGGATCAGGGTGGGTCCAGAGGGGGGTGTGATGGTGTAGAGGAATTGGTCCTGGGGCCGCCGTGCCCGCTCACTCACTTTGATTCCGAGCACTCCATGGTACCAGTCCAGGAATCCATCCATGAAGCCGGCGTAGGCCCCACCTAAGGAGACGGCGAGAGTCGCAAACATTTGCTGGTTGAAGTCCCGCCCTAGCTCCAATGAGCCCCTCAGGATTTCTGAGTCCAAAACGTAGTCTGCGGTGGGGAGCCGGTTGTACTCAATCGCGCTGGCGTAGTCGAGTGCGAGCTCGGCGGTCCAGCGGCCCGGCGCCGGCTCCCGAAACGGCTGGAAGTACAGTCCACTCCGAGAGCTGCTCATGGGGTTGGTGGGCGCGAACTCGGGTAGACCCTGCGCCCAACCCGGACCGGCGAGGGTGAGAAGGAGGAGCGAGACTATCAATGGGGAAGGCGCGGAGCGGGAGCGGGCCACCAGCACAAGATAATGGCTTGACAATGCTCTACGATGCGCCGTAGGTTCGCACTATGCCATCCGTAAGAAGCTACTGGTTCTTTTTTACCGATGCCGGCGCGGCTCGATGCCGGTCGGGGTCTGGTAGAGCGCGTTAGGCGCAACACCCCCCGAGTCATCGACCCCGCCGGTTGCTACGGCGGGTTTTTCTTTTCCCCCTCTGGAGCGCTCCATGCGCGTAGCCATTCAAGGTTCACACGGGTCATTCAGCGAAGCGGCGGCCCGCCGACGCTGGCCCGACCTTCAGGTACTCCCCTGTCGCGACGTCTCGGACGTCGTTGCGCTGGTGCGTGAAGGCGGCGCCGATGCCGGCTGCCTTCCGATCGAGAACTCGCTGATCGGATCGGTCACCAACACCTACGACCTGCTCCAGGAGGCGTTCGGCGACGGCTCTCTCCGCTTGACTCACGAGATCCTCCATCCAGTCCACCATACCATCATGGCAATTCCGGGCGCTTCGTTGTCTGGGATACGCCGGGTACTCTCTCACCCTGTCGCCCTGGGACAATGTCGCATCTGGCTCTCGGAGCATCTTCCAGATGCCGAGTTGGTCAGTGCCTGGGATACCGCCGGCAGCGCCGAGATCGTGGCGCAGGAGAGAAATTCCTCCATCGCAGCCATCGCCGCCAGACCCGCTGCCGATGCCCACGGACTGGTACCCCTGGCTGAGCGAATCGAGGACGATCCGACCAATCAGACCCGGTTTCTGACCTTTACGCGAGCGGAGCTCGCATCCGGAATGCGCTCCTCCAACGCCGACCGGTACAAGACCTCGCTCATTGTTCTGGTAGACCATAAGCCAGGTATGCTCGCCCTTACACTCCAGGCCTTCGGCGCCCGAGGAGTCAACTTGATGGCGCTGCAGTCTCGGCCGGAGCGGTCCGCTCCCTGGACCTACCGGTTCTATGTGGATGTCGAGGGCGCCGCCGAGGATCCACGGGTAGCTGAGGCGCTGGAGGAGATCGAGGCGCTGGCCGCGAAACTCATCGTGCTGGGTAGCTACGAAGCCTGGACGGAGGGGTCTCGCCTGTCCATCCCGGTGCCGCCGCCGGCGCACCGGGTAGAGAAACCGGCGGTGCCATTGGTCGATCGGCGGCGCCATCCCGAAGGAAGCGTCGTTCGCGTGCGGCAGGTCAGGTTCGGCGGAGAGTCTCCGGTGCTGATCGCCGGACCGTGCTCGGTCGAGAGCGAGGCTATGATTTTGGAGACCGCTTCCGCGGTGGCTGCAGCGGGAGCCGACATGCTCCGGGGAGGTGCGTATAAGCCGCGTACGTCGCCTTACGACTTTCAAGGACTGGGTGTCCGGGGCCTTCGCTATCTCGCGGACGCTCGAGAAAGGACCGGCCTACCAGTGGTGACAGAAGTGCTGAGCTGGGAGGAAGTCCCGGTAGTGGCCCACTTCGCCGACATGCTCCAGATCGGTGCTCGCAACATGCAGAACTTCAGCCTGCTGCGAGCCGCCAGCCGCAGTGGCATGCCAATACTGCTGAAGCGAGGAGCGGGCGCGACTATAGAGGAGTGGCTGATGGCTGCGGAATATGTGCTCGCAGAGGGCAACCCCAACGTGGTACTCTGTGAGCGCGGGATTCGAACCTTCGAGCGTGCCACGCGACACACCCTCGATCTCAACGCGGTTGCGCTAGTGCGCGAGCGAACCCATTTGCCGGTAATCGTGGATCCGAGCCATGCTGCCGGGGTTCGTTCCCTGGTTCCCCCGCTCAGCTCTGCCGCTCTTGCAGCTGGCGCTTGCGGGCTCATCGTCGAGGTACATCCCGACCCCTCGCAGGCTATGAGCGATGGGGCACAGAGTCTGGACTTTGGGATGTTCGAAGAACTGGCCCGGCAGGTTCACCCGGACCGGGTAAGCCAGGCGAGGGTTCAATTGGCGTGACGAGGTGGGGCTGACATAGGCACAAAACACGGAACCGGTGACATCCACCTCGGATGTCACCGTTCTGTTTTCCCTCTTGGATTCCCGCTACGGAACTGTGGTGCCCCTGCGCCCCGTGAACAGACGATACAGGAACAGGAGAACCAGCGCGCCAATGATCGAGGCGATGATTCCGGGGCCCTGACCCGGATCGGTATACCATCCGAGTGCCCGTCCCAAAAATCCCGCCAACAGCGCGCCAGCCACACCGATCAGCATGGTAACGATGATCCCACCGGGATCGCGTCCAGGCATGATCAGCTTGGCAATCGCGCCTACAACCAATCCGATGATCAAGGTCCACAGGAAGCCCATAGTCCCCTCCACAAGGTGGACCTAAGAAATACGAATCCAGGGGCCCGGCATCTGTGAGCGGGCGCACACTGAGGCTTTTAGGAGGGTGGCGCTACCGGTCCGACTTCTCGCCCAGGCTTCCGGTGATGGTTTCCCGTTTGTGGTTGCGGAGAACGTCGAGCTTGAGAGTCTCATCCGCGTCGTAGCTGCGCAGGATCCGGAGGAGCTGGGAGGGGGTGGAAGGCTTCCGGCCATCTACGGTCAGGACAACGTCTCCACCCTTCAGGCCGAGTGGGGAATCCTTGGGAACGCTGATCACTAGAACTCCTTCCGTAGCACCGAAGTAGCGTCCCAGGTCTGAATTCAGGGGTGCCAGCTCGAGATCGGCGAGCAGGGAGCCGCGGAAAAGCGTGGGTCCCCCAAATTGCCCTTCAACCTGGTCTTCAAACGGCATGACCATGCGCCGGGGACCGTCGGGCCCCATGCGGAACGCAAAGGAGCGGCCGCCTGGCTCACCGCGGAACAGGATGTCAGGCTCGTCGGCCGTTACCAGCGAGACGGTTTTGCGATCCTTGCCCCGGCGAAACTGCACCGCGATGGTGTCATTGGGCGCCAACTTCGCGGCCAGCTCGATGAGCCGCAGTCCGGGGAGAGACTCCCTCTGGCCCCCAGCCTCGGCCGAACCACCCGCGAGTACCGTCTTGCCATCCACCGAGGTGATGATATCACCCGATTGAATCCCCGCCTTTGCCGCAGGACCATTGGGCGTCACGGCATCGACGTAGGCTCCGACGGAATCGGTGGCCCGCGCCCGCAGGTTCACCTTGAGTCCCAGGCGAGCCCGACGATTCATGACGAACTGCATCACCCGCTCCGGTCCGCGATCCAGCCGCAGCTCGACGGGATCCGGTCCCTGCGGTTCCTGGGCAACCATCCGCTGCGCGGTAAGCCCGGCGAGCGCCATGCTGATAGCCAGGAGGGGGTAGGTGGACATCGGGATGCTCCTTCGACTAAAGGCCGGCATCGCTCGCGCGGGTCAGATGCACGTCGACGAGGGCGTCGAGCAGGCCTACCCGCTCGCGCCACAAGCTCAACAGATCCTGATCATGGCCCTGCTCGGGAGAAAGCTCGGTTGCCTCGAGTGCCCGGTCGACTCGCGCGATCCGGTCCTCGAGCTCCTGGGCCATCTGGGCCGTGCGTCCGTCGATCACCCGGCCCTCGGGGTTGAACTCACTCAGAGCGGTTTCCAGAGCCTGGGAACGCACCATCACCTGCTGGAGCTCATGCGCACTCGCCTGGGGGACTGGTGCGACATTGCCGGTGGCCAGTACGATCGCTACCGATGCAGCCGCCGCCAACCCGGTCATTCCTATCAGCCGCGTCCGCCTCAGCTGCCGCTCGGCCCGAACCCGGGCGTGGGTCTCAGGCCACCGGTCCCGGCCAGGGCGCAGCGAAGGCAACGCCTTCAGGCGCGCGACCCGCTGGTGCAGTCGGTCCAGCTCGAGTTGGCAATGGGGGCAGTGATTCAGGTGCTCGCGGGCGGTGGCGGTCCCGGGCTCGGTTCCCGGCTCGCGGAGAGCAAGCAGGGCATCCATGGAGAGGTGGTTCACGTGAGTTCCTCCTCACCCAGCCAGCGGCGGAGCCGGGTGTGGGCGCGCGCCAGCTGCGACTTCGAAAAGCTGGCCGTCTTCCCCATCATCCCGGCGATCTCCTCGTGGGTATATCCCTCCACGTCGTGAAGCCAGACCACAGCTCGGGAGGTCTCCGGGAGCCGCTCCAACGCCGCCTCCAGATCCATCCGGAGGTGACTGTCCTCCTGCCTCCTGCCCACGTGTTCATCGTGTAGCTCGTCGGTGTCGCGGTACTTATTGCGGCGGATTCTCATCAACGCCTTGCTGGCGGCGATGGTCCTGACCCAACCCCAAAGGCTTCCCTCTTCCCGGTAGCGCCCGATGCTCTTGCAGACCTCGAAAAAGGTCTCTTGGAGCACGTCTTCGGCATCCTCGGTGGTCCGGCAGATCCGGCGCGCCAGGCTATACACCGGTACCTCGAAGGCGCGGTAAAGCGCCCCGAGTGCCTCGGGGTCTCCGGTCCGAGCCCGAGCGACGACCGTTTCGGCGTTGGCGAGAAGCGATGAATCCATCAGCAGTGTCCGGGTCATAGCGTAACTAGGGATGCTAGAGCAGCTTCGATCGTTGCATTTGAAAGGTAAGCGGTAAGCGGTGAGGGGCGGAGAGTCGGAGCGTCGGAGAGTCGAAGGTTCCTCATACCCCTTCCTTCTTACCCCGCACCTCTCGCTCTCACCTCCCCTCTTACTTACCTCTCACCTTCCACTCTTACTTCTTACCTCTCACCACTCACCTTATACTCCCCCCATGGCTACCACCTCTTCCGCCACACCGCCCCACGAGTGGCTCCATCATCTAGAAGACGAAGCTGACGCCGCCTACCTGTACAGGGAGCTGGCTCGGGCTGAACGGGACACCGGCCGGGCCGGGATATACCGCCAGTTGGCCGAGGTCGAGGACCGGCACGTCGAGATGTGGCGCAAGCTCCTGGCCGAGAATGGCCATGAGGTTGGGGTGCCCTCGCCGTCCCGCGGCGCCCGGTTCCGCGCATGGCTGGCCCGCAAGGTGGGGAGCGGAGTGTTGCTCCCAATGCTGCTGGAGGAGGAAGGGCGCGAGGTCAAAGGCTATCTAAACCTGTATCGCAACTCGCCCGAGGGCACTGCGGGTCCGACCGCTCTCCGGCTGGCCAAGGAGTCAGCAGAACACGCGGAAACCCTCGCCGGGATCAGCGGGGGATCGGGCGAGCCATGGCACAAGACCGGTGCGGGAGGCCTGCTTCGCAACCTGGTGTACGGATTCAACGATGGTCTGACCGCCAACTTTGGCCTGGTCGCCGGGATGATCGGCGCCCAGGGGAATCTCCAGGCGGCGGAGCATGCTGTGCTGGTGGCCGGCCTGGCGGGCATGGTGGCCGACGCGCTCTCCATGGGCTCCTCGGGTTACCTCGCCGCCAAGAGTGAGCGGGAGGTGTTCGAGCACGAGATCGCCATGGAGAAAGAAGAGATCCGGCTCATGCCCGAGCTGGAGCGGGAGGAGCTGAGCCTGCTCTACCAGGCGAAAGGAATCCCGGAGGCTCAAGCCGGGGTGCTCGCCGCTCAGGTCATGCGCGATCCTGACCGGGCTCTGGAGGAGAAGGTGCGGGAGGAGCTCAAGATCGGCGAGGCCACCAGCACCCCCATGCGCGAAGGCTGGATCACGGGAGTGGCCACGGCATTCGGCGCTTTCATTCCGGTCGCACCCTTCCTCTTCGACACCGGACCAGCTGCGATCTGGACCGCATTCGGCCTGGCGATGATTTCCCACTTCGGGGTGGGCGCCGCGCGGAGCTTCTTCACCGGCCGAGGAATTTTCCGCAGCGGGCTCGACATGTTCATCGTGGGTCTGGGCGTTGCGGCGATCGGTTATTTCGTAGGGGAATGGATCGTCAAGCTGTTGTGACTGAACGGGGAGTCATGACAGCCGCTGCGCTTCCAGCTCCTGGCTCCCGACTACGTTGGGGACTCTGCTGTCAGTTTCTCGATTCGCCGATCACGTTTCGCACCGCCACACATGGCTACGCAGGTGGCCTGGACGCCGACACTCGCCGCGCCTATCTGGCTGAGATCGCGGCGCACAACGCGGACGCACTGGCCGCTGCCATCGAGCGCTGCCATGAGCTCGGCATTGGTGCGTTTCGAGTAAACAGCCAGGTTCTTCCACTCGCCACCCATCCGATCACCGGCTACACCCTGGAGCAGCTCGACCCATCAGAAGCGATCGCCGGGGCATTCGAGTGGGCCGGTGCACTGGCCCGGGCCTACGACGTGCGGCTGAGCCTGCACCCCGACCAATTCGTCGTGCTCAACTCGGAGCGCGAACATGTGGTACGATCCGCGGTTCAGGAGCTGGAGCATCAGGCAACGATCGCGGAGATGATTGGAGCGGACGTGATCGTGCTGCACGGCGGAGGCGCAGCCGGCGGTAC
>JBKPAO010000029.1:0-8411 GCA_046726475.1 Gemmatimonadota bacterium | reverse complement strand
CGGAGCCGCCGCCACCCGACGAGCACAACGCGGAGTATGCCACCAAGCTGCGCGCCGTTGCCCGGAGGGCTGGTTTGCCGGAGGACTACGTGGCGTCGATCTAGTCGCCAACGTAGTCGTCAGTCGTCAGTCGTCAGACGTCAGCTAATGGTCATCAGCCATGAGTCATTCGTTAGCGACGATGACTGATGACTGAGGACTGCGACTGACGACTACGACTGACGACTGATGACTGACGACTGCCTCAGGCAGTCGGCTTGCCCAACTTCTTCTGGATTTCCTCCGCCCGGTTCAGATGCTTCTCGATGACCGACTTGGCCTGCTCGATCAGCTTCTTGAGCTCGGGGTTCCGCGCGGCGCGGTACGTTGCGCCGCGCGATGTCAGACCCTGCACGCAGTCCTATACGACGACGTGGTACTTGGCCGCAGCCTTCTGCGAGGCAGCGAGGTGAGCCTGGAATGCCGGGACGGCTGCGGTCACAGCCGCCTTCAACTCCGGATTCTTGATCGCTGGCAATAGCGTCTCGTTGAGTATCTTGATCGCCCCATCGTGATACGCGACCTCGTTCGCGAGAAAGACACGGTCGAATTCCTCCCCCTTCGTGGCGTTGAGCTTACGCAGTGCGTCCGCGTGAGCCTGTCCCAAGGGAGCTTCCTTCGGCGGCGTCGGCGTCATGTTCAGCTTCTTAGCAAGGTCCTCAGCCTGCTTCAACAGGCCCCTGTGTCCCGTCTCGAACGAGCTGGCAAGGTTGCGAATGTCCGACTTCGGGGACTTCTTGGCGGCGATGCCGGCAGTCTCGATGTCGTAGGTGACCAGGGCTTCGAACATGGCCAGGGCGGTGGGATCATCGAGCGATCGCTGAGTGGGCGTCCCCGGCGCCGCGCCGGTGTCATTGGCCATGGCGGACGTCGACTCCATAGCCATCGATCCCATACTAGTGTCCGAAGCGCGGGAAGCCGTTTCGGAGCTCCTAGGCTTACACGATGCAAACGTCAGAAAGACCATCGATGCTGCGGCGTATGCGGCCCGCCGCCGTGAGTGACCAGACACAAGTACCTCCTTGATGTGGAAACCTCAGCAGCCCCTCAGGGCTGCTCCCAACTGTGCCCACAGTTCCACAGCCACTAATAAGATGATTGGCAGAGAAAAGCAAGATAGTTTATACTAATCTGTGCTTTGTAACGGAGGGGTGATGAAGGAGCTGCAGCGATTGGCCCGGGGAACCAGCGGACGGATTATCGAGCTGCTTCGACGAGGTCCCATGACCGTGGATGAGCTGGCCCGGGCGTTGGATCTCACTCGGACGGCGGTTCGCGCGCAGCTTGCCTCGCTGCTCAGGGAAAGCCTGGTGGAACAACGGAATAGCCGCCGGGGGGCGAGTAAGCCGTCGCACGTGTATGGGGTCACCACCCAGGCCGAGCTGCTGTTTTCCCGGGCCTACGTGCCGCTGCTGACGCAGCTCCTCCATGCGCTGGCACGTCGGATGCCCCCGGCCGAGTTCGATTCGATCATGCACGAGGTGGGCAGGGCAGTGCTGGAGGGACGTGCGGTACCCCGGGGCGGGTTAAAGGAGCGGGTTGCCGGCGCGAGCGCGCTCCTAAATGAGTTGGGCGGCCTGACCGAGACCGAACAACAGAACGGCGGCTATGTCATTCGGAGCCACGGCTGCCCCCTCGCAGCCGCAACCGCCCACCACCCCGAGGTCTGTAACGTCCTGGAAAGCCTCCTGAGCGAATTCATCGGTGCGAGCGTGACGAAGTGCTGCGATCAATACGATCGGGTGCGTTGTTGTTTCGAGATCAACGAGCGGCCCAGCAGGAGTCCGCTAGAGCAACACCCCTCTTAGCATGATCAGGGCAACGGTGAAGTAGATGACCAGGCCCGTCACATCGACCAGGGTGGCGACAAACGGGGCCGACGCACTGGCGGGGTCGAAGCCAAGGCGGCGGAGCACGAACGGCAGCATCGAGCCGGTGAGCGATCCGAAGGTGACTACCCCGACCAGCGAAAAGCCGACGGTCAACGCGACCATCGCGTAGTGGCTGCCATAGTCGTACCAGCCGAGATACTGCCAGAGCAGAATCCGAGCGACGCCGATCGTGCCGAGGAAGGCCCCCAGGGCGAGGCCGGCAGGGAGCTCACGGATCGCCACCCGCCACCAGTCGCCCAGCCGCATCTCTCTCAGGGCCATCGCCCGAATGATGAGTGAGGTCGCCTGCGAGCCGGAGTTCCCGCCTGAGCTGATGATGAGCGGAACGAAGAGTGCGAGCACGACGGCATGGGCGATCTCGTCCTCGAAGTGACCCATCGCGGTTGCGGTCAGCATCTCGCCGATGAAGAGCGCTGCCAGCCACCCGGCCCGCTTCCGGAGCATGCGGCCGATGCTGATCTCCATATATGGCTCGTCCAGCGCCTCCATGCCGCCGAACTTCTGCACGTCCTCGGTCGTCTCCGCTACCAGCGCATCGATGACGTCATCGACAGTAACGATGCCGAGAATGCGGCGATCCTTGTCGACCACCGGGACGGCAAGGAGGTCGTATTTCGAAATAAGCCGCGCAACCTCCTCCCGATCGGTATAGGGACCGACCGTGAGCAGCTTGCGGTGGCTCCCGATATCAATCACTCGGCTGGTCCGGTCGCTCATGACCACCTCGCGGAGCGACACCACGTGGCGGAGCCGGCGCTCGGTGCTATCCACCACGTAGATCGCATAGACCGTTTCCTTGGCTCCCCCGATCCGATGAATCAGCCGGAGGGTGTCCTCAACGGTGGCGTCGGAGGGGACGCTGAGAAACTCGGTGGTCATGATCCCGCCCGCCGTCTCCGGGGGGTAGCGGAGGAGGACCTCGAGTACCCTACGGGTCCGCTGATCCAGTGCGGGGAGGAGTCGGCCGCGGTCCCGCTCGGATAACTCCCGGAACAGCTCCGCCTGTTGATCGGCGGACATGCCATCGATGAGTGGTCCGGCCGCTGCGGGGCTCATCGCCTCGATCAGGGAGACCCGATGCTCCAGCTCCGGCTCGTCGAGGACCTGAACGGCGAGATCGAAGGGAAGGGCCGCCAGCACTCGCGCCGCCGCTTCCGGAGTGAGCGCGTTGAGGGCATCGGCCATGTCGGCGGCCTGCATGCCGGCCGCGACCTGGGCGAACTCGACCGGATCGCCGGTGAGCAGGTAGAGCAACTCCGGTGTGGCCGTCATGAGGAACTGCCCTCAATTGTTTGGAGTGCTTGATTTTAGTCGAGTGCAGTTGAGGATCGAAGGATCAGAGTCGCTGGATCCCGAACGCTGATTCCTGCATAAATAGCTGGGCCGGCTGGCTCAACTCCCCTGCCGTAAATACGTTTCCGGGTGTAACCTTTTGGAGGTAGCCCTTCCCAATTACATCGAGACTTGGGCAGTCAAATCGATCCTTCTTCCGGAGGTCTTTTCATGCTCCGTACTAGTCTCCTTCGTTACGGACTTGCCACAGGTACCGCTCTGGCTCTCGCGGCGTGTCAGGACAATTCAGAACCGACGTCGCCCGATGCCGGGCTGCTCCCTTCGCAGTCGCAATCTTCTCGGGGCCCGGAACTTCCCTCGGCCGCCGAGTTCGATCGTCAGGTCCCCGGGTTCGGCGGTTTCTTCCTCAACGCTGATGGGACTCCCACCGTTTATCTCACGCGTGGGTCAAGCCGCGCCCCCGCGGAGCGGGTGCTCGCCGGATACCTCAGCGCGCGGGGACTCTCGACAGCTGCGATCCGCGTTGCCGAAGCCCGATACGGCTGGAAGCAGCTCGAGCGGTGGCAGGAGGCCGCTTCTGTGGAGGCGCTGGCCGTACGTGGTGCCGTGTTCGTGGATAATGACGAAACTCGTAATCGAGTCCTGATCGGTGTCGAGGACCTGGGGGCCGCCGGGCAAGTCCGTGCCGCAGCGGCGCGCCGGGGGGTCCCGGACGATGCGCTGCTGGTGGAGCGGACAGATCCCATCGTGCAAGTGTTCAGCCTGCAGAACGTCGTGGATCGACCGGTGCGCGCCGGCGTGCAGATCAACTTTCCCGGCTTCCTCTGTTCAGTGGGCTTCAACGCTACTGCAGGGAGCGTGAAGTCATTCGTGACCGCGTCGCACTGCACCACGACCCAAGGCGGCGTGGAGAGCACGCCGTACTGGCAGCCCCTCCAGTCCGTGAACGGGACCCAGATCGCTACCGAGGTGGCCGATCCGGTGTACGTGAAGGGAGGAGCTGGATGCCCGCGCGGCAAGCTCTGCCGCTACAGCGACGCCTCGCGCGCCGCGTACATCAATGGGGGGAATCAAGCGCTGGGCCTGATCGCAAAAACCAGCGCAGCAAACAACGGCAGCCTCGAGATCACCGGTTCGTTTAGCATCACTGCCGATGATTGCGGGACCACGGGCGGATGTCTTCCAACAGGCACCACGGTCAATAAGGTCGGCCGTACTACCGGTTGGACCTCCGGCCGTATCACCAACACCTGCGTGAATACCGGAGTGCAAGGCTCCAGGATCGTGCAGTTTTGTCAGACCTTTGTCTCCGCGGGAGTGGGCGGTGGTGACAGCGGTTCGGATGTGTTCCAGCTTACCGGTGCCACCAGCGTGAAGCTGGCGGGGGTCCTCTGGGGCGGCAATTCATCCGGGTCTCAGTTCGTATTCAGCCCATTCGGCAACGTCACGCGAGAGCTGGGCGCGTTGACGACCCACTGAGCCGCCGACGCAAAGTACTTCGCTTCGTTTGACCCTGGAGGCACCGGCGCGCGTTCGTCAGGGCGCACCGGTGCCTTTGGTGTTCAAGGTCACCAATGTCGGCAGGGTTTCAGTGACGTTGCACCTCATGGGACGAGAACCGGCGGCGGACTTTCGAGTTACCGATCGCCGAGGGCGGATGATCTGGAGCCGGCTCCGCGGGCAGACGATGCTCGGCGCGCTCCGGCTCTTTCCCCTTGATGCTGGAAAGAGCCTTTCCTTCCGAGAGGTCTGGGATCAGCGCACCGATGCTGGGCGCCCAGTAACGCCCGGGGAGTATGTGGTGCGTGGGGTAGTTCTGACCGACGATCCCGGGGGGCTCGCCTCCGCCGCTGTGCGACTTTGGATAAGTCCGTAATCCGGGACCGCATTAGTCGCGGGTAGCAGGCCGATGCGTTTACTGCTGGTCCATGGTATGGGACGGACTCCTCTCTCCCTGGCTCGTCTGGCCCGCTACCTCCGCCGGGAGGGGCATCATGTCGAACGGGTCGGCTATGTCGCCGCGCTGGAGAGCTTCTCGCGGATTTGCCGACGGGTGCGCCACCGGCTCGAAGCACTGGCGCGACGGGGCGAGCGGTACGCCGTCATCGGGCACTCCCTAGGAGGTCTCGCCCTCCGCGCTGCTCTCGGCAACCTGGCACCGGCTCCGGTGTGCCTCATCATGCTGGCTACGCCCAACCAGTCTCCCCGACTGGCCCGGCGGCTGCAGTGGTTCTGGCCCTATCGTCTGCTCACTGGTGAGACCGGACAATTGCTCGCGTCTGAGAAGTTCTTTCTGCAGCTGCCGCCACCACCAGTGCCCTACACTATCATCGCGGGCAATGCCGGCCCCCGTGGCAGACGGAGCCCGTTCCGCGACGATGTAAACGACTGGCTGGTGTCGGTGGAGGAGACGAAGGTGTGCCCGGGTGCGCTAAAGCCGACTATTCCGTGCTCGGCAGCTCGGTGATTTGCGTGTCAGGATGTGACATAATGCGGGCCAGGCTCAGGTGCTCGGTCGGCAGGCCCACGGCCCCCAGATACCAGACCACCCCCTTGCCATCGTCGGCCAGCTGCCACTTGTATCTCATACTGTGCGGGGCCCTATCCAAGGCCGGCGAGATCGCCAGTGGAACGCACACCATGTTGCCGTCCGATAACAGGCAGAAAAGGAATTTCTCGCGGAAGTGAATTCGGATGATCCGGAGATCGTCGATTTCGGCGAGGGTGTAGCAAGGGCTGCCGCGCGGTGAACGCCGGCGGTCCTTACCGGGCGGAGAGGTGCCACTCATGCACGAACACCACCTAGCGTCGACCTACGGGGCAGAGGTGGTGGCCCACGACGCTCGAGCTCGCCACCCAGATGACCAACGTACTTCCGCGGCATTCTCAACGCGAGTGATACCCGAATGGAAATCCGAACTGTCGCTCAATTCCTGGAGTACTGGGACAGCCTACGGGGCCGCACCCGGCGAGTGGTCACGTGCATTCCCCACGACCGGCTGGAGTGGACCTATCGCGCCGGCAAGTTCACCCTCGGCGACTTGGTGCGGCATCTGGCGACCATCGAGCGTTATATGTATGCCGAGACCGTGGCCGGCCGCCCCAGTCGTTACCCCGGCTGCGGCCGGGAGCTGGCGGAAGGTTATGATCCGGTGCTGGCCTACTTCGACCGTCTCGATCAGGAGTCCCGGGCAATCATTGCGGGCTTGAGCGACGCGGACTTGGGGCGGAAGTGTCAGACGCCGGCCGGCGTCGCGATCACCACCTGGAAGTGGCTGCGGGCGATGTGCGAGCACGAGGCGCATCATCGCGGACAGATTTATCTGATGCTCGGCATGCTGGAGGTCGCCACCCCGCCTTTGTTTGGGTTGACGTCCGAGGAAGTGCTCGCTCGATCTGAGGGCTAACACTGAAAGGAGCCTGCATGGCAGTGGTGTTCGTCGATGTCGGAATGTTCGTTCTTTTCCTTGCCTTCGCGATCCCTCGTTCACTCCAGGCCCAACAAGATGAGTACTCCGCGGGTGCTATGGCCGGCATCAGCAATCAGGGGAAGAATCAAACCGACCCCTACGTCTCGGCTGGCGACCGTGCGTATCTGATCGGCACCCAGGACGGGAACTTCCCGGATATGGGAGACCATGTGCCCGGCGAGATGGGCGGCCTGTGGGTTCATCCGATCAAGCTCATCGACGGGTTCACGGCCATCGTCAGGGACACGGCGACTCGACAGGAGCGGGTTCTCACGAAGAGCCCTGAGTTCATCAATTATCCCTACGGCAATCGCTTCAAATACGGGGCGGTGTTGGACAACGTGGAGATCCAGCGGTTCCAGTTCAGTCCGGACGGGCAGCCGGGCGTGATAGTCCAGTACAGCTTTACAAACACAGGGGACCGTCAGCGCGACCTCCGTTTCCAGCTCGTCGTCAAGACTGATCTTCTGCCGGTATGGTTTTCCGAGCGGCTCGGCATAACGGACGCTCCCGACACCGTGATGTGGCAGCCCGCCACGCACCGGTTCCTCGCCAGAGACATACGACACCGGTGGTTTGCCGTCTGGGGAGCCACTACCTCCGTCGGCGCCGA
This sequence comes from Gemmatimonadota bacterium, assembly GCA_046726475.1. Lineage (GTDB taxonomy): Bacteria > Gemmatimonadota > Gemmatimonadetes > Gemmatimonadales > GWC2-71-9 > CAVVWJ01. Next base: position 1,104 of record JBKPAO010000029.1, on the reverse strand, counting down.
GCGCGTCTCCAATCCTCCTCCCATATCCACCGCCGGAAAGGGAGTGACCGCCGCAGCCAGTTACGCCGTGTCCGTAGCTCCCCACGACAGCGCGACGCTCACGTTCGTCTTCGCCGGCTCGACCCGCTCGAGCGCTTCCGCCGAGAAGGCGTTCGACGATCTGGCCCGGCATCACGACTCGCTCCTCGAGCGAAAGAAGGCACACTACGCCTCCGTGATCCACCACGCCAAAATCCGGATTCCCGATCAGCGCCTGCAGCAGGTCTATGACTGGGTCAAGGTCGATGCTGAGTGGCTGGTACGGGAAGTCCCTGGCATCGGACGCGGGCTTGGTGGGGGCCTCATGGAGTATCCCTGGTGGTTCGGGACTGAGACCTATTCTTTGCAGGCGCTGCTGGCCACAGGAAACGTCGATCTCGTGAAGCAAACCCTTCGGTTGTTGAGGAGCCAGTCGGCAAAATTCAACGGAAACGGCCGGATCGTGCACGAGGTCACGACCTACGGCGCGCTGTCCAATCCGGGGAACACCCAGGAGACCGCCCAGTTCGTTCTCACCGTGGGCAAGGTCGTTCAGTGGACCGGCGATCTGGCGTTTGCCCGGGAGATGTACCCCGCTATGAAGCAGGGGCTGCATTGGCTGCTGACGGACATGGATGAAAACCGGAATTTGTTTCCGGGTGGCTACGGCATCACCGAGATCTACGGTTTGAACGCGGAGCTGATCGACGTCGCGGTGTACACCCAGCAGGCGTTGGCAGCCACGGCAGATGTCGCTCGCATCCTCGGCGACAAAAGCACGGCGGAACGATATCGGCGGCTGGCGTCGGAGCTGGAGCAGAAGATCAACGACCAATTCTGGGTCGAGGAGGACGGGTCGTACGCCGACTTCTATGGAACCAGGGCCCAGGCGATCAGCGCAGCGGAGGGAGCGGTCAAACAGATTGGTCTCCAGGGAACCGACAAGCTTACGGCGAGAGACCGGCAGCTGATCGGATACTACCAGCGGCTAAGGGAGAAGTTCGCTGCGATGCCGGATACCACGAAAGGCTGGATCACCAACAAGAACTGGGTGGTAGTGACGCCGATGGAGATGGGGATCGCGCC
>JBKPAO010000028.1:0-24070 GCA_046726475.1 Gemmatimonadota bacterium | reverse complement strand
ACTCCGATGTGGGAGTAGCTCCCCAGCCCATAGCCCACAGCCTCCCTTTACCCCGTTGCGCCCGAAGCCGCCGGCTGCAATGTCCGCTTGATCTCTTCCATGCGGAACGACTCGATCCGGTCACCCACCTTCAGATCGTTGAAATTCTCGATCCCGATGCCGCATTCGAGACCTTCACGAACCTCGCGAACGTCGTCCTTGAAGCGCTTGAGGCTGGAAAGGGCGCCGGTGTAAACCGTCGAGCCATCACGAATCACCCGAGCCTTCGCAGTACGCTGGATCGTTCCGGAGCGCACGGTACAGCCCGCTATGGTCCCCACCTTGCTGACCTTGAAGAGCTGCAGCACCTCGGCCTCACCCAGAACCGTCTCCCGCTCTTCCGGCTTGAGCAGCCCTTCGAGAGCATTGCGAACGTCCTCGACCGCCTCATAGATGATGCGGTAGGTACGCACATCCACTTGCTCCCGCTCCGCCGCGGCACGGGCATTTGAGTCGGGACGAACATGGAACCCGAGCACGATGGCGCCGGACGCCTTGGCCAGCAGCACATCGCTCTCGGTAATTGCACCGACGCCGCGGTGCACCACGTCCACCCTGACCTCGCTCGTCGTGAGCTGGGCCAGCGCATCAGCCAGCGCCTCCGCCGGACCACCTTGGTCGGCCTTGATGATGATGCGCAGCATCGAGACTTCGCCTTCCTTGAGGGCGCGGCTGAAGTCCTCGAGTGAGGTGCCTTTGGCGCTTCGCCGATTCTGAGCCTCTCGCTCGAGTCGCTGCCGTTTTTGAGCGATCTCGCGGGCCTCGACCGCGTCAGTGACAACTGCGAAGATGTCACCAGCGGCCGGCACCCCCTCGAAACCAAGAATCTGAACCGGGATGGAGGGGCCTGCCGCCTTCACCGCTTTCCCGCGCTCGTCGTACAAGGCGCGCACCCTTCCAGAAAACTTACCGCAGATGAAGTTGTCACCCACGGTCAGCGTGCCGCGCTGGATCAGAATGGTGGCCAGCGGACCTTTGCCGGGATCGAGCGTGGCCTCCAGGACGGTACCGTGCCCCTTCCCGCTGGGATTGGCTTTGAGGTCCAGGATTTCGGCCTGCAACAGAATCTGATCGAGCAGGTGATCGACGCCGGTGCCTTTCTTGGCGGAAATCTCCGCCGACAGGACCGTGCCGCCGAACTCCTCCAGAACCACGTTGTGCTGCAATAGGTCTTGCTTGACCTTCTGCACGTTGGCGGTGGGCAAATCGATCTTGTTGATCGCGACGATCATCGGCACACCGGCGTTTCGGGCATGGCTGATCGCCTCGATCGTTTGCGGCATGACCTGGTCGTCGGCGGCGACCACGAGCACTACGATATCGGTGACCTGCGCGCCGCGAGCCCGCATGGCGGTAAAGGCCTGGTGGCCGGGAGTGTCGAGGAAGGTGATCCGTCGTTCTCCCGGCAGCTCGACGTGATAGGCACCGATGTGCTGAGTGATGCCGCCGGCTTCGCCGGCTACGATGTTGGCCTTCCGAACGTAGTCGAGGAGAGAAGTCTTCCCGTGGTCGACGTGACCCATGATGGTCACCACCGGGGGCCGGGCGACCTGCTGCTCCGGACTCTCTTCGACCTCTTCCGTCTGTGCCTCGGCGGCGTACTCGTCCTCTCGCACCGCCTGGAACCCGAAGGCAGAGGCGATCAGCTCGATCTGATCGAAGTCGAGACGCTGATTCACCGTAACCATGAGTCCCAGCTCCTTGAACGCGAACTGGACGATCTGGGTTGCCGGCACCTTCATGGCGGTGGCAAGCTCCGACACCGACACGAATTCGTTGACCCGGATGAGGGTCTTTTCCCGTTCCCGCTCTTCGGCCAGGCGGCCGGCCTGGAGATCACGGAATGACGGTTCATCGGTGCGCCGGCCTTTGCGTCCCGCAGGACCCTTCATACCCTGCAGGGTCCGCAGGATATTGGCGTGCACCGCTTCCTGATCTACCGACGAGCGCTTTCCCTTCTTGCCCTTCTTTCGACCGCCACCCTTCTCGGCATCAGGACCAAAAGTGCGGACCGGCGCGGCGCGGTCATTTCCGGGCCGTCCCGGAGCACCGGGGCGTGCGGGTGCCCCGGTCCTCGGCGGAGCCGGGGGCGCGCTGCTGCTGAACACTGGCTTCGGACCTCGCGTCGGCGCCGCGGCAGGGCGCTGGATGCGCGGAGGGATAAACGGCGTGCGGGTCGGAATGGCTGGAGGTGACGCGAAGCGGCCGGCGCCCGCCTCGGGTGCCCCGCCGTTCACCGGCTCTTCCTCGGTGACGACTTCCCCGTCCTCGCTCTCCGGCGGCGCCGGAGGCAGATCCTTGAACAACGCCCGGGCACGCTCCTCGAGCGTTTGAGCCGGAGCGGTCTCTTCCACCTCAGAGATGATCGGACGCTCGAGCTCCAGAGCGGCGAGCTCGGCGGCCTTCTCGGCTTGCACCTGGGCCTCGACTTGCGCTACCTCGGCGGCAGTGCGGCGGCGCTTGGCAGGTTTGGCCTCGGCTGCAGCCGGGGCAGGCTCCGCCTTCGCCGCTTTGCGCCGGCCCTTCTTGGTCGTGGGCTCTTCGGCACTGCGGCGCTTTTCCCGCTCCCACCGCACCCGCACGGCCGAGACCTGGTCGCTTTCCAGGGCCGACAGATGACTGCGCACGAAGATGTTCATGTCCTTGAGCATGCTGAGAAGCTGCTCAGGCGCGACACCGAACTCCGCTGCTAGATCGTGAACTCTCGTTTTGACCACTCATTCCTCCATCAGGAGCGTACGGCCGCCAGTTGCACCATGCCGCCAGCCAAGGCGCGATCCCGTACTCCTACCGCCATCACTGGCGGCCTGCCCAATTGCGCGCCGATCGCTGCGGCGCTGGGGCCAGGCAGCATCGGCACCCCCTTGGCGCCGGCCAGCCGGACCACCTTATCAACGGCGCGCGGACTGGCATCCTCGGCCACGACCACACACCAGCACTTGTCTGCCTGCAATTCCTTCCGGACGGCATCCACTCCGACCACGATCCGTCCCCCGCGATACCCCAACCCTACCAGGCCCAACAACCCACTCATGTGCGAGGCCTGGATTCCTCGCCGCTCTCTTCGTCGGTGAGCTCCGATAGAAACGCCATGAGCTGGTCGGCGGTTTCCGTCGTGATGCCCGGGATTTTCGCGATGTCCTCGCGCTCGAGGTCCAGGATATCGTTGAGCATCTTGTATCCGGCGCTTTCCAGAATCCCTGTCAGCTCCGGCGAAAGCCCCTTCAGTTCGCTCAACGGCACCTTGCCCGCCATCTCCTCTTCGGGCGGCAACGGCGCGAACAGCGGTCCTTCTCCACCCCGCTCCAGCCATTCCCGGCTGGAGTAGAGATCGATCTTCCAGCCGGTGAGCTCCGAGGCTAAGCGGACATTCTGGCCGTTCCGGCCGATGGCCAGTGAGAGCTGGTCTTCGTCCACGACCGCCTGAATCGTCTTGGCCTCGGGATCGGAAAAGACTTTGGCCACCCGTGCCGGCGCCAGCGCCAGCCGAGCGAACCGCTCCGGGTCCGGCGACCACGGCACGATGTCGATCCGCTCACCGCCCAGCTCATTGACCACAGCCTGCACCCGCGAGCCCTTGAGGCCCACGCAGGCACCCACGGGATCGATGGCATCGTCCCGAGAGATGACGGCGACCTTGGTCCGGCTGCCGACCTCGCGAGCAATTGCACGGATCTCGACAACCTGCTGTTGGATCTCCGGAACTTCCAGCTTGAACAATGCCTTGACGAAGAGCGGGTCGCCCCGGGAAAGGATGAGCCGGGGACCCTTGGGAGTCTCCTCCAGCCGCTTCAACACGGCGCGAATCGTGTCGCCTTGGTGGAAGTGCTCTCGGTGGTTTTGCTCGCGATAGGGAACAATGGCCTCGGCCTCGCGGAACTTGTTCAGCATGATCACCAGCTTGCCCCGCTCGATCTGCTGCACCTCACCGGACAACAGCTCCCCCACCTTTGAGGTGAACTCCTCCCGGATCCGAGCCCGCTCGCCCTCGCGCACGCGCTGGATGATGCGCTGCTTGGCCGCTTGTACCGCCAGTCGGCCGAAATCAACGAAGGGGACTTCTTCCTCCAGCATGTCACCGATCTGGAAGTCTGGGTCTTCGTACTGAGCTTCTTCCAGGGTGATCTGCCAGCTGGGGTCCTCCACCATCTCCACTACCTGCCTCAAACGTACGACCTTGATGGTGCCCTGAAGCTCGTCGACGCTCAGCTCGAATCGGACGTTGGGGCCGAATTTGCGCACCAACGCGGCATGAATGCCATCGCGGAGCAGCTCCAGAAGGTCGGAGCGCTCGAGTTGCTTCGTCGTCGTCAGCTCGCGAAACGCGGCCAACATCTCTGTCGAACCTGCCATCCATTCTCCCTATGGTAGGCGCCCCTTGGCGCCTCTACAGTGACGGACGCAATATGCGCCCGAGCTTACCGCCCTCTTCCAAAGACTTCTGCCTCAGCCACTAGGGTAGCTTCCCGGATCCCCTCGAATGCGAGGGTTACGTCGGCTCCCCCTTCTCCCCGAAGAACCACGTGCTCGTCATCCGGAACCGCCATGATGCGATACCGCCGTCGACCGGACAACGAGTCGGCGCGCACCTTCGCCTCACGTCCGATGAACCGCCGCCAGTGCTCCGGCCAGCGCAGGGGCCGGTCCCATCCAGGCGACGAAACCTCCAGCACATACCGTGGCCCGACCATCGCCCTGGATTCGAGAAAGCGTTCGAGAGACCGGCTGATCATCGCACAGTCGTCGGCCGTAATTCCCTGGCCAGGTCGGCTGTCCGGGCGGTCCACCCGCACCTGCAAGATGGGTCGCTGAAGGGTTCCCGTCCGTCTGAGATCCACGAGCTCGAAACCAAGCTCGGCAACGTGATCGCGAATGGGAGCCAGCAGCGCGTCGGCAGACATCGGCGGAGAAGGAAAAAAAATGTGGGGGAACTCCCCCACATCGACAGTCGGCCCGACCCAGCGCCGCCCGAACAGGAGTAAATATTACTCGGGAAGCAGTTTGGAGTCAATCCAGAAAGCGGGGAAGCGGGAAAGCTGGGAGGCGGGGAAGTGAAAAACCTTGCAAGCCGACTTCCTGCTCACCTCCTGCTTCGTGAACGCTAATCGCTGTGCCGTTCCTTTTCCTTCCCCGCCTCCCCGCTGCCCCGCTTTCCCGCTTCCATGCCCAGGTACGCGACCATTCTCCCGTCGCGGCCACCCGACCTCCGATGACTGAAGAAGTACGAGCTGTCGTGAGCCGAGCACCAGGAGGAGGTTGTAGCAGAACGGAGGCCCGCGGCTTGGGCTTGCTCCATCAGTCGATCCCGGAGATCGAGGCGCCACGGTCCCGGTCCTTCTGCCGGCATGCCGCAGCCGATCATGACCTCAGAACCAACTTCATAACATGTACCGCAGATGCCCACGCCGCAATGCATTACCACCTGAGATGAATCAGACGACGTCGCGGCCAGCAACCGCTCCAACCCGCGGCTGAGGATACCACCAGCCGTCCCTCGCCAACCCGCGTGGAGCAGGGCAATCCCGCGACCAGGAACGACGAGGTAGACGGGTACGCAATCGGCGACGGTAACAGTCAGGAGAATTCCCCGATTGGTAGTAACCCACCCGTCGATCCCTTCGATCTGGATCCATCCGTTCGCCTGATCGACCTGCATCACGGCAACGCCGTGCACCTGATTGCCAAGCACGACGGCGTTGAAGTCAGTCATCTGTTGCCTGAGACCAAGCCAGCGATTCATCACCTCGCCTACTGGCGCTGTGCTCCAGAGTCCCAGGTCGAATCCCCCCGGCTCGGCGCCGCGGCCGGTGATGCCGGCGCGAACGCCATAGAGCTCACGCCAACTAGGAATCTCAAACCGGGGGATCTTCCCCGGGACTGAGATCTCGCTGACATGAGTCTGAGCTGCGTTTTGGGCTTGGTGCGACTCGGTAGATTGGCTTCCCCGCTGCCCCGCTTCCCCGCTGCCCCGCTTTTTACCCATCCACCCGCTCGATCTCCGCACCGAGGGCACGGAGCCGTTCGTCGATTCGTTCGTAACCCCGCTCGATCTGGCCTACGTTATGGATGGTACTGGATCCGTCGGCAGCCAAAGCGGCAAGGAGCATGGCCATGCCTGCCCGGATGTCCGGCGACTCGACCGTTCCCCCTTTGAGAGGAGAAGGTCCAGAGATGACCGCGCGGTGCGGATCGCAGAGTACAATCCTGGCGCCCATTCCAATGAGTTTGTCCACGAAGAAGAGCCGGGATTCGAACATTTTTTCGAATACCAGAAGCATTCCGGAACATTGCGTGGCCGTAACGATGGTGGTGGACATGACATCGGCGGGGAACGCCGGCCAGGGACCGTCTTCAAGCTTGGGAACGTGTCCGCCCAAGTCGGGCCGAATCCGGCGCTCCTGCCCCGGGCTCACGCTGAGCCGATTGCCCTCGACCCGAGGCCGGATTCCCAACCGCTCGAAGCCAAGGATGGTGCTCCGAAGATCCTCGGAGCGGATCGGCTCGATGGTGACGTCGCCGTTGGTCACGGCAGCAAGTCCGATGAAGCTACCGATCTCGATGTGGTCGGGTCCTATTGTGTAGGATGCTCCGATCAGCGGGCGGCCACCCTCGATGACATAGATATTGGAACCAATTCCGGAGATCTCCGCGCCCATGGCGACGAGCGCTCGGGCCAAGTCCTGCACGTGGGGCTCGCAGGCGGCGTTGCGCAGCGTGGTCCTTCCTTTCGCTGCAACCGCTGCCATCAGCGCGTTCTCGGTCCCGGTGACGCTGGGCTCGTCGAGAAAGATGTCGTCACCGCGAAGACTCTTCGCCTCGAGCTCGTAGCGATCACCTACCATGACCGAGGCACCCAGATGTTCCAGCGCAAGAAAGTGAGTATCGACCCGGCGGCGCCCAATTACGTCGCCGCCGGGAGGGGGAAGCGTGACGCTCCCGAACCTTGCAAGCAACGGTCCCGCAAGGAGTATGGAGGCGCGGATCTTGGCACAGAGCGCAGGATCCAATGGTTTCGGTTTCAGGCTCCGGGTGTCGACCCGAAGAGCATTCGGACCGGTCCATTCCGCCGTGGCCCCCAGATCCAACAGGAGCGCGAGCATGGTCTCGACATCGCGGATGCGCGGGATGTTGTCCAGATCGACCGGACCGTCGGCGAGCACCGTCGCCGCGAGGATCGGAAGGGCGGCGTTCTTGTTTCCGGCTGGACGGACGGTTCCCTTCAGCGGACGACCGCCGTGAACGTGAAAACGTGGAGGCATGGCCAAAGCTGACTCCGCCAAGGAATCGCGTCAAGCGGAGCGAGGGGGTTGCGGTGCTGCCGCACTGGCTTTGTATTAGCGTTAGGTGGACGGCTGTCCTGACCGTGTCGTCGCAAGTGGTGGAGCCTTCCTCGGAGGTGACTGGCATATGATGATGACTATGGCATTCGTCCAGGCAGCCACCACCCCCGCCTGGGTGGGACCAACCGTGGCGATCTCTTTGGCGGTCCTGGCGCTTGCCTTTTTGGGGCTGGCCATCGCCGTGGGAGTGGCGGCGCTCAAGCTGGCGGGCCAGGTGCGGAAGGTGAGCACGCTGGTGGATGGCCTCCAGGATGATGTGGCGCGCACGCTCAAGTCGGTTCGCAGCCTGACAGAGCAGGGGCAGGACATCATGCTACTGGTTCGGCACGAGGCCGGGGCCTTCGCCCAGACCGCCCGCCGACTCCGGCGTAAAACTGTTCGCGCCGCTGACCGCATTGAGATCAAGTTGGAAGAGTTGGAAACTTTATACGATGTCGTGCACGACGAGGTCGAGGGAGCCGCTCTGGACATGGCGGCCGCTCTCCGATCGGTCCGTCGCGGCAACGGAATGCTCGGCCGAGTGCGGCGTCTCCTCGTGCCGAGCCGTTGATGGGCGTTCGCCGTCTCTCGCTCGCCATGGCGGGCGTGGGGCTGTTGCTGTTGCTGGTCCCCTCCGAGGCGCATGCCTGGACCCCAGGCACGCACATTTACCTCGGTGAATCGGTGCTGGCCAACCTGCCCTACCTGCCGGCCACGATAGCCGATTTGCTGCGCGCCTTTCCGTTCGATTTTCTCTACGGCAACATCGCTGCCGATTCCTCCATCGCGAAACATTACGCGCCGCTCGGTCGCCATTGCCATTACTGGCATGTGGGCCAGGAGATTCACGATCTGGCCAGCAGCGATGCCCTACGAGCGTTCGGGCTCGGCTACCTGAGCCATCTCGCCGCGGATACTATCGCCCACAACTATTTCGTCCCTCGGCAGCTCATGCTGACCAGCAGTACGGCCGCCGTGGGTCACTCCTACTGGGAAACCCGGGTAGAGGCTCATCTGGGAGACGCCTACGCCAAGGCGGCGAAGGATGTGATTCTGCTGGACCACGCGCCGGCAGATGCGCATCTGGATCGGATTATTGCTCCGACCATTTTTAGCGTTCGCACTAATCGCCGGCTGTTCAGGGGAATGGTGCATCTCACGGAGACCACCAGCTGGCAACGCGCCAGTCAAGTCGCGCGGGAGTACAGCCGGTGGCCCCTGGCCGACGCGGACGTAGACCGGCACCTCGGGCTCTCCTTTGATTTTATGATGGAGCTGCTTACTGAATCGGCGGCCTCCGCTCGCCATCTGGACCCTTCGGGAGAGCGTCCGCTCAAGATGGCCAAGGAGATGCGGCGGCGGGTACTGCGAGAAGCCGGCCGGCGCGATACCGCCGAGCTTCAGCAAGCGGCCAATGAACACTTCGGTCTTCCCAACCGCGCGCTCGCCTTTTGGAACAAAATTCCCAAGAAACTCCCCTGGCGTGCTCCGGAAGACAGTGCCCCCTCCCCCAAACACCTCGTGAGCGGCGAGCGCTGACCTCGCTGGTCGGTTCATTCAAGTCTGTGGCTTCACCAATGAATCGCGGCCTATGGACGGCCGGTTCGATCGTGCTGGTCACCCTCAGCGTTTCGCGCGTATGGGCTCAGGACTCGGTACCACTACCAGCCGTCCGTATTTCCTCGACTCCGGCTCCGGTAGTCGAGGGCACGATAGGATGGCTGGAGCTACAGACCGACTCAGGCGCGAAGATCGTGGGCGGCGAGGCCGGGGGCGAGGCACTCCACCTTCAACGAACGCCGGATGGACGTTACCGAGGGTTGGTGGGCGTCCCGGTCGAGGTGGGCGACTCTTTTCCGGTCTGGATTCGGTTACAGCGAGAAGATCGGACCGACACGGTGGCGACTTCACTTCCGGTACGGCCGGCAGCCTACCCGAGGGAGGTTTTGACCGTGCCCCCGGCATTCGTGAAACCAGACAGCATTTCAACGCTGAGGATCCAATCGGAGATCGCGCAAAGCCGCGAGGTGTCGCGCCGATCCCATGAACGGCACCGCCTCTGGCGGGGACCGTTCGTCCTTCCCCGCGCCAGCCGCATCACCAGCCGCTTCGGGACAGCCCGGGTCTACAATGGTGAAGTCCAGAACCGACACATGGGTACCGATTTCGCCGGCGCCGTCGGGGCGCCGGTGCGCGCGGCGGGACGGGGGGTGATCGCTCTGGTCGCTGATTTCTATCTGGCAGGGCGTGCGATCTACATCGACCATGGCGCGGGGTTGGTGACGGCCTACTTTCACCTGAGCAAAGCGGAAGTACGGCAAGGCCAGATGGTAAACCGGGGTCAAAGGATAGGCCTGGTAGGCAGGAGCGGCCGGGTGACGGGGCCGCACCTGCATTGGGTAGCGCGGTACGGCACCATCTCAGTCGATCCTCTGAGTCTGCTAGGTCTGGAACCCACCTCGGCGGACCACGGTGGGAAAAGTGCGGATCTCGGTTCCGAGGCCAGCCAGTAGTCAGGGTGCTCCCGTCCCGGCGGCTATTCGCAACCGGGATTGAAGGACCGGCTGCACTGCCTTAGGATCGGCCTTGCCTTTGCTGCGTTTCATGACCTGCCCTACGAAGAAGCCCATTAATTTCGTCTCTCCCGCCTTGAAGCGTTCGACCTCATCCGGATGGTCGGCAAGGACCTCTTCCACCCAGCCAGTAAGCGCTGCTTGGTCGCTGACCTGAATCAGCCCGAGCCGCTCCGCAGTCGCCCGAGGATCCTGATCCGAAGACGCCATTTCGGCGTACACCCGTTTCGCTGCCTGATGACTCACTGTCCCGGCCGCGACCAGTTGAATCAGACCAGCCAGCCGGGCAGCTGCGACTGGAAACCTGCCGGTCTCATTGTAGGTGGTCATGACTTCTCCCATGACCCAGTTGGCGGCGACCTTCGGATCGGCTCCGGCGCTGGCGACAGACTCGAAGTACTCGGCCAGCGCCACGTCGCCGGTGATCACTTTCGCATCATACGCCGGGATTCCATACGCCGACTCCAGACGAGAGCGCTTGGCCTCGGGCAGCTCCGACAGAGCGGCGCGCTGTTCCGCAATCCACGTCGGAGAAAGAACCAGCGGCGGAAGGTCCGGATCCGGAAAGTAGCGATAGTCGTGACTCTCCTCTTTGGAGCGGGTTGGCTTCACTCTCCCGGTGGCCGCGTTGAACAGCAGTGTCACCTGCTCCACTCGCCCGCCCGATTCCAGCAGCCCGATCTGTCGCTCTCGCTCGGCCTCCAGTGCTCGTTGCACGTTCGCGAACGAGTTCATGTTCTTGACCTCGGTTTTGGTGCCGAGTCGCGACTCACCCGGACGCCGAATCGAGATGTTCGCATCGACCCGCAAACTCCCCTGCTCCATGCTGCATTCGCTGACGCCAGCATAGATCAGTATCTGCCGCAGGGTTGCGAGGTACGCTCGAGCCTCCGCCGGAGCACGCAGGTCCGGTTCGCTCACGATCTCGGCTAATGGAATGCCCGCCCGATTGAGATCCACAGCCGTCTTTCCGGGAAACCGGTCGTGCAGCAGCTTACCGGCGTCCTCCTCGACATGGAGCCGGGTGATTCCAACTCGGATCCTTCCCCGCTCAGGGGAATCGAAGCTGAGGGCGCCTCCGGTGGCGAGCGGCTTGTCAAACTGCGAGATCTGATATCCCTTCGGAAGATCAGGATAGAAGTAGTTCTTCCGGGCGAAGACGCTGGTCTCCTGCACGGTACAGCCGAGAGCCAGGGCGGCACGGGCCGCAAGGCGGATCGCCTCGGCATTGGGAACCGGCAGCGCTCCGGGCAGCCCCAGGCACACCGGGCAGACGTTGGTGTTCGGAGGATCGCCGAACGTGGTGCGATCTCCACAAAACATCTTGGTCCGGGTGCTCAGCTGTACGTGCACCTCGAGCCCGATGACGGTCTCCCACGACATCAGCGTACCTCCGCTGCAGCATCGATCGCCCGTTCCAGCGCCGCCGCCGCCGCGAGCAGCCGCTCTTCCTCGAAGGCAGGCGCGATCAGCTGGGCTCCGACCGGGAGACCTTCGCTCCGCCCAACGGGCAGATTGAGCGCCGGCAGACCCGCGAGGTTGATGGGACACACGAAAATGTCGGCGAGATACATGGCTACCGGATCCTCGGTCTTTTCACCAGCCTTGAACGCCGGGGTGGGCGTGGTGGGCGTCAGCAGGAGGTCGACACCGGACGCGAAGGTTCGCCGGAAATCCTCGGCGATAAGGGCACGCACGCGCTGGGCCTTGCGGTAGTAGGCATCGTAATAGCCGGCGCTCAGCACGTAGGTGCCGACCAGTATCCGCCGCTGGACCTCAGGCCCGAAACCCTCTCCCCGGGTTGCTCGATAGAGCGAGCGTATGTCTCCCTCCGGGCCGATTCGTCTCGGGCCATATCGAACGCCGTCGTAGCGCGCGAGATTTGCCGCCGCCTCCGCCGGAGCGATGATGTAGTAGGTCGGCACCGCATAAGTAGAATTGGGAAGTGAGACATCGCGGATCTTGCCACCGAGCTCCCGCACCATTTCGATGGTACGGCGGACGCCGGCGGCCACGCCTGGGTGAAGGTCGGAAGGGAAATACTCCGCGGGAAGTCCGATGGTGAGCCCCCGCAGGTCGGACAACGGTTGGGGGGCTTTCATGGGGGGACGGTTCACGCTGGTGGCATCGAGCGGATCGTGCCCGCTCATGGCACTCAGCACCCTGGCCGCATCGTCAACGGTGCGACCAAAGACGGAGATGCAATCAAGCGAAGAGCCGAACGCCACCAGACCATACCGACTCACTCGTCCGTAGCTCGGTTTGATGCCGACGACGCCGCAGAAGCTCGCCGGCTGGCGCACCGAGCCACCCGTTTCCGATCCGAGTGCCGCCGGGACCACACCAGCGGCAACCAGGACGGCGGAGCCACCGGAGGAGCCCCCGGGAACCCGAGCAGGATCCAACGGATGTTTCACTCGGCCAAAGGCTGAGTGCTCGGTCGACGATCCCATGGCGAACTCATCCATGTTCGCCTTGGCTGCCACCATCGCCCCAGCATCCCGCAGGCGGTTCACGACGGTCGCGTTGAAGGGCGAGCGGTATCCCTCCAGGATTCGGGATGCGCAGGTACTCGGCTGTTCGACGGTGACGATGTTGTCCTTCAGCGCAAGCGGCATCCCCGCCAGGGGCCCGGGGTCCTTCATACTGTCCACCCGGGCAGCCTCGGCGTCGAGCAGATCCTGGGACCAGTCCAGCGTCGCGTTCAAAGGTCCGGCCTCCGCGAGTCTCTTACCGGTCTCGCGGGCGATCGCAGCAGCTCCGCTCACCCTTCCTCCATTGCGCCGTGCCGCGGCACCAGGAAAAATCCGTCCTTGAATTCGGGGGCCAGCGAAGCCGGCGACCGGGCCAGCGGATCCGCACCTTCCACGTCCTCGCGCAGCGGGACGGCGGCCGGTCCCGGCAGAAACGCGTCTGCTACCTGATCGGAACGGACTCGGTCGAGCTGAGCCACGTAGTCCACGATCCGGTTCATCTGCTCCACCAGCCGGTCCAGCTCAGGCTCCGGCACCGCCAGCTCCGCGAGCTTCGCGACGTGGAGGACTTCGTCCCGGCCGATCGTCATGCGCTCTCCCATTCTCGTTCGAGCCCGGCGTAGGCTACCAGCAATTGTTTCACACCCACCTCTGCATCGTCGAAGGCGACCGAGACTTTGAGGTCCCGGCCGGTGCCGGTGAGCCCCTGTATCGTTCCGCTACCAAAGCGGCGATGCCGCACCCGCTCGCCCTTCACATACCGAGGATTATCCTGCGAGGCCTCTTCGTCAGCGGGGCCGCGGGAAAGCGGGGCGGCGGGGCGGTCAAAGCTAGCAGACGACCGCGCGCCAGGCCGACTCCACTGCCCCGCTGTCCCGCGGCCCCGCTGTCCCGCTGACCAATCCGGTGCCCACAGTGAGGTGGTCCGACGCTCCTCGATGATCCCCGGTGGGATGGCCCGCAGAAAGCGCGAGGCAATTCCCGGCCGGAGCTCGCCACCGCGGCGACGGGCACGCGCCCAGGTGAGGTAGAGCTTGTCCTTGGCGCGGGTCAGGCCCACGTAGCATAGGCGACGCTCCTCCTCTAGCCCGGTAGGCTGTTCTTCGGCACGGGCTAGCGGGAAGAGGCCATGTTCCAGACCCGTCAAAACAACAACCGGCCACTCCAGGCCCTTGGCGGTGTGGAGCGTCATGAGGGTGACCCCTTGTTCCTCGCCTTCCACCGTATCGGCAGAGGAGAGCAGAGCTGCCTCCGCCAGAAACCGCTCGAGAGGGGTGCCGTCTTCATCCTCCGCGGGAACCTCCTCCGACCAGTTGGCCGCGCTGGCCACCAGCTCTCGCACATTCTCCCAGCGGTCGGCCCCTTCCGGTCCTTCCGCTGTCAGCACCGTTTCATAGTCGATGGCCCGGATCAGGTGTTCCAGCAGGTCTGCCGGCGGCAGATTCCGTCGCTGGGCCGCCCCGTCAATCAAACCGGCAAACGCGCGAAATGCTTCCCGTACATTGGGCCTGAGCTCGGGGATGCGGTCGGCAATCCGTGCCGTCTCCAGCAGCGGCTTGCTCCATTGCGCGGCGAACCGCGTCAGGGTGGCGAGGCTGCTTTCTCCCAGGCCTCGCTTCGGCGCCCCGACTGCACGCAAGAATGCTTCGTTGTCGGCTGGATTGGCGACCAGCCGAAGGTACGCCAGCAGGTCCTTCACCTCCCGCCGTTCGTAGAAGCTGATGGCTCCGATGAGACGATAGGGAACCCCCGCTCGCCGAAACGCCTCCTCCAGCGCGCGTGATTGTGAGTTGGTCCGGTAGAGGACGGCCATCTCGCTGTAGTCCCAGTCGGACGCGGCGCTTCGTTTCTGCAGCTCTCGAACCACCCACTCCGCCTCGTCTCGCTCGTCCGCCGCAGCGACGAGAGTCACCGATTCTCCTCCCCGGCGCCGGGTGGTAAGGGTTTTCCCGATCCGCCCGGTGTTCTCAGCGATGACGCCGTTTGCCGCGTCCAGCACCACCTGAGTCGAGCGGTAGTTTTCCTCCAAGCGAACCAGCTTGGTCCCGGGAAAATCCTTCAGGAAGTCCTGCATGTTCCGCACGTCGGCACCCCGCCACCCGTAGATCGACTGATCGTCGTCTCCCACGGCGCAGACGTTGCCGTGTGCGCCGAGCAGGCGGATGAGTTGATACTGGGCTCGGTTAGTGTCCTGAAACTCGTCGACCAGTATAAAGCTGAACCGGTTCTGATAGGCCCGAAGGCGGTCAAGGTGTTCGCGGAAGATGGTCAACGGGTGCAAAAGAAGATCGTCAAAATCCATGGCATTGGCCGCCTTCAACGCTGGGCCCAGGGCGGCGTACACCTCGGAGGCCACCTGCGTCAGGCGGTCGAACGACGCACCTGATGCTAGCTCCGAAGGCGAAATCATCCGGTTCTTGGCGGCAGAAATCACCGACTGAACAGCTCGTGGCGGGAACAGCTTGGTCGAGTGCCCTTGCTGCTCCATCAGGCGCCGGATCAGGCTGAGCCGGTCGTCCTCGTCATAAATGGTGAACCGTCGAGTGAAGCCCAACAACTCTGCCTCGCGCCGGAGCAGCCTGGCGGACAAGGCGTGGAAAGTTCCGATCCATAGACCCGATGGATCGCGCTGAAGCAGTTGGCCGATCCGGTGCTTCATTTCCCCGGCGGCCTTATTGGTAAAGGTTACCGCGAAGATTCGCTCCGGCGGGACCCCATGACGATCGATTAGCGCCGCGATCCGCATCGTGAGCACCCGGGTCTTCCCCGAACCTGCACCGGCGAGAACGAGCAGCGGACCCTGGACGTGCTCCACCGCCTCGCGCTGCGCGGGGTTGAGCGTTGCGTCCAGTCCCTGGTCTGAGATCTCGATCATGTCTCCCGTCCGGCCAACGGTACTCGCAGTAGAAAACAGGTTCCTCGCTCCGCCTGCTCCAGCATCAGAGCGCCTTCGTGGGCATCTTCGATCACCCGACGGGAGAGTGCCAGCCCAATGCCCCATCCCCCCCGCTTCGTCGTAATCCCGGGCTCAAAGAGTGTTCGGCGCAGCTCCTTGGCGACGCCGGGGCCGTCATCGATGACGCGGATGAGGCCCATGTTATCCTCGGCCCCAACTCGCAGGATAATCGTGCCTGGTCGCCCCTGCAGCGCATCAATTGCGTTCTTCACCAATGATTCCAGCGCCCATTCCAGCAACACCGGATCCCCGAGCACCGTGGGCCCGGCGCCGGCGGCTTCGACCCGGAGATCGATCATGTTGACATGACGCGGAAGCCGCGGGCGAAAGTATCCCGCTACTCTGTCGGCCAGGGCACCCAGGCCAATCGGCTCCCGCTTGGCCGGATTTCCGATCCGCTCAAATCGCTGGGCCACCCGGTCGAGCCGTTCCGCATCGGCCGAGAGGTGGTCTGCCAATCCGGGAGGCGGTGTTGCCCGCGAGCGAACCCGCTCGATCCACCCTTGCAAACTGGTGAGCGGTGTTCCCATCTGGTGGGCGGCCTCTCTCGCCATCGCCACCCAGAGCCGGTCCCGTTGGGCCGACATCGCACTGCGATACGCGAACACCGCCACCGCCACCATCACCGCGATGGTGAGTCCCTGGAGAACCGCGAGTCCGGTCAGGTTCCGCTGCGCCGGAAGCGGACCATAGTGAACGGTGCCCACGGCGGGATCACTGATCGGCGGATTTTGCCGGTCCAGTCGACTGGCATACGACTTTACCCGGGGATCATCCAGCGGAGCGTCGAACGGCAGGTTTGCAGCGGCGGTGACTCTTCCCGTACCATCCGTGACTACCAGAGGCAGTCCGAGCGACCGGACTTGCTCCCCCAGCCGGAGCAAGGCCTCCGCTTCCGCTCCCGGCCGAGGATTATTGAGTCCTCCGAAGACACCGGAGTAGAGCCGGCTGGTGGCGGTGGCATCGGCCTGGAAGTGGCGGAAGATCAGCACTCCAGTGCCAAGGCTGAGACCGGCCAACAGCGCTACCAGCGCCGCGACGATGGTAGGCGCCAGCCGCTGAAGTCGGTCGCTACCCACGGGGAGTCAAGCGTTCTACGCCCAGGTAGGGCACCAGCGCTTCTGGTACCCGTACCGTGCCGTCGGCCGCTTGGTTGTTCTCCAGAAGCGCTATGATGGTTCGCGGAAACGCGACACCCGACGCATTCAGCGTGTGCACGAACTCGGGCTTTGCCTTAGGCGCGGAACGATACCGAATATTCGCTCGTCGGGCCTGGAAATCGGTGAACGTGCTCGAGCTGGATACCTCCAGCCAGGTCCCCACCCCCGCGGCCCAGACCTCGATATCGTAGGTGCGCGCGCTGGCAAACCCAGTGTCACCGGCTGCCAGCTCCACCACTCGGTGGGGCAGCTTCAGTCGCTGGAGCACGGTCTCGGCGTGACGGGTCATCTTCTCATGCTCCTCCGGCGAGGTCTCCGGAGCAACGATCCGAACCAGCTCGACTTTGTCGAACTGGTGCACGCGAATGAGGCCGCGGGTGTCTTTTCCATGCGAGAACGCTTCCCGGCGAAAACACGGCGTGAAGGCCACGTACGCAGCGGGCAGATCTTTCGCCTCGAGAATGTCGTCCCGATGGAGGTTGGTGACCGGCACCTCAGCAGTGGGAATGAGGAACAGGTCGTCGGCGGGCGAGGCATAGACATCTTCGGCGAATTTGGGAAGCTGGCCGGTTCCGGTAAGCGTCGCCCGGTTTACCAGATAGGGGGGCGCCACTTCGAAATAGCCATGCTCCCGAGTATGCAGGTCCAGCATGAAGTTGGCGAGAGCGCGGCCGAGTTTCGCCCCGGCTCCGGTGAACAGCGGAAAGCCCGAACCGGTGATCTTGACCCCGCCCGGCAGATCAAGAAGCCCGAGCGTGGCGCCGAGCTCCCAGTGGGGACGGGGTTCGAAGTCGAACGCAGGAGGCGCTCCCCAGGTGCGCACCAGCCGGTTGGCGCTGGCATCGCCCTCGGGAACCTGATCCAAAGGAAAGTTGGGAAGCGAGAGCGCCCGTTCTTCGAGCGCTGTCTCGATCTCGCGGAGCTGAAGGTCCAGCCCCCGAACCTCCTCGCCGGACGCCTTCAGCCGGTCCATCAGATCGTCGGCCGGTTGCTTGGCCCGCTTCCTTCGGGCGACCTCATCGCTGGCGGTGTTGCGCTCGGCCTTTAGCGACTCCACTCGAACCAGAAGGTCACGGCGCCGCCGATCCAGATCGATCATCGCGTCGAGCGCTGGTCCCAAAGACTCGTCCCCCCGGCGCAGCAGGCGAGCCCGGCTTCCCTCGGGATCTTGCCGGAGACGCTTAATGTCGATCACGCTTACCGGTCAGGAAGGCCGGGCTCGAGGCCCTTGAAGCCGCAATTATCGTCGGTGAGAATCCGGAAGGTCACGGTTCGCGCCACATCGTCGACCGCCAGCACCTCGAGCTTGGCGTAGGTCGGGACGCCAATAGTGCAAACAATCCGGCTTCGTGCCACGTATCGATCACCGACGACGATCGGCACCAGCTGATCGGTGACATAGCCGTTGCTGGGAGCCTCGGTAATGGCCTCAAAGCTCTCGGATCGCGACTGCAACCCGGGCTTTACGCTGGCGGTCGAGTCTATTCCCAGGACCGCCCGAGGAACGAACACGTGACTGCCGTCTCCTTGGAGGTTGTACGCGAAGTCGAAGGCAGACGTGGTATCGGTCCGGACGCGGCGACTGCCCTGAATGGAATAGGCGCTGGGCGTCTGCACCGGGGTGCCGATCAAGGCGTAGAGCGTGTCGACCCGCTCCGCATTCGCAAACGCGGGGTTGCCCAGGCTGTTGCTGTCGCTGCAGGACGCTGCCACCGCGATGAGCGCAGGTACTAGAAAAAACCAATGTTTTGCGGGCATGAGGGAATGCTAGGTTCTGGGAGAATGCGAGTCAACACGCTTATCTCCCGCTTGGCGTTTACATACATTTGACGTCCTCAATCGCCGACGTAGACGTAACGCCGCCGGGTCCCGATTCAACGGGACGCCTGCCTCACTATAGGATGCGATCAAAGCGAAGGATGTAATGGCCGGTCTCAGGGACGTAGTCAGGGACCTTCTGGGTCGCGATGGCGTACAGGCGGTAGTGGTGCTGAGCGCCGATGGATTGGCTATCGAACAGGCGTCGCGCGATTCGATCGACGTTGACTCGTTGGCCGCCCTCACCGCAACCGTGGTGCAATACGCAGCCCGGCTGGGGCTCGGTGCCAGCGCAGGTGTGCTCCGTACTGCGGTACTGGAATACGAACGCGCGCTCCTGGTCATCGCCCAGATCAGTACCGGTGAGTGCCTAGCGATCCTTACGGCTCCAACCGCCGACGTGGGGCCCCTGCTCTACGATCTCCGGCAGCACCGGCCGGCGTTAGCGGCGTTGTTTTGAGCGGGGACGCGAGGAGGCGGGAAAGCGGGGAAGCTGTCGGTACAACACTCGCTATCGCTTGGCTAAATTGTCTGCACACGAGCAGCAATACTCACGCGAGATCTTCCGAAGCTAATCCTCCGGGCTTCTGCCTATTTATGTCCACAGCTTCCCCGCTTCCCTGCGTTCTGTCTTCCCCGCCTTTATGAGATGGGCTGTCATCCTCGCTGGTGGCGCCGGCACCCGTTTCTGGCCTCTCAGCACCCCCGAGCACCCCAAGCAGCTGCTTCCGCTCGCCGGCGCAACTTCCACCGCCGAAGAAACGATCGACCGACTGACCGGGCTGATTCCCCGCGAACGCATTCTGGTCGTGACCGGTGCGGCACTCGCTGCCCCGCTGGCGAAGCGGCTCAACCTTCCAGCCGGCAATATGCTGGTGGAGCCTCGAGCCGCGTCGACCGCCCCGGCGCTCATCTGGGCGACTGCCGAAGCGCAACGTCGAGATCCTGATGCCGAGGTTCTGTCCCTTCACGCCGATTGGGCGGTCGGTGACGCGGCGGCATTTCGACGGACCGCGGAATCGGCCCTCGTGACCGCTCGTCAGTACGATCGTCTGGTCACGGTGGGAGTCGTCCCCTCGAGGCCGGAGACGGGCTATGGCTACATCGTCCCCGGCCCGGCGCTGGGGGACGGCGCCCGCATGGTCGCTCGCTTCTCGGAAAAACCTGACGCGGCTACAGCGCTCGATCTGATGGCTGCGGGTGCGCTATGGAACAGCGGCCTCTTTGCCTGGACCGCAGGGAGGCTCCTGGCCGAGGTCGAACGTCATACGCCGGAGGTGGCGCCCGAGCTTCCGACGCTCCGTTCTGGGGATGTTGAACGGTTCTTTCGCCAGGTGACGCCGATTTCGATCGATGTCGGGCTTCTCGAGCGGAGTAGCTCGGTTGCGGTCGTCAGCGGGGCCTTTGCCTGGGATGACATTGGCACCTGGCAGGCACTCACCCGGGTTCGTCCTAAGGATCCCAATGGGAATATCGTGGTCGGCCCCGCGTTCATGCACAACGCGGAAGATTGCATCGTGTGGAGCAACCAGGATACGGTGGTGTTAAGCGGAGTTCAGGATCTCATCGTGGTCCACGCAAACGGCCGCATCCTGATTATGCCCAGCGAGCATGCCGCTTCGATCAAGCAGTTGCTCGATGCGTTACCCTCCGAGATCCGCGACGTCCATTCGTGACTTCGCTCTACCTGCTGGAGCCAGATTCTCCCGGCGTTAAATGGGCCCCTTTCGCCGGCGTCCGCCCGATTGCCGAGCTCCGGGCCGGCATCTGGCGGATTCGGGAGCGCTGGGAGGCCGCCGCTGGTAACGATGCGACTGCCTTGCTTGGCGATCACGCCGCCGGCTTCGCCGAGGGGGATGAGCCGACGACCCGACCGCGGAGCTCGATTGACGGACCTGCCCTGGTCGGAGCGTCCTGGTTCGCGCCCACCGGCGTACCGCTGACTCCGGGACCCAGCATCCGACGTTTGGTTCACGGAGATGAGACGGTCGGGTGGGTCGTTCCCACCGGCGAACGCTGGCGCGGGCCTCATGAGAACGGCCCGTCGCTAGTGATCGACGGCATTCCCCTGCGCGGCACCTATGATCTGCTCACCGCGCTGGAGCAACTGCTCTCCGCCGACTGCGCCGACTTCTTTGCCGCCCCGCACAAAGGGATTCCGGAGGGAAGCATCGTGCTGGGAGAGCCGGCTCACCTCATCATCCTTGGCGCCACGGTCGAACCCGGCGTGGTCTTCGACCTCCGCCACGGCGCCGTGGTGGTCGACCAGGGTGCCGAGGTCAGGAGCGGTGCCCGACTCGAAGGGCCGTTGTATGTTGGCCCCGGCACCCGGGTGCTAGGCGGATTTCTGCGAGCTTCAGTATTCGGGCCCGAGTGCCGGGTCCACGGTGAAATCTCGACCAGCGTATTTCACGGGTTCACCAACAAGAGTCACGACGGTTTTGTCGGACACAGCGTCGTGGGACAGTGGGTCAACCTGGGAGCCGGCACAACTACTTCCAATTTGAAAAACACCTACGGCACGGTCCGACTGGAAGTCGATGGGGCTCGCATCGAAACGGAAAGGCTCAATCTGGGAAGTTTGATTGGAGATCACGCCAAGACGGCGATCGGCTCGATGCTCGACACTGGCACAGTGATCTCCTCGGGCGCCAACGTTTTTGGCGCAACGGTTCCGAAATACGTGCCGCCGTTCGCCTGGGGCTCTGGAGGTAGTGAGCGGATGACCGAGGATGGTTTTCTGCGGGTGGCCGAGCGAGTCATGGGGCGACGGAACGTGGCTTTTTCGCCGGCCCGGCGGGAATCGCTGCGGCTCGCCTATCAGCGGAGCACCCGATGATCACGCTCTACGTATTGGGATCCGGCTCTCGGGGCAACTGCTGCGCGGTGGAGGCCGAAGGCGTGGCCTTGCTGATCGACGCCGGCTTCAGCGCGCGGGAGGTGGAACGCAGAGCGGCGGCGGTGGGCTTGGAAGTCGGCCGCATCGCGGGAATCGCGCTGACGCACGAACACGGTGATCACAGCTGCGGAGCTGCTGCGCTCGCCCGTCGTCTTCGAGTACCGGTCCTGACGGCACCAGGAACGTGGGGCCGCCTGTCCCATCTACGGGACGAGGCCGAGCACCGGGCCTTGGGGCTGTGTCGGCGCCTGGATCTCGGTCCCTTCACCATCGAGGCCTGTCCCACCAGTCATGACGCTGCGGAGCCGCTCGCTATCGTGGTTCGGGATGCCGATGGTGCCAGCGTGGGGGTCGCATATGATCTGGGCCGACCCACGGCCGCCGTGCGCTATCTGCTGAAAAACCTCAGCGCTATAGTCCTGGAAGCCAACCACGACGAGGTCCAACTCCGCACCAGCACGTACCCGCCCGTCGTCCAGCGGCGCATCGCGGGTTCATCCGGACATCTCTCCAATCGGGCAGCCGCTGAGCTCCTGAAGGAGCTTCACCACCCCGGGCTCTCTATCGTAGTGCTGGCACACTTAAGCGAGCGGTGCAATACGGCTGCTGATGCCCGAGCCACCGTGGCGCCAGCCTTACGCCGGGTCGGGTTCGCCGGGGTTCTCCATGTCGCCGATCAGGACGAACCGCTCCCTCCCATTCTGGTTGCTCAAGCGAGCGGGATCCAGTTTGAGCTCTCGCTCTAGACCTCCGGCTCCTCCGATTCGTCCTCATACCGGCTTCCTATCTATTTATTGAGCGGCACCCCGAAGCCCAGGGCGAGCTGCACGTCGTTCTGGGTTTTTTTCTCCTCCACCGTCCCCGCTTCGACGAACGAGGTACCGTAGATGTAGTCATCCGCGGCAGCGTAGAAACTGAGAGCGCCCCCCAACCTGAAGCCGACCGTTGCCCCCACGACACCGCCCACGTCGGTTTTGTCCTGAACGTCCGCGTAGGCGTCTCCACCACGTTTCACCAGACTGGCGCCGGCGTTCAGGCCCAGCCAGACCGGACTGGTAAACGGAATCACCTGATAACTCGCCCGTGCTGTTCCGAACAGCAGGTTGGCGTCGGTCTTGGTCTCGTTCTGGTTGAAGGTGAAGCGAAGGCTGCTGGGCACATACGAGACGGACGTCACGATGCCGAACCGTGGGCTAGGGTAGACACCAAGACGCCCGCCGACCGCGAGGGCGACATGCCGCTGGCGAATCAGCACTGAATGACGCAGCGGGGGCGCCGGTTGCTTCTCACCGGTTGGCTGTGCCGCGATCTGAAGTGTGAGTTCGACAATCTACCGGTCCAACTGCCGGCACAGTTAGAGCCAGCCGAGTCAGGGGAACGGATGAGAGATTGAGCGGAGGGTGGCTGAGAGAGGAGGTCGCGCTTCAGACTTCACGTACCTGCCCTGGAGCTACTGGTTACTCGGAATCGTGCCCTGACTCAGGACCATGGAGGGAGTTGGCCCGAGGTCGTCGCAAGTCCAGGTCGCATGCCGGACGGCGTAGCCGGTTCGAGGGAGCAGCTCCGACCCGGTGAGCATGATCGCATAGAAAATCAGGGTCAACGAAATAACATGCGCCAATGCGCTGCGGTTTCTCCATGAGGCAGCTGAGGCCCAGGTCCCTGCCACCAACACGATGAGGACTGCTCCCAAATAGCTGAAGAGCGGCAGCCCGCACTCTCTGGAGTACGGCCACCAACCCATGGTCACCGCGAGGCTGAGTGCGAGCAGGACCCGAAACCACATCCCGAGCACAGTCGTCTCGGTTGGGGTCCCGTTCCGGCTGGCGGTACCCACCACGACGGTCGATGTGCCAGAGCGGAACGCGGATGTTCGCACGTCTTCCGGATGGCCCTGCAGGCCGGGAAGCTGTGCGAGAAGGCGGTCGACTACTCCCGCCATCGGATCAGCGGTCCGAGGGGGCGTCGGTTTGGTCATTCTGCTCCAGGCTGAGGAAAGCTCGTAGGCGTAAATGCCTCTGGCATTTGTCATACCACCCAACTTTCCCAGCTAGCTCTCGATAGCAGGGCTGGAGACCGTAGAGACGTGCGACCTTCTGCAGTAGCGAACGCCCGGTTGCACCCAATGGGCGAGGAGCACGATACTGTATCACACGAAAACGCCCCGGCATCTGCCGGGGCGTTTTCTGGAGATCCTTCGCTATGCTCAGGATACTGGACCCGCAATGAACGGATCTCTTAGTACATTCCGCCCATGCCGCCGCCCGGAGGCGCCGCTGGGGCTGGCTTGTCTTCCTTCTTCTCTACCACAACGCACTCGGTGGTGAGGAGCAACCCGGCAATCGACGCGGCATTCTGAAGCGCCGTACGGGTTACCTTGGTCGGGTCGATGACACCCGCCTTGACTAGATCCTCGTAGGTATCGGTCGCGGCATTATACCCGAAGTTCTTCTCCTTCGACTCCTTGACCCGGGCAACAACGATCGACCCTTCAGCGCCCGCGTTCTGGGCGATCATGCGAATCGGTTCCTCCAGCGCCCGACGAACGATCTCTACACCGATCTTCTCGTCGTCCGTGCCACGGATCTTCTCCAGGGCGATCTGAGCCCGAATCAGGGCAACGCCACCGCCGGCAACGATACCCTCTTCGACCGCCGCACGGGTCGCATGCAGAGCATCCTCGACCCGGGCCTTCTTCTCCTTCATCTCGGTCTCGGTGGCAGCACCGACGTTGATCACCGCAACCCCGCCGGAGAGCTTGGCCAACCGCTCCTGCAGCTTCTCCCGGTCGTAGTCGCTGGTGCTCTTGTCGATCGCGCTACGAATTTCCGC
>JBKPAO010000027.1:0-19651 GCA_046726475.1 Gemmatimonadota bacterium | reverse complement strand
ACCCATGCCTCGATGACCGCAGTTGCCGACTGGCTGAAATCGGAGCACCTGAGCCGCGTACTCCTGGTCAGCGATCCGTTCCATATGCTTCGCCTCCGGCTGGAGGCGAGGCGCAACAACCTCGAAGCGTATACGTCGCCGACCGACACTAGCCCGATCTCGGACAATCCGGTGCTCGAGCTGCGCTACCTCGCGTTGGAGGCACTCAAGATCCCAGTGGCCTGGCTCCGGTCGATTGTTCCGCTGCCCACTTCTTACCCTACTGTCTCATGACGCTGGTCTCCTCCGAACGCCTGTACACCGGGCGGATCATCAATCTCGACCGCGATACCGTACGATTTCCCAATGGGTCGACCGGGCAGTTGGAGATGATCCGTCATCCGGGAGCGTCCGCCGTTGTTCCATTCCTCGACGAGCCGAGGGCTCCCGATCCGAGGATCTATCTCATACGTCAGTTCCGCCACGCCGCTGATGCTTTCATCTGGGAGATACCGGCGGGGCGGCTGGATCCCGGCGAAACGCCGTCAACCTGCGCGCAACGGGAATTGGAGGAAGAGATCGGCATGACGGCCGATGTTGTGGCCCGACTGACCACCATCTATACCACTCCGGGGTTCACCGACGAGAAGATCCACGTGTTCATGGCGCACGAGCTGAAGAAGGGGACCCATCGAAGGGAGCCGGACGAGTTCATGGAGGTTCAGACCCGCCGCTGGTCCGAGGCGATGAACATGATTCGGGTAGGCGAGATCGTGGATTCCAAGACGATGGCGGCGTTGATGTATATCCAGTGCTTCAGGCGCTGATCCCTGGTTCTTACTTGACCCCCCCAGGTGGCGGTACGTTTCAATAATGGTGGCACATTCTCTCGACGCGCTGCTTCGATCCCTCAAGAAGGGCGATCTTGCTGCGGTCTACTATTTCTACGGACCGGAGGACGTGCTCAAGGACGAGGCGGTGCGGGCGATTCTGGAGCTCGCGCTCGACCCCGGCATGCGAGAATTCAATTTCGACCAGCGCTCCGCCGGTCAGTTGGACCCGGAAGAGGTGTATTCGCTCTGCAACACTCTTCCCATGCTGGCCGATCGGCGGGTCGTGCTGCTTCGTGAGGTGGAGGCCTGGAAACGGAAGACAAGGGGTCGCACGGAGTTTCTGCGATACCTCGAGCGCCCCAGCCCAGCGACCCTCGTCATTATACTCCAAGGTTCCGGAGAGGAAAGCGAGGATAAGGAGCTCAGCCAGCACAGCTACACCGTACGATTCGACGCGCTCTCCCCTTCACAAGCCGTTAAATGGGTGCTCCGGCAGGCAGGCAGGCTCGGACTAGCCCTCGAACCGGACGCGGCTGAGCATCTGGTGCGCGCGGTGGGCGCCGATCTCGGCGCACTCTCATCCGAGCTCGGCAAGCTGGCATCGCTGCCGCCAGATCTACCGGTCACGCTGGAGCAGGTCGGCAGCCTGGTCGGCGTACGTCATGGCGAGACGCTGCTCGACTGGCGATCGGCCATCATCGAAGAGCAGTCCGGACGAGCGGCGTCTCTGTTACCCGCGGTGCTCGCCCAACCCGGCATGTCCGGCGTAAAGCTGGTTACCGCCCTGGGGACATCGCTCATTGGCCTGGCCATCACTCGTAGTTTCTACGACAAAGGATTGCGCGGGCGCGGATTGGAGGATGCCGTCTTCAAGGCTCTGCTGCGGAACCGACCTGGAGGGCTGCTCGGCTACAAGGAAGAGATCGCTCGCTGGACCTCGGTTGTCATGCGGTGGCCGGCAGCCCGGCTTCGCTTGGCCTTGAAGGCAACGCTGGAGGCAGACCAGGCGCTCAAGAACACCACAGTCTCCGACGAGCGCGGCGTGTTGACAGACCTGGTGCTGCGGCTCGGCGTTCGAGCATCGGAGGCTGCGTGAGTTGCTGGAGACGTATTGTGTGGCTCCTGGTTTGCCTTTCCGCCATTCCCATCCTTCCCGTCCTCGCCCAAACCGATCCTCGGCTGGTCGAGATCATTCACCAAGCCCAACAGGGGCAGGGCGACTCGGCTCGGATAAAGGTGCAGCGCCTGCTCGCTGCGACCTCGACGACCGACACCTTATATCCCCAGGTCATCTACACCCAGGCTATGGTGTCGAGTGACGCAGGGGACATGCGCCGGCAGCTCCAGCGGATCGCGGTCGAGTATTCCTCCTCGAGTTGGGCCGACGACGCTCTGCTCCGCTTGGTTCAGCTGGACTATGCCAGCGGAAACCTGGATGGCGCCGCCCGGAATCTGGAGCGCATCCGGCAGGACTATCCCGGCAGCTCGCTGACACCTCAGGCGGCGTATTGGGCGGCTCGCACGTACTTCGACCAGAAGAAGCCCGATCTCGCGTGCCGCTGGCTCGGCGAGGGGATGGCCGCGGCTCAGGGCAACATCGAGCTCCAGAACCAGCTCGGCTACTTGAACCAACGATGTGCCAAGTTCGCTGGCCCTGGTGCCGCTCCCACCGACTCCAGTCCGGGCAAGTCCCCATCGGACTCTCAGGTCACGGTCGGGGGCGCTTCGCCGGATACCAACAAGGTTCCTCTGACCGGTGCGGACACTCTGGGACCTCCCGGCTCCGTTCCGGTGCCGGTACGCCCGGTGCCGGCGCCCGGTAGGGCCGACACGCTGCGTGCCGACTCACTCGCCGCGTCGCCCCGCACTGCGACTTCGAGCGCGCGCTTCCGAATTCAGATCGCCGCCGTGCGCACCCAGTCGGCAGCGCAGGCGCAGGTCGCCAAGCTGAAAAGTCGGGGGTTCTCCCCAGTGATTGTCGAAGAAGGCGGGTTCTACAAGGTTCGGGTCGGCGAATACGCCACCAAGGCAGATGCGGCGGCCGCGCTGCCCGGGATCAAGGCCAAGGTGGGAGGCAGCCCATTCGTGGTCGCCGGATCGTAGCGCTTCCCCTGAGGGGCGGCGTGCTGCTGCTCGCTCTTGCCGCTTGCGCTCCGCGATCCACCTCGTCCCCTACATCTCCTGAGTCGAGAGACCCCTGTCTACTCACCGCGGATTCGGCGGGGCGGCTCGACACCTTCAGGATAGCCTTGCCCGACTCGGTAGACCCGGCGCACGCGCCGGTCCCTACCAACGACAGCGAACGACTCCTCTTTCGGCAGCTGTATCGAAACCTGGTCCGCATCGACTGCCAGGGGAGAGTTCGGCCGGACTTGGCCGAGGCCTGGTCCTTTGATAGTGCCGCCCGCAGCTGGACCTTTACCCTACGGGATGCCACAGTCTCACCGGATGGATCCCGTCTCCTTGCCACTCACGTACTCGCGTCCTGGCGAAATTACCCACGGCTCCTGGCAGCGCTGGGCCTCGACTCGGCCGTTGCAGCCAACGCTCGCACGCTCGTCGTAGGCATCCGTTCAGGGGAAAGCGAGCCGAAACTCTTCGCCCAACCCGCGCTGTCCGTTACGCTCGGCCCGGCACTCAGTCTGGCGGCGAGTGGCCAATTTGTCAGGCCCTCGGTTGGCGGACCAACTGTGCTCGACTTTCTCACGGTACACGGCGACTTGCGGGATGCGCTGGACTCGGGAGTCGACCTGCTGGTGACCCGCGACGCGGACCTGGCGGAGTACGCCTCCAAGAGGCCGGACTTGCAGACTTTTCCTCTGGCGTGGAGTCGGACCTACGTTCTCGTACAACCCCCCGGCGCCGATTCTTTACAGGGCTTCGAGGCGGCTGATTCGCTCCGTGAATCGCTAGCCCGCGATGCAGTAAGAGCTGACGCTCGTCCCGCCAAGACGGCACCTTCCCCCTGCAGCAGCGTGGCTGCCCCCGTACGATCGGATCATCTCTCACGGGTGGTCTACCAGTCGAACGATGTGGTGGCTCGCGGCCTTGCCGAGCGTATCGTGGCGCTTAATGGAAACGACCCCGAGCTCCGAGTGGAGGCGCTGCCCGATTCGGCGTTCGCGGCCTCACTCCGAGCAAGTAGGGAGCGTGCCTATATCCTGGCACTTCCGCTCTCCCTTGAGGGTATCTGTTCTACCGGGCTACCCTTTCCGCAACAGGCCTTGGTTCATCCTCTAATTGACACCCGTGCTCGAGCGATCGTGCGACGAGGCTCGCCCGAGCTCACCGTTGAGTGGGACGGGACTCTGCGCTTGGCAGCCCCGGCCGATTCGTTCGTCAGCCCATGAATTTTCGGACTCGCCTCTTCCTGGCCATCGTGGTCGCAGTTGGGGTACCACTAGGTGCCCTGGCGTGGGGAGTGAGCCATGAGCTGGAGCAGCGCCTCACGGCCGAGTACCAACAGCGAGTCGGCTCCATTGCGTCGCTCATCGAGGCCGACCTGGCTCGGGAGAGCGGGAGCGTGGGCTCGCGCCTGGCCGCGTTGTCCGCCGAACTCAAGCGGGACAATCGCATCCGCCTGGCCGCTCTTCAGGCTGATCCGCGAAACCGGCAGTACCTGCTCGACTATGCTGGAGAGGCCATGCGCCTGGCGGGACTCTCGATACTGCAGCTCGAGGATAGCACCGGCAGAATCCTCAGCTCGGGCCACTTTCGTAACCAGTTCGATCAGCTTCAGCCCGATCTGCCCCGACAGCTCGCTTCAACCGGCGACACGCTCGTGCTGGTCAGGACCCGAACGCCCGAGGGGACTTTGGTTGCGCTCACCCGCATCGCGTCGCTGACGATTGGAGGGAGACCCTTTAGTCTCGTAGGCGGGATCGAGGCTGAGCACCGGCTCCTTTCAGGTTTGACCCGTGATCGAGACCTCTCGGTATCGTTGGTCTACCCGGGTGCCGAGCTCAACTCACCATCTGGCCGCCAGGTTCTGCGTCAGGTTGCGCTTCCGTACCTGGATCTAGTGGCTGGAGCAGAACGGTTGGATACGGCTCGCTTCGTGGTCACTCAGTCGGTCGAGGGCTTGGAAGCATTGCGCCGTGGGGTAGGACGCTGGTTTGCTCTGGCGCTGGCACTCACCATGGCCGGCGCAATCCTCGTGGCAGCCTGGCTCTCA
The DNA here is from genome assembly GCA_046726475.1 of Gemmatimonadota bacterium. Classification (GTDB taxonomy): domain Bacteria; phylum Gemmatimonadota; class Gemmatimonadetes; order Gemmatimonadales; family GWC2-71-9; genus CAVVWJ01. Next base: position 14,665 of record JBKPAO010000027.1, on the reverse strand, counting down.
TCGTTGGTCAGCCGGCCATTGCGAGAGCTGGCACGAAAGACCTCCGAGATCGATCTGGATCGGTTGGATCACAGCTTCGAGACCGACCGGCGCGACGAGATCGGCGCGCTGTCACGGTTGCTCGGCGCAATGATAGACCGACTCCGGAGCAGCTCGGCGAAGCTGCGCGAGGCGGAGCGTCGCGCAGCCGTCGGCGACTTGGCGCGCCAGGTGAATCACGACATCAAGAACGGCCTGGCCCCGATCAGGAACGTGCTGCGCCATCTGACCCAGGTCGTTCGAGACGAGCCCGAGAAGCTGGCGGGAATCTTCGAGTCGCGGCGGGGGACGCTGGAATCCGGTGTGGAGTACCTGGATACTCTGGCGCGAAACTATGACCGTCTGTCTCCCGGAGTCGAACGTGGTCCCTGCGACGTGAACGCAATCGTGGAGCAGGTCCTCCACAGCACGCCCTATGATGGCGCCGCGGTGCACCAGCGGCTCGCCGAACGACTGCCCGCGGTCATGGGCGATCGCCTGATGGTTCGGAGAATCCTGGAAAACGTAGTGGGGAACGCCGTGGACAGCACGGCGGGACGAGTCGGCGCTTCGGTTACCGTCTCGACCGAGCCGGTGGGCTCGGAGGCGAACCCCCAGCGGGTACGGATCACCGTCGCGGATACTGGGCGGGGAATGAGTCAGGCCGAGTTGCAGCGGGCGTTCGATGACTTTTACAGCACGAAGGAGGGTGGCACCGGCCTGGGGCTCTCCATCGTTCGGCGCCTCATTCTGGACCTGAATGGAGTTCTTCGAGTGGAGACCGAGCCGGGAGTGGGCACCAGGGTCATCGTCGAGCTGCCGATCGCGTCGGCCGGCGGATCGGCGTGACCCTGATTCTCGTGGTGGATGACATCCCCGCGCTGACGGAGCAATACGCCTACGACCTCGAGCGGGTCGGCGGCTATGAGGTCATCACCGCTGGAGATGGGCGACGAGCACTCGATCTTCTCAAGGGAGCCGCCGTGGATTGCATGATCCTGGACCTCGAGATGCCGGGCATGGATGGCTTCGAGGTGCTCCGGGCTCTGGAGCAACAGGGAACCGACATGCCGGTCATCGTCTACACCGGCACCGGTAATTACGACCGGTGCATTCAGGCTGTGCGGCTCGGGGCCGCCGGATTCATCGACAAAGCCGAGCCGATGGAGCGAGTCGTCCGCGAAATCGAGATCACGCTGGAACGGGAGCGGCTACGGCGGGAAGTCGCCGCATTGCAGCGGCAGCTCGGCATTCAAACATCGTTGGTGGGTACCAGTGCAGCGATCGTACAGCTTCGGGAGGCGATCGCCCGGATCGCTCCCATTCCCAGTCCGGTGCTGATCGTTGGCGAGAGCGGATCGGGCAAGGAGCTGGTGGCCCGAGACCTCCATCGTATGGGAGCGGCGCCTCAGGCGCCCTTCATCGCGATCAACAGTGCCGCGCTTCCCGAGAACCTGATCGAGAGCGAACTGTTCGGACACGAGAGAGGTGCCTTCACCGGCGCCAGCAGTACCCGAAAGGGAGCGTTCGAGGCGGCTGAACGAGGAACCCTTTTCCTGGATGAGATCGGGGAGCTGCCCCTGGGATCCCAGGCCAAACTGCTACGGGTCCTCGAGGAGCGGAGGGTCACCCGGCTCGGTGCCAACCGCTCACTCCCGGTCGAGGCCAGGGTAGTGGCGGCAACTAACCGCGATCTCGAGGCCGAGATTGGAGGGGGAAAGTTCCGAGCAGACCTCTACTATCGACTCAACGTGCACGTCCTGCGGGTGCCACCGTTGCGCGAGCACCTCTCCGATGTTCCGGAGCTGGTGAAGCGCTTCGTCACCTCGATCTCCGAGCGGTTTGGTGTTCGGCCTAAGAAGCTCTCGGCCGATGCACTTGAGGCGCTCACCCGGTACGACTGGAGCCGGAATAATGTTCGAGAGCTCAGAAACGTTCTCGAGCGCATGATCATCGCCGCGGACGGAGACGTTCTCCTGCCGGAACACGTGCCGCTGGAGATACAGGAGCAGAGCCGGCCGAAGACGCCGGCACCAGCGACCCGAACATTCCAAGGCCTCCGGCAAGAAGCCGAGCGCCAGATCGTCGCCGCAGCACTGGAGCGGAACGAATGGCACATCAGCCAAACTGCCGAGGAGCTGGGCCTGGCCGATCACGCCAGTCTTCTGAAGATCATGCGCCGGCTCAACCTTCGGCGAGACGATCGGACTGGCCCCCAGTGAGGTGTCCCTCCGGACACGCCGGCGCTGAAAATCGGTGTCCGGCCGGACACGAGTGAGCGCGAACCTCTCCTGCGACTTCCAGCTAAATCCTTCCAATCCAACACAATCCTACTCTTCCTCTCGGCTCACCTGGTGTGGCCGCCCGCTTGCCAATAGGGGGAGCGTCCACTCGCACCTCACCGCGCCAACGGCGCCGCATTCAGGAGGAAGCCATGCCCCGCATTTCCGCAGTTTCATTCTCGACCCTGGCAGCTCTGTCCGTGATTGCATCAGGGTGTGGGCGCTCTCAGCAGCCCAAGACGTCCTCGTCCTCTGCCGGGGCCTCGACCCCTACCATTTCCGGCAGCACAGCGCCCTCAGAGGACACGGCGCCGAGTACGACGGCGGTCGTTCCGGTCACGTATGCCAATGCCGAGTCGTCTTTCACCAAGGGAGACTACTCGACGGCGACACAGCTTTTCAGCCGCTATACCGACAGCAATCCGGAGAACCCATGGGGATTCTACATGCTCGGCATGTCAGCCTGGAAAAATGGTGAGCAGGAGCAGGCGGTTGCTGCGTTCGACCGTGCTCTCCAGCTGGATCCCGATCATCGGAAGAGCCTGTTCAACTCCAGCCGGGTTCTGCTGGAGATGGGACAACCACAAGAGGCGCTAAAGCGCGTCGAGCAGGCCCTCGGCCGGGAGCCCATGTCCAACGAAGGTCTCCGTCTCTTGGGGCGTGCCCAATATCAGGTTGGCAAGGTCAATGAGGCTATAGAGGCGTACCGGAAGGCGCTGGCCATCGACGAGAGTGATGTGTGGTCGATGAACAATCTGGCGCTGATCTATCTCGACCAGAATCGCAGTGAGGAGGCGATTCCGCCACTCGCCCGTGCGGTAGAGCTGCAAGCGAACGCCCCGGTGTTTCAGAACAATCTGGGGATGGCCCTCGAGCGGTCAGGCTATCCCACCGCAGCAGCGAAGGCCTACGAGACCGCCATTGCGCTAGACAGCACTTACCCCAAGGCGTCGGTCGGGCTAGGGCGGGTGACTGGGGGTGGGCAAACCCCGGAGGAGACCCCGGTTGATCTAACGAGTCTCTCTCAGCGATTCCAGGACGAGATCACCGGATGGCGGGCTGAGTCTCCGACGGATTCGGTTGGGACCCCGGTCATCGAGTCGTCGGCTGCTGAGGTAACGGATTCGTCAACCACTCTGGGCTTGAGTGACTCGACTCACTCGTCGCTCGAAGCTGTCAGCGACACTGTGGAGGATTGTCAGCACGAAGAGTAACTGAACCCTAAGGTTCATCCTCGGGAGGTGCGGCCTGGTCCAACACTCGCCGCACCTCCCGTTCCTCAGCTTCCGTCAGCGGCGGCGCGCCGGGAGCTTGGGACTGAAGCAAGGCTCCCAGGAACACACCGTAGTCCAGTTTCGCACACACCGAGCAGAGATCGCGGTGATAGACGCGATCACCCACGTGTTGAGTCTGGAACACCTCCGCCTCCCGCTGACCGCAATGCTGGCAAATCATGCCGAAGTATACCGCCGCGGCGGAAACTCAGTCTGTACGAGGCGTGCCGAACACGAAGGACCCGTAGCCGATGAGCAGCAGGCCGTAGATGACCACGGTGGACCAGCCCAGACCATTGACCAGACCCCAGAACTGAGCGGTGAGTGCTACGACCAGTCCGGCCAGTGAGCCAAGAAACGATCCCAGGACGAGGCCCCGCCGGGTTCTCGGGTCCGAGACCTCGCGAACGAGGTACAGGATCAGACCGGCCTGCGCGAGGGCTGCTGCAAAGAAACGGGCCATCAGGACTACCGGGGGATCGGTCGGAACACCATAGAGCGGGAGCATTGATCGCGGGAACAGAAGAAAAGCGAGGCCGAAGACCAGGCCGAGTACACCGCCAATCAGCAGGAGGGTGCCGAGTCGCATGAGTGTCTCCTTACGTGCACGGCTGGGATCTGGTGCGTGTTCATGCCAGAGAACTCGGTACAGTATACCTGCTGGTGCCGGGTTCAGGGACGCTGAGGCACCATCCCGCGAAGCCTGATCACCACCGCCTCGACCGCGGGTGAGAGCCTATCGGAGCAGACGCAGCGTGGAGGACACAAAGTCATCGGGAATGATCGGGTCGCGAGAGCGCACGCGTGACTCCGATCACATCGTGTGATCGGTTCGCGCTCTACTCTCCCGCAGGGCCCCTCCTGCCCCGATACCCTTCAGCATTGCCGCAGGGACTTTTCAATTCACTGCACTGGAGTTGGACCATGACCCCGAAGTCCACCACAGCCCCGCCCAAGACCACGCCTGCCGCTGCCGCCGGGACCTTCGCTCTCGGCGGAGATCTCACCGTCAATCGCATGGGATTTGGGGCCATGCGGCTCACCGGCCCAGGTATTTGGGGACCACCCCCGGATCGAGCGGAAGCGATCCGGGTGCTGCAACGAGCGGTCGAGCTGGGGGTGAACTTCATCGACACCGCGGACTCCTACGGACCGCATGTGGCCGAGGAGCTCATTGCTGAAGCGCTGTACCCTTATCCGGGACTGGTGATTGCCACCAAAGGCGGGTTCGAGCGGCCTAGTCCGGACCGATGGGTCGAGAACGGCCGCCCGGAATACTTGCGCCGGCAAATAAAGGGCAGCCTCCGCCGACTCAAGGTCGATCGCATCGACCTCTGGCAGCTCCACCGCATCGACCCCAAGGTCCCGGAGGACGAGCAGTTCGACGTCATGCGTGAGTTCCAGGAGCAAGGGCTGGTGCGACACCTCGGTCTCTCGGAGGTGTCTGCTGACGACGTCGACCGTGCTCGAAAAGTGGTACCGATCGCGTCGGTCCAGAATCGCTACAACGTCATCGATCGCAAGTGGGACAGTGAGGTGGACTACTGTGAGCGCGATGGCTTGGCCTTCATACCCTGGTTTCCGCTGTCAGCCGGATCGCTGCCGGAGCCAGGCACGCTCCGCCGAGTCGCCGAGCGACACGGCGCGACGGTGTACCAGATTGCCCTGGCCTGGCTCTTGGCGCGGTCCCCTGCCATGCTGGTCATTCCAGGCACATCCTCGGTGGCTCACCTGGAAGAAAACATCGCCGCTGCCGAGATCCAGCTCAGCGATAAAGACCAGAAGGAGCTCGATCGCTTGGGCGCTTGACCTCGCTAGGCCGGCTCGGAGAGGGTGGACGCCGACTGTTATATTGCGACTATGCCCTCCGCCAGCCAGGGTAGCGCTATTCCTACGCCGCCAATGCTCAAGCATTGGCGGGAGGTAAAGGCACAGCACGGCGATGCAATCCTGTTTTACCGGGTTGGCGACTTCTACGAGATGTTCCACGAAGACGCGGAGTTGGCGGCGAAGGTTCTCGACATCGCCCTGACCTCGCGGGGCGATGGTGTGCCGCTCGCCGGAGTTCCCGTCAAAGCCGCTACCGAATATCTCCGCCAGCTGGTTGGTGCAGGACATCGGGTGGCTATCTGCGAACAAGTGGAAGACCCGAAGTCTGCCCGAGGCCTGGTCCGGCGCGAGGTCGTTGAGACCCTCACCCCCGGCGCGCTGCTGCAGGAGGGATGGGTCGCGGGGGAGAGGAATAATTGGATAGTGGGGATACAGCGGGGAAGCGGGGCGGCGGGGCAGCGGGGAAGTGAGAGGAAATGGGATCATTCTCAGCTCGGCATAGCGTATCTGGATTTGAGCACCGGCGAATTCATACTCGAGACTGTTTCCGAGGCTGGCCTTGAAGAGGTGCTTTCGCGTCTGAACCCTGCAGAGGTGCTCGTTTCCGGAGCCAACTCCGCCCCGCTGCCCCGCTGTCCCGCTGTCCCGCTGCTCACGACTCGTGAGCCCTGGGAGTTCGATCCCGAGCTCGGTCGTGACGACCTGCGGCGCCGGTTCGGACTCGCCTCGCTCGACGGGCTCGGCGTCGGACCCGACGATGCGCTCGCGCTCGGCGCCGCCGGAGCCCTCCTCCGCTACCTGAGTGAGCTGCAGCCTGGCGGTCTCTCCCACCTGGCTCGGCCAATCATTCGTCGCGCCCAGGGCTTTCTCTGGCTGGATGAGATGACGCGCCGAAATCTCGAGCTGGTCGATCCGCTTCGAGCCGGAACGGGCGGCTGCACCTTGCTCGAGGCTATCGACGCCACGGTCACCCCGATGGGTGCGCGGCTTCTGCGACAGTGGCTCCTCTCCCCGCTTTGCGATCCCGAGTCAATTGGTGCCCGGCTGGACGTGGTCGAGGTCGCCACCCGCGATGGTCGAGGTCGAGCTCGACTTCGAGAGGCGTTGGACGGCATCCGGGACCTGGAGCGGCTTGCCGGCCGAGCAGCGGCCGGACGGGCTAACCCGCGCGAGCTGGGTGCGCTTCGAGATTCGTTCCAGCGACTACCGGATGTGGCGGGGGCGCTCTCGGCCCTCGCCAGCTCTCCACTCCCCCAGGGGAACCGGAGCGAATTGCTGACGGACGCCGCCGATGAGTTGGATTTGCTCGGCGACTTGACGGCCGACCTGGGCGCCGCTCTGGCTGACCGCCTGCCTGCTACTCTGGGCGACGGCGAGGTTATCCGTTCGGGCTACGACACCGAGCTCGACGAGCTCCGGTCACTCCGGGATGGAGGCCGACAGTACATCGCCTCGCTTCAGCAGCGGGAGCGCCAACGCACCGGTATCCCGTCACTCAAGGTCGGCTTCAACAAGGTGTTCGGGTACTACCTCGAGATCACCCATACCCATCTCGCTCGAGTCCCAGCCGACTACGAACGGCGCCAGACGCTGGCGACGGCAGAGCGATACGTCACCCCGGAGCTCAAGGAGTACGAAGCGCGAGTTCTCGGCGCCGAGGAGCGCATTGCGGAGCGAGAAGGCGAGCTGTTCGGGGCGTTGCGAGCAGCCGTGGGCCAGGCGGTCGGCCGGATCCAACAGTCGGCCAGGGTTCTGGCCAGGCTCGATGTGTGGACTGGATTGGCGGAGTGCGCGGTCACCGGCCGCTACGTTAGGCCGGTCATGACCGGGGATTTTGAGCTGGTACTTCGCGGCAGTCGGCATCCTGTGATCGAACGGATGATGCCACGGGAATCGTTCATCCCCAACGACGCCAGATTTAGCGAGGCTGAGCGCGTGCTCCTGGTCACCGGACCGAACATGGCCGGCAAGTCGACGATCCTCCGTCAGATCGGGCTCTGTGTCGTGCTCGCCCAGATGGGCTCATTTGTGCCAGCGGACGCGGCGACGATCGGGACGGTAGATCGGTTGTTCACCCGGGTGGGCGCCAGCGACAATCTCGCCGGCGGTCAATCGACCTTCATGGTCGAAATGAGCGAAACCAGCGCCATCCTTCACAACGCAACGTCCCGCAGCCTGGTGCTGCTCGATGAGATCGGGCGGGGCACTTCGACATACGACGGAGTCGCAATCGCCTGGGCGGTCACCGAGCACCTGCATGACTTCGTCGGCTGCAAGACCATGTTTGCGACTCACTACCACGAGCTGATGCAACTCCCAGAGCGGTTGCAACATGCCCGAAATTACAATGTGGCCGTTCGGGAATCTGGAGACGCCATCGTCTTTCTCCATCGGCTCGAGCCGGGAGGAACCGACCGCTCCTATGGGATACATGTGGGCCAGCTCGCGGGACTGCCCGCCCAAGTGGTGGCCCGGGCTCGAGAGGTGTTGGGGACGCTCGAGGGTGAGCACCGCGTCGTACCCGGGGCACCGCCGGTACTTTCCCAGGATCCCGGCCAGCTGGCGCTATTCGGCGAGCCGTCCCATCCCGATCCCATGGTCGAGGAGCTCAGGCTGTTGGATCTGGATACGCTGACGCCGCTCGATGCCCTCAACCGGCTGGCCGATTTCAAGCGCCGCGTTAGAGACCGTACGTGAGCGTCGGATGATCTCCTTTCCTGTCTGGGTCCGAGTCGCGGGAGCCACAGCACTGGTACTGGCATGCAGTACGGAGGATGATGGGACGGTGAAGCTGGTTGACCGCGAGCCGCCACCACCGATTGTGCCGGTCGAGGAGCCACCGGTAGCGATCAATCCGATATCGCCGGTTCGATATCCTCCCGCATTGTTGGCTCAGGGGATCGAGGGACGGGTGCTGCTGCGCCTGTTTGTCGACTCCGCCGGTAACGTGGTCCCGGATTCTACCCGACTCGCCGAGTCAAGCGGCTATCCGGCGCTCGATTCGGCCGCCCTCGTGGGATCGCCCGAGCTCCGCTTTTCCCCTGCTCTCCTCCAAGGACGACCGGTGCCCGCGCCTTTTCTTCAGCCAGTCCAGTTCCGCAAGAAGCTGGCAGGCTCGACCAAGCGATGAAGTCGCCTCAGCATCTTCATCCCTACGACTCCGTTCTGGAGACGATCGGGTGGACTCCCCTGATTCGCCTGGCTCGAGTCGGAGCCGGACTGCGAACTCCGATCTACGGCAAGGCGGAGTATGTGAACCCCGGCGGCTCGGTGAAGGATCGAATCGGCTTGGCCATTATCGAGCACGCCGAGCGTCGAGGCGAACTCCAGCCAGGTGGGACGATCGTCGAGGGAACCAGCGGGAACACCGGTGTGGGCCTGGCCATTGCCGCCGCGCTGAAAGGCTATCGTTGCGTGTTCACCATGCCCGACAAAATGTCCCAGGAAAAGGTGCGGCTCCTCAAAGCGTTTGGCGCCGAGGTGGTGATTACGCCAACGGCGGTTCCACCGGATCACCCTGACAATTACGTCATGAAGGCCAAGCAGATCGTCAAGGAAACGCCGGGTGCGGTACTGGCAAACCAGTTCTACAACGCCATCAATCCTGAGGCCCACTACGCCACGATGGGGCCTGAGATCTGGCAGCAAACTGAAGGCAGAGTCACTCACCTGGTCGCGGGAGCTGGCACCGGGGGCACGATCAGCGGAGCGGGGAAGTATCTGAAGGAGAAAAATTCCAAGATTCGCATCGTGGCGGGGGATCCAGTCGGCTCGCTGTACACCCACTTCCATCGTACCCGCAGCACCGGGGAGGGACATCCCTACAAAGTGGAGGGCATCGGGGGCGATAAGATCCCCACCACTCTGTGGTTCGACTGGATCGACGAGTTTCGTCAGGTACCCGATCGGACGTCTCTCGTCACCGCTCGCCGACTGGCCCGGGAAGAGGGGATATTGGCGGGTGGCTCTACTGGACTGAATGTCGCACTGTCGCTCGAGCTGGCCCGAGAGCTCGATGATCCAGGGGCGTTGATCGTCACTATTCTGTGTGATACCGGTGAGCGCTACCTGTCCAAGGTCTTCAATGACGAGTGGATGCAGGAAAATCAGATGCTCGAGCCCCCCCGGACCACGGTCGAGCAACTCCTCGAGCGCCGTCATCCTACGGCGCCGCCGCTCGTCAGTGTGGCTCCGGCGGCGGCTGTGCGTCAGGCCCTCAACCTCATGAGCACCTGGGGCGTGAGCCAGATACCGGTGGTTGAGGACGGTCGATCGGTTGGCGGCCTGGTGGAAGGCAGTTTGATGACGAAAGCGCTAGCGCAGCCCTCCTTGCTGGACCGGCCGGTACGTGAGGTCATGGAGCCGCCCTTCCCTGAGGTCGATGCTGCGTTCTCCACCGATCGCCTGGGAGTGATGCTCACCCGTGAGAGTCCGGCGGCTTTGGTGCGGAAGGAGGGCAAACTGATCGGCATCGTCAGCCGGTACGATGTTCTCCAGCAGTTGATCGGGACCCGTTAAGCCGTGAACAGTGAACGGTAAACAGTGAACCGGGAGCAGATCTGGCCCAGTTTGCTGTCCGGTTTACTGTTTACTGTCAACCGTTCACGCTTCTCCAAAAGACCATGCGGATAACCGTACTCACGGGCGGCACGTCAGCGGAGCGGGACGTGGCGCTTGCCTCCGCCGTGCAGGTCATCGCGGCGCTCCGGTCCCGAGAGCACGATGTTGCGGTGGTGGACACGGCGCGGGGCTATATCCCGGAGACTGACGAGCCCGGCCTACTCTCAGGGGTGGTTGGAACCGAGCCGCCTTCGATCGCCCGGCTTCAGTCACTCGAGCGTGGCCTTCTGCTCTCCGGGCTGGCCAATCTGGCGGTAGTCCGCGAGGCCGACGTGCTGTTCCTTGCACTCCACGGCGGCCGGGGCGAGGACGGAACCATCCAGACGTTGCTGGAGATGATTGGGGTCCCCTACACGGGCAGCGGTCGTCTGGGCAGTGCGATGGCAATGGACAAGGACATCTCTAAGCGTCTCTTTCGCTCCGCCGGGGTACCGACAGCCGATTGGGTGATGGCGCCCGCAGCGCGCGCCGACGTCGAGCGTCAGTTTGGATGGCCCGTCGTGGTCAAACCATCCAAACAGGGGTCCACGGTAGGGTTGACGGTGGTCAAGGAGCCACCGGACTACGAGGTTGCCGTGAAATTGGCCCGGCGATACGATGACGAGGTCATGATCGAGCGGTTCATCCCGGGACGGGAGCTTACCGTAGGGATTCTGGAGGGCAAGGCGCTGGCGGTTGGCGAGATCATTCCGCGGCACGAAATTTTCGATTATGAGTGTAAGTACACACCGGGGATGTCCCAGGAGATCTTCCCCGCTGACATTCCGGCAGCCACGGCAGAAGAGTGCGGCCGTCTCGGCGTACTCGCCCACGAGGCGCTCAAGCTCGGGGGCTACTCCCGGGTAGATTTTCGCTTGACACCGGCCGGCGAAATCGTCTGTTTAGAGGTGAACACGCTGCCTGGCATGACCGCCACCAGCCTCATGCCACAGGCCGCCTCAGCAGTCGGCATCAAATTCGCCGAACTGTGCGAACGGATTTGTCGAGTCGCCCGGCGCGGCCCGCCTGATAATCTTTCGTAGTCGCGCCGGATCTGAGGTCAAAGGCTTTCGTCCGATGAGTTCATCTCCTTCATACCGGATAACTCCCTGGGTGGGGCGGCTCATCATCGCCAACGCGGTGGTGCTGCTCCTCCTCATGACCCTGTTTACCTCGCAGAACGTTTTCCGCGCGCTCCAGTTCTCTCCCAGCACTGCGTTCAGCCAGCCATGGACTTTCGTGACCTACATGTTCGTGCACGGGGGCCTGCTGCACCTTCTGGCTAACATGCTGATGCTGTACGTGTTCGGAACCGCGGTGGAGAGCAGGATGGGGAGTCGGCATTTCCTTTTGTACTATCTGTTTTGTGGTGTAGGGGCCGCCGTCTTCTCGCTCCTCCTCGCTGGATTCATGCCGGTGGGGCCCTTTGTGGGCGCCTCGGGTGCGATCCTGGGCGTTGCCGTCGCGTTCGCCATGTTCTGGCCCGACGCCGAGCTGATTGTCTTCCCCATCCCGGTGCCGATCAAAGCTCGGACCCTGGTCATCGGTCTGGTTGCGCTGGATGTGATCGGGTCCCGGCTCTGGCCCGGCGACGGCATCGCCCACATCGCTCACGTAGGCGGAGCGCTGTTCGGCTATCTCTTCTTTCGGGTTCAATCGCTTTCGCGCCGGACCCCAGCCCAAACGGCTCGCGCGGTCGAGCGTGTGGTCATGGTCCAATCGGGATCGGCCGAGCCCGATCGCCGAACACCGGTGACCCCCATGCGCCCCCGCCGCAGCGTGGATGCCGATCCTGTAGCCGCCGAGGTCGATCGCGTGCTCGACAAGATCAGCGAAAAGGGGATCTCCAGCCTTACGCCGGCCGAGCGGCGGTTTTTGGACGAAGTCGCCAAGAAGAAAAAGCACGAGCATTAGGAGTTGAGAGGTAAGAGGTCAGAGGGGGAGGCGAAAGGGGTCAGCCTCTCCACCTCTCCGGTGGCCGACCCAGCTCCTACCCTCTCACCTCTCCCCGCTTCCACCTCTCACTTTCCATACACTTGCGTTGATTCACGCGACTTCGTATCGTCTCGCGTGCTGATCAATCTTCTGCCGGACTTCTTCGCCGTGCTCGAGTCAGGCGACCGGGAAGCGGCGTATCGTCAGTACCGTGAAAGCCACCGCCCCATTCTCGACGCCTACTGGCGTAACTACGTTCTCGACCCCGACACTCCCCACGCAGATACGATAGTCGCCTCGGCTCTCAAGGCGGATCGCGGCGACCTATACGGCCTCGCTGCCACAACTGACATAGTGCAGCTCTCCGAGGAAGCGATCGCGCGTGCGGGCGAGATCATGGCCATCGACCGACCGACCGACACGTACCTCATGGTCGGCCTGGGGGGGGCCAACGCCGGTGAACTGGTGGTCGGCGGCCGGGGCGTGGCCTTCATTTGCCTGGAGCACTTCACCGGACGAGTCAACCCGGAGACCTACGGAATGGGACTCCCACCGGATTTGATTCCGGTTTGGATTGCCCACGAGCTGGCCCACACGATCCGCTATACCTCGCCGGGGAGCAGGAGCGACTTGCGGCGTCTGGTGAACGAGAACGGTGGCTACTACGACTACTGGGCAACCGGCAGCCGCGCCACTCTCCGAGAGCTGTTGGTCAACGAAGGCCTGGCGGTGCATGCAGCTCAGGCGCTGGCACCGGGGTTCGATGCCGCCGATTATTTCGGGTATCCCCGCCGACAGTATCACCGGCTTCGAGAGATGGAGTCGTTTCTGCGTCGGGCAGTCGAGCCTGATCTGGATCGGAGCGGCTTGGGCCTCCGTCTACGTTATCTCTCCGGCGGAATGAGCCCCTCGGCCCGCCTCATCAGCGGCCGGGTGATTCCCGAGCGTTCCGGCTACTACCTCGGCTATCGCATGACTGAGGCTCTGGTGGCCGAGCGCGGCCTGGCTGAGGCGCTGCGGGCGGGCGCCCAGGAGTTCCAGGTCGCGGAAGAGTTGGCACACGGGATACAGAGCGCCTAGTAGAAGGCGCGATTACTTCCCCACGCAAAAGCTGCCAAATATCCGATCCAGCACCTCCTCGATATCGACCACCCCGATCAGCTCGTCGAGCGCGGCGGTCGCCTCTCGAAGCTGGTGGGCGCCGAGCACGATCTCACCGTCTCGGCGCAGGTGCGGTAGCGCGGCGGTAAGAGCTTCCTGCGCTCGGGCCAGCGCGATCCGGTGGCGCGCGCGCGTGAGGGCCGGCTCGAGATCCCCCAGGCTGAGCTGGTCACCGAACACCCGCTCTGCGACGTTGCGGCGCAGGCAATCGAGGCCTTCGCCGGTCACCACTGACACCGGCAGGCCCTCGCCGAAATGCTGGCTGAGATCCGACTTGGTGCGAACCACGAGGACCGGCCGCTCTCTCGCGATGATCTTCTCGTCGCCTTCCATCTCGCGGCCGGCCTCCACACAGAGCAGCACCAGATCGGCCGCACCCAAGTAGCGCCGACTGACCTCGATCCCCAGCTGGTCGATTCTCCCCGGAGCGTTCCAGAGGCCGGCCGTATCGACCAGCCGTACCGGCCATCCGAGGAAGTCGGTGTGCGCCTCGATCGCGTCCCGCGTAGTACCGGCGATCTCAGTGACCAGCGCCCGATCGCTGCCGAGCAAAGCATTGAAGAGCGACGACTTGCCGACATTGGGCCTTCCCGCGAACACCAGGAGCGCCCCCTGCCGTAGCCGCTCCGCCGACGGCGCGGTTGCCAGGAGATGCCCGACAGCGGCGCGGATCTCGTCGAGTCGCCTCGTGATCTGGTCGAGGGGCACTGCCCCGTCGTCCTCTTCAGGAAAGTCGATGTTGTAACTGAGAAGTGCCTGCAGCTCGATGAGCGACTCCCTAAGGCTCTCGAGTCGGCGAGATAAGCCACCTTCGAGCTGCCGCAATGCCGCGGCAGCCTGGGCTGGTGCAGTTGCGTCGATGAGATCGCCGACGGCCTCAGCCTTCAGCAGATCCAGCTTGCCATTCAATACCGCGCGGCGGGTGAACTCGCCCGGTGCAGCGGGGCGGGCACCGGCACCGTGAAGCGCGGCGAGGATCCGGAAAGGGGCGAAGAGGCCTCCGTGGCAGGAGAGCTCTACCAGATCCTCGCCGGTATAGCTGTGGGGCGCCGGATAGACCGTGTAGACACCCCGATCGATGGGGTGGCCATCGGCGTCGTGAAAGGTCGCCAGGGTCGCGTGGCGGGCGGGGTCGGATCGGAATCGGGCGATGACCCGCCCTGCAATCTCCAGGGCTCCCGTCCCGCTCAAACGAATCACCGCCAAGGCTGACCGTCCGGGCGGCGTCGCCAAGGCGGCAATGGGGTCGGTGAGCATGCTGGAACTATTGTGCTGGCGCCAGCATTGTAGCTAGCCCCGGCGGCGGGCTCAGGCCTTCCGCTTGGCTCGCTTGCCCGCAGCAGGCTCCGTGCTCTTGGTCTTCACCTCCACTATCGCCTTGGCCGTACGCTTTTGCCGCTCCCGAGCGAGCATCCACTGCTGCGGGATGCTGGCGATGTTGCTCACCGCGTAGTAGAGGTTGAGCCCGGAGGCAAAGTTCAGGAAGAGGAACGTCATCATCACCGGCATGATGTACAACATCATTCGGGCCTGTGGGTTCGGCGGCATGCCCATCTGTCCGACCTT
>JBKPAO010000026.1:0-3714 GCA_046726475.1 Gemmatimonadota bacterium | reverse complement strand
GCGGGATCAAGCCGAAGTGTTCACCCGGATCTTCACCGCCCTCGGCGCCGCGCTGCTACTGATGTACCTCATCCTGGTCATTCAGTTCGGCTCGTTCCTCGATCCGTTGGCGATCCTGATCTCGCTTCCGCTGTCGCTGATTGGGGTGGTCCTGGCCTTGATCATCACGCACGACACCCTGAACATCATGAGCCTGATCGGCGTCATCCTGCTCATGGGCATCGTGGCCAAGAACGCCATCCTGCTGATCGACTTTGCCAAGTGGTCGCATGAGAAGGGAGCACCGCTGCGCGAGGCGCTGATCGAGGCGGGACGGATTCGGCTCCGCCCGATCATGATGACCACGATCGCGTTGATTGCCGGCATGATTCCGGTCGCGCTGGGCCGGGGTGAAGGCGCGGACTTCCGGGCTCCGCTGGGCCGAGCGGTGATCGGAGGGGTGATCACCTCGACGCTGTTGACGCTGCTGGTGATTCCGACGGTGTACGAGATCCTGGATGGCTTCCGCTCGTGGATGATGGCGAAGGTGTTTCGGCGGGTGTTCCGGGGTCAGGCGGAGCCGGCGGCGGGCACCCGCATTGGCGGAGTCGACTAGGGGTCCGGAGGGAGCCACGGATCCACAACACATATGGACACGGATCGTTCTCAGTGAGACAGAACATGAGGTCCGTGTTGTAGATGAAGTATCTATGCTCGGTCTCTTTGTGACCCAGCGCCCTCCAGTGGCCGAAAGGACAAGGTTCACCCGAAGCACCAACCTGTGTTGTGAAGTGGGGCAGTCGTGAGCCTGGTTCAAGCTGGCCGGTATTTCGTAGCAATCTTGGTACTCTCGGGGCCGCACGGGTTGGCGGGGCAGCAAACTCCGGCCCGCGACGTCGCGGTGCAGATGCGTCACGTCGATTTCCACGTCGATTCCAGTATCGTACTCCGCACCCAGTTTCTTCGGGGTGCACTCGAGCCCACCTCTCCCGAACACCCGCCGTACTTCGACGACAAGACCTCCTTTATCATCAAGATCGACTCGGCCCAAGTGAGCATGGTACCGTCGCAGCTGGGCGACCTGCTGAACCGCTATACCTTCTCCTACCCAGGATCCCCGCTCCGGCACCTGCGCGTCAGCGTGGAGAAGGGGCTGCTCAAGCAGGAGGGCACGATGAAGGGCATCTCTTTCACCATGCTGGCTGACGTGAGCCTGACGTCCGCAGGAGAGCTGCGGCTGCATCCGACCTCGATCAAAGCGGTTGGTATCGGCGTCGGCGGACTGATGAAGTTCTTCGGGCTCAACCTGGAGAAGCTGGTGAAGCTGCGAGATGCTCGAGGGGTGCGGATCGACAAGAACGATTTCTATCTCGATCCCGCCGCCCTGCTGCCTCCGCCGCTGGTGCGAGGGCGGGTGAACGCGGTGCAGCTGACCGATAGCGCTATCGCCCTCACCTTCCACCCGAGCGACAGCACCAGGGTGAAGGAACTCCCGGTGCCCGATCCCAAGCTCACCAATTACATGTACTATCGGGGAAACGTGCTGCGGTTCGGCAAGCTCACGATGCACGACACCGATCTGTTGATCGCAGATGCCGAGCCGAAGGATCAGTTCGACTTTTTTCTGGATCGGTATCTCTCGCAGCTGGTGGCGGGATACTCGCGGACCCGGCCAGACCAGGGCCTCACCACCGTGATGCAGGACTTCAGCAAGACCCCTCCGCTGCCGACTAAGCCCCGGACCGGAGCTAAGCGAAAATCCTAGGTGGCACGGAACCGTGGAGTAGACGCCGTCCCGCGGCGACGCTGGCGCTGAAGGCCCTATCGCAGCAGAATACCGGGGTCCCGAGCCCCGCCGCACCACGCAGTACCCCAGGGAGGCCCGCTGTTCTTTCCATGCGCTGCCGAGTCCGCATGGCTGACTGGCTGACAACACTCACTGTTGCCGCTCTCCTGATGGGCGGTTGCGCCGGGCACTCTGATCGTGGCCCTGCTGTCGTCACTTTCCCCGGCAGCTCGCTCGGAGCGGAGGCCGAGGTATTGAATCGCCAGCTCGCTCGGTTCAACGCACAGCACCCTGGTATTCGCGTCGTGCGGCGCGACACGCCGGACGCGGCCGATCAGCGGCATCAGCTCTACGTTCAATGGCTCAACGCCGGCGCGAGCGACCCGGACATTCTTCAGCTCGACGCCATCTGGACCCCTGAGTTCGCCGCCGCCGGTTGGATCCTTCCGCTGGACCCGTTTCATCCCGACACCGCCGCCTTCTTTCCCTCCACCATTGTGGCGAACCGGTGGCAGGACACGCTGTACGCATTACCATGGTTCGTCGACGTCGGAATGTTGTACTGGCGGACCGATCTGGTTTCGGCTCCTCCCCAGACACTCGGTGAGCTGGTTCAGTATGCCCGGCGAGCGAAGCAGCAGCATGGGCTCCGCTACGGGCTGGTGTGGCAGGGGGCCCGCTACGAGGGTTTGATAACCAACTTTCTGGAGTATCTCGGTGCGTATGGGGGTGAGATCCTTCGGGGCGGCCGAGTAGTAGTCAACTCGGAGGCGGGAAGGCAGGCGCTCACCGAGATGCGAGACGAGATCTATCGGGACGGCATCGTACCACCGGCGGTGCTCACCTGGCATGAGGAGGAAAGCCGTTTCGCATTTCAGAACGGCGAGACCGTATTCATGAGGAACTGGCCATACGCAGTGGCTCTCCTACAGGACAGCTCGCAGTCACGGGTCGCCGGTCGCTTCAGCGTAGCCGCTATGCCGGCCGGCCCGGGAGGCCGGCCTACCGCTGCGCTGGGTGGTGCCCAGCTCGCCATCAACCGCCATAGTGAGAATCCTGAAGCGGCGTGGGCCGTGATTGACTATCTGACCCAGCCGGAGCAGATGCGAGAGCGCGCCCGGGTGGTCGGGCAATACCCTTCACGGGCGGCGCTCTACGAGGGCGATGCCCTTACTGCGGAGCTGGATATCCCACCGGCTACTGCCCGCCGGGTGATCCAATATGCGGTACCGCGGCCGGTGACTCCGGTGTACAACCAGCTTTCGGAGATCCTTCAGATCCAGCTCCACCGCGCGCTCACCCGCCAGGCGACACCCGCGGCAGCGCTCGCTCGCGCGCAAACTGAGATGCAGCAGCTGCTCGATCGTGTAGGACTCGGCGCTGGAGCGACCACTGCGCGGCGCTGATCGGGCACTCAGCGCCGAAGCCAGTGAGAGCAGGCTGGCCTGGAGGCTCGTCCTGCCCGCGCTGGTCACCATCCTGCTGGTCGCACTTTTTCCTCTGGTCTGGACGTTCTGGGAATCTCTGCATCTGCACGATCTCAGAATGCCCTGGCTTGGGCGACCGTTCGTAGGACTCAGCAATTACATCGACGCGGTGAGGGATCCCCGGTTTCGTGGCGCCCTGTTGCATACGCTCTTCTTTGCCGTCACCAGCGTCACCCTCGAGCTGGTGATCGGACTCTGGCTCGCGCTGGCATTGAACCGCGCGTTTCGGGGCCGAGGACTGGTCCGGGCGGCAGTGCTGGTTCCCTGGGCTATACCGACGGTGGTGTCCGCACTGCTCTGGCGCTTCATGTTCGAGGGTCAGACCGGGATCGTGAACGCCGTACTGACCGACATCGGCGTGCTACGGCAGCCAATCGTCTGGTTCATTCAGCCGGCAACTGCGTGGGTACCGGTGATCCTCGCCGATGTCTGGAAGACCACGCCCTTTGTCGCGCTCCTCCT
>JBKPAO010000025.1:0-18397 GCA_046726475.1 Gemmatimonadota bacterium | reverse complement strand
CAGCGAACGGCTGTGAACACCGAGGCCAAGCTCCTCCTGCTCACTCACGCGTTCGAGAGACTGGGGGTCAACCGGGTGGAGCTCAAGACCGATGCCCTCAACCAGAAGTCGCGCACCGCGATCGCCCGCCTTGGCGCGGTGGAGGAAGGCACCTTTCGCAAGCACATCGTCACCGCTAGCGGGCGAGTGCGAGACACGGTGTACTACTCCATCATCGACACCGAGTGGCCCACCGTCAAACGGAGGCTGGAGACATGGTTACACCGGTAAATCTGGCCGAGAAATTCTCCCGGTTCAGCGACCAGTGGAGTCCCAAGATCATCGCGGACCTCAATGACAGTCATGTAAAGCTGGCGAAGGTGCAGGGTGAGTTTGTGTGGCACCGACATGCAGAGGAGGACGAGCTGTTCATCGTGATTCGGGGCCAGCTGACGATTGAGCTCCGGGACGGAGCAGTGACCCTGAGGCCGGGTGAGCTGGTAGTGATCCCCAAAGGAGTAGAGCACCGCCCGGTGGCATCAGAGGAGTGTCACGTCATGTTGATCGAGCCCAAAAACACTCGGCACACCGGCGACGTAATAACGGAACGAACGGTGAAGGAGTACGCCAGGATCTAGTCGGTCGCGCCGAAAAACAGCTTCCCTTGCCAGCGATCGATGGTTAGTGAATCCGCCCCGGAGCGCTTCCCGCTGATCGATTCAAGGGCCAGCATCGCCTTCCGAGACCGGCCGCTGAGACGGAGTTGAAGGCGTTCAGCGGGCACCTGGTACCGAGCCGGAGAGTCGGCCGCCGCCTTGGCCAAAGCGCCAAGATCGAACGCAAAGGAATCCCCGGCTGCGGTCAGTTGCAGCACTCCGGCTTGTGAGTCGAAGTTGACGCCAAGCGTGTCGGGGCCGACCACGATCGGCGCCCTGCCGACGGTATCCTTCCCCACCACGACGCTGGATCCGCCGTCCTGAGAGACCCGGATCATCCAGTCGTATCCCGCGATTGGTGTGAGGGGCTCCGGCTGGGCCCACAGACTGAAGTAGCGCTCGGAACCCTCCGAGTAGCGCGGGACGTACCGCATGTTGGCCACCGCAAGGATTTGGGTGGCCGCAGAGTCGAGCTTCTCTCGATTGAGGGCAGCCAAGTCCCAATCGATGACCGGCCGACTTCCGGGAATCGCAGCGGCGATCTGCCGCCGCGCACCATGCTCCAGCAGAAAACGAAGGGCGGAGCTGGCCTCTCGCGCAGTCCGGTCTCGAGAGGGAGGCTGATTTCCTCGCGGTGCCGCGACCAGTTGCGCCAGCCTTCGTCCCTGACTCGCCACCGAGAGTCGGGTCACGCTGAGTGGACCATACAGGGTGAGCAGCAGTAGGCCGGCCAACGTTACCGGAATGCGCCGGATACCTGTCTCGGGATTGAGCGTGTAGTTCACCGCAATTGCCAGCAGCCACAGCCCGAGCAGCACGCCCAGCAGCCTGAGCTCGGTGAGTCCATAGGGGAGGACTCGCTTCCAGAACGCCACCAGCAGGACGACTGCCGCCGGAATAAGACCGATGAACAGCCAGCGGGTGTAGGTGCGAATCCAGGCTTCACCGGGATCATGGCGGAGCGGATGCACCAGCAGGAAGCCAAGCAGCCCCGCGACCGCCACGCTGGTGACCAACCAACCGATCCAGCCGGAGGGCCACTCTCCTCCAAATACGATCTTGACCAAGTAGGCGAGCAGGATGATGAGATAAATGAAGACGAGCGGGGTCAGGATGTACTGCGCGAATACTTTGAGCACCCGGGGGTAGCTGGTATCACTCGCCAGCCCAGTCAAATGGTCCGGTACGGCCGCGAGGAAGATCGCGGTGTTGATCACGAATACCGTGACGATGTACAGCCGGAAGTAGAGCTCGGAGGGGACATCCACGCCGAACAGCTTGTCGAGGGCGAGCAGTGCGACGGCGAGGCCATTGAAGAGCACCATCGAGAAGACCAGCGCCCGAAGAAACCCGAGGAACAGGCGGCGGTTATACTGCCAAAACCCGTTGGACTCGGGTTGTCCGAGAAACGGCAGCGTCGCGACCAGGAGATGGAGTCCGGCGCTGAGCTGGAAGTAGCGGATGGCCTCGTGCTTGGGATCGGGACCGCGCCAGACCAGATAGAAAAGCACCAACAGGACGAGGCCGCCCAGGTTCAGAATGGCTTTCTTGCCCCCGGTCCAGCCCCGTTCCTCGGCGAAGAGCGTCAGCGCCACGGTGAGTGGAAGTCCCAAGGCCGCGGCACCACTCGCTCGAAGCCACTGGTCTCCCTGCCCTGTCTTTGTCGTGGCCACGATAGCAAAGACCGCGGCGGCAATCCCGGACGCCATGGTCCAGGGAAACCGAAGGGTGACTTCCCTGGCTCGGTCGGCCAGGGTCGTAATGGAGGGGAAGCGCATCGACGTTGTCAGATACGGTGCGCTACCGTTCTCCGGTCGTCCCCGCCAACGCATACGAGCCGCGCTCGATGTCTTCCAGCACGTCGGCCCGATGCGGTTGCCATCCGAGCAGCTGCTGAGCCCGCCTCCCCGAGGCCTGCTGGTCCAGGACTAGCGCATCGGCGTACGCGCCCAACTTCTTTCTGGCGTCCTCCAGCGGCCATGCGCTGACCCTGCCGTCGGCTCCGGCGCCCCGGCTCGCGGCCGCGGCGACCTCACGGACCGGGTGGGCCTCACCGCTGACGCCGAGCAGCAAGGTGCCGGGCGGGGCGTTCTCCAGCGCGAGCAGATACAGATCCGCCAGGTCGTCCACGTGCACGAAAGGCCAGCGGTTCTCCCCGGTGCCGACGACTTGAGCTGCTCCCTCTTTCCGCGCGGACTCGACAAAGCCGGCAGGGATTCCTCCCCCCCGTCCGTACACGATGGCCGGTCGGATGACCACCGCGCGGATCTTCCGTCGTGCCCCCGCGAGCACCCGGTCCTCTACGCCCTGACGCCACGCCACCAGGGGCGGCGGGTTGGGGGGCGAGTTTTCGTCGACCACCTTGCCGGCGGTATCGCCATGGGACCAGATGCCGCTGGTATAGATGAAGGGCTTGTTGCTGCCGGCGAGCGCCTCCAAAATCGCACCGATGGCTGGACCATCGACCGCCGCATCGTAGGTTGTTGCCAGGTTGATGACGCCGTCAGCGGCCCGGGCCCCTGCTGCGACGCTCCTCGGGTCGGCGAAGTCGCCGCGCATTGGCTCGATGCCGGCGGCGCTCAACCGAGCCGCTGCAGCGTCGCTCCGGGCCAGGCCCGAGAGCTGGTGCCCTGCCGCGCGAAGGCGTTCAGTGACCGCACCGCCGATGTAACCGGTAGCTCCGGTAAGAAAGACTCGCATGTTAGGTTCCTCGCGTGAAAGCTGGATGCTTCGGGTAAGTCTATCACCGGCGCGCACCGCGGAGCAGGTCGGTCTGGCTTTCACCGCGGTCGTGCTGGCGATCGCCGTCGCGGCCTGGCTGTACGGCGTCTACTGTTACGTACAGATGGTACGGCATCGGCGACCCGGTGTCCCGGTGCTGTCCATGATGTGGCCCGCGCAGTTCCTGACCGAGCGGGGGCGCGAGTTTCGGCGTCGCGCCTTGCTGAGCTATGGCGTGTTTGCGGTCCTGGGATTACTGCTCATCGTTTGGGGGTGGCTCCAGCGCGGTTGAGGAGCGTGCGGTGTATCAGTTTCATGCTGCTCACGATCGGAGAGTCTATGGCTCGTTTGTCGCACCCCAAGCGGTTTGGTGTGCTCGGCTCCGGCGCAGTAGGACAAGCACTGGCGAGGGGGCTCGCCGCCAACGGCTACGAGGCGCGCATCGGCAGCCGATCGCCGGCCAAGCTGGCCAAGTTTTCCAAGAGCACCGGGATCCACTCGGGCAGCTTCCAGGACGTCGCGGCCTGGGGTGAGGCGGCAATTCTCGCGGTGCTCGGCAGCGCCGCGGTCGAGGCGATCGACTTGGCCGGCCCGGCCAAACTCGAAGGCAAGCTGGTCATCGACACCACCAACCCCATCAGCAACGACGCTCCGGTCGATGGCGTACTCCGGTACTTTACCGGTCCCAATGAGTCACTGATGGAGCGCTTGCAGACCGCCCATCCCGGCATTGCTTTCGTCAAGGCGTTCAACAGCGTCGGCAGCGACCTGATGGTGCACCCCATGCTCTCCGGCGGCCCCCCGACCATGTTTTACTGCGGGAACGACGCCGCGGCCAAGGCGGTGGTCGCCCGGTTGCTGGAGCACCTGGGTTGGGAGGGCGCCGATATGGGCACGGCGGTGGCGGCACGAGCGCTGGAGCCGCTCGCCCAGCTCTGGTGCATCCCCGGCTTCCGGGAGGACGACTGGATGCATGCCTTTCGCATGCTCTGGCCCTGAGCAACAGTTCGGGAGCATGACCTCGTGAGTGCCGAGCTTCAAGAGCAGCTGCAGAACGCGCTGGGGAAGATGTACATCCTGGACCGCGAGCTGGGCGGTGGTGGGATGTCGCGGGTCTTTGTGGCGCACGAGACGGCGCTCGGGCGTAAGGTCGTCGTGAAAGTGCTGCTCCCCGAGCTGGCGGCGGGCGTCAACATCGAGCGGTTTCGGCGCGAGATCCAGCTCGCCGCCCAGCTTCAGCATCCGCACATCGTGCCGCTCCTTTCCGCCGGCGAAGCCGAGGGACTCCCCTATTTCATCATGCCCTTCGTTACCGGCGAGTCAGTCCGAAGATGAAGAGCTCGGAGAGCTGGTCCCTCAGGTGCTGAGCCTCGACCGGACCGGCCAGCAGGGTCATGAAGCCGGTCACCAGGAGACGGCGCATGGAAAGCTCCGGACAGAGATGATGACCAAGCTGGTGGCGTTGTCCGCTACATTCTCTACTATATCTGTCTAGTCCACAATCGGCTGCCCTGACCCGGCAGCCTGTCGCCGGTGACACAGCCAGTCAGGCGCGAACATTCCGACGCTGGAGGATCCATGTGCCGAAACATTAAACGCCTGCGCCACGCAGACCACGCGCCCACTGACGCGGAGCTGCACGAGGCTGCTCTCCAGTTCATCCGCAAGATCAGCGGCTTCCACACGCCATCGCACAGCAATCAGGAAGCATTCGACCGCGCGGTGCACGACGTGGCAGCGGTCTCCCGCAAGCTGTTTCAGTCACTCCGGGTTCGGGGCCATACCGGCCACCACGAGCACGGTGGCGACGCACTCGTCTCGCACGCGGGTTAGCAGCGATGATCAGCCGGATCTGGCGGGGTTGGACTACGCGCCAAAACGCCGACGCCTACGAGGCGCTCCTCAAGGCAGAGATCTTCACCGGTATCATCGATCGCGGGATTAGCGGGTTTCAGGGCATCGATCTGCTGCGGCGGGACGTGGCCGAGGGGGTCGAGTTCGCCACCATCATGTGGTTCGACTCACTCCTCGCGGTGCGCACCTTCGCGGGAGAGGACTATGAACGCGCTGTGGTTCCCTCGGCGGCTCGCCAGCTTCTCCTCCGCTTCGACGAGCGCTCGGCCCACTACGAGGTGCGGGAGCGCCGCGGCCCCGGGAACGGCCACGCAGCATAGAGTATTGAACCACAGAGGGCACAGAGGATTGTTATCCATTAATGATCCGGTAAATGCCCGACCGAAGCATCTCGACGTTGAAGTTGATGAGCAGTCCCAGCCGTAACTTGGTGAGTTTTAGGTAGGTTAGTACTTGGGCCCTGTGGATGGGAAGAACTCTGGATACTGACTTGACCTCAATGATGACACTTCCATCAACCACAAAGTCCAAGCGGTACCCACATTCCACGTACGTATCCCGATACTGCACCGGTATAGGAACCTGTCGGTCGAAGGTGAGTTGTCGATACCCCAACTCCCGACATAAACAGGCCTCATACGCTGACTCGAGCAGTCCCGGTCCGAGCCGGCGGTGCACTTCGATGGCCGCGGCCACGATTTCGTGAGTGCTGGTGATAGACGAATCCTCTGTGTCCTCTGTGGTTCAGCATTTATTGTCAAAGGTGCTCCCAAGATGAGAATCAGAATTACAGAGCTGGTAGCATTTCTCCCGCTAGCACTAGGCTCGTTTCTGATAGTGTTTCCCTCGCGTGCCCACAGCCAGGGACAGACGCCCCGGTTCATCAACCCACCCAGTCTGGTGAAGCCCACCGGGTACACTCACGTCGTTGTGGCACCGGATGGCCGCACGGTGTATATCGCGGGACAGGTGGCCTTCGACAGCACGGGCCAGTTGGTCGGATCCGGTGACTTCCGAGCGCAGGCTGAGCGGGTGTTTCAAAACCTGGTTCGCGCTCTCACCAGTGTTGGCGGGTCTCTCGCAGACGTGGTCAAGACGACGACGTTCGTGACCGATCTCAAGAATGTGGCGCAGCTGAGGGAGGTGCGCGGCAAGTACCTCGATCGCGTGCATCCACCCGCGAACACCTTGCTGGTGGTGTCGAGCCTCGCTCGGCCCGACCTGCTTCTGGAAATCGAGGCCGTTGCAGTCCTGAGCCAAGCCGTCCGGCTGACCGGTGGCGACTAAGCGCGCCCGGCGGCTCAGCCACGACACCGAGGGGCTGAATACCGGCAGCTGGCCGATCCCACCGAACCAATTCATCACCCCCGCCGCCGACTTCTTCACTCGGAGTCACGCTCCCGTACCCACGATCGATCCGACCAGTTGGCGACTCGAGGTCGGTGGGTTGGTGCGCCGGCGCCTCTTCTTCACCCTTACTGATCTCGAGCGATTCCCTCGCCGCGAGGTGACGGCAACGTTGGTGTGCGCCGGTCTGCGCCGTAACGAGCTGCTGTCGATCGCGCCTTTGCCGGGAGAGCTCCCTTGGGGACCCGAACCGGCCGGCACCGCACGCTGGAGCGGTTATCGACTGGGGGACATTCTTGCCGCTGCCGGCGTGACGGAGCATGCAGAATACGTCGAGCTGCTCGGCTTGGATCAGGTGGAACGGCACGACCAGCGGTTTGGCTTTGGCGGATCTATCGATCTTTCCAAAGCGCTCGGAGCGGAGGTGCTGCTAGCGACCGAGCTCAACGGGGCTCCGCTCTCCCCCGCTCACGGCTTTCCCCTTCGCGCCCTAGTGCCCGGCTGGATCGGCGCCCGCAGCGTGAAGTGGCTGGGCCGAATCGCGCTGTTGGAAGAACCCTCCACCAACTACTTCCAGAGCCAGGCGTACCGGGTTCAGCGAGAGCTCAACCCGGACGATCCCCGGGACGTGTCCGCCGGCATGGCCCTCAGTCGAGTGCTGGTCAACTCGGTGATCCTGGAGCCGAGCCAGGGTGATGTCGTTCGGCCCGGGAGACTACGGGTTCACGGCTGGGCGATAGGAAACGAAGGGAAAGCGCTCAGCAGGATCGAGCTATCAGCCGACGGGGGCAGCGACTGGATTCGCGTCGCGATGGGAAACCACACGGAGTGGTCCTGGACCCTGTGGCATGCTGAAGTGCCCCTGCAGCCCGGCAGTCACACCCTCATTGTGAGAGCCACAGATATAAATGGAGACTCTCAGCCGGAAGCGATCGAGGCGACCTGGAATGTGAAGGGATACGCGAACAACGCCTGGCATCGAGTGACCATCGAGGTGAGGTAGTGCTCGAGTGCCAGGCTACGTGACGACGATATTCGAGAGATCGGGCTCGGGATATTTCATGTTCAGCCGCACCAGCGCGTCGGCGATCACCGATCCGACAATGTAGTTGCGGTACCACTTCTGATTGGCCGGCACCACATGCCAGGGAGCTTCATTGGTCGAGGTCTTGGAGAGAGCCGCTTCATACGCCTTCTGGTAGTCGCTCCATAGCTCTCGCTCCTCGAGATCGCCGCGCTGGAATTTCCAGCGCTTGGTCGGATCCTCGAGCCGGGCTTGCAGTCGCTTGCGCTGCTCGTCTTGGCTGATGTGGAGGAAGAACTTCAGGATAATGCAGCCCTCCTCGAACAAGGTCTGCTCGAAGCACCGGATGTGATCGTAGCGCCGCTTCCAAACCTCCTTGGGCACCAAACTATGTACCCGCACAACCAGAACGTCCTCGTAGTGGCTCCGGTTGAATACGACAACTTCTCCTTTCCCTGGCACCTGGCGATGCACCCGCCAGAGGTAGTCATGATCCAGCTCATCGACCGTGGGCTTACGAAAGGACGCGACCCGGGTCCCTGAAGGGTTGAAACCGCCCATGACGTGCCGTATAGTGCCGTCCTTCCCGGAGGTGTCCATCCCTTGGAGAACGACGAGAAGCTTCCATTCATGGCCCGCGTAGAGCAGCTCCTGCAGTTCAGCTAGCCGGATCTGAATGGCGGAGCTCTTCTCCCTCGCTTCCTCCTTTCCGCCGGGCACCAGGTGAGTGTCGTCGGGATCGTAATCATCGAGATCTACCCTCTGGCCGGGACGCACGCGATACTTGTTCATTTCATATGATGCGGGTTTACCCGCCAGACCGAAAGTGGCTCAGGAATGACGAGGATATCGGAAGATCCCGCGATGCTGGATGTCGTACTCAAGCGATTCGAGCAACCCGACGAAGTCAGGGAGATGGTGAAAGGCCGATTCGAGCTAGTGCGTCTTGGCGGTTTGACCATCGGCCGGGCTACCTATGAGCCGGGATGGCGCTGGTCTGAGCACGTGGGTCCAACCGTGGGCGCAACCCGCTGCACCGTCGAACACGTGGGCCTGGTGCTGACGGGGGTCGCCACAGTCGCGTTCGAGGATCGGGTCGTGGAGATGCATCCGGGGGAGCTGTTCTACATCCCTCCCCTGTCCCATGACAGCTGGGTGGTAGGCGACGAGTCTTACGTGTCACTCCATTTCCTTGGCGCAGACCACTATGCTCGGTGAGTGAACTGCGGCTCGTCGCCGTTTGGTCGCGTATCCGTACATCTCGTGACGAGGAGGTCTAGGTGCCCCGCCTATCCCGCCGCGCCGTTCTCATAGTCGGACTCGTTATCGGACTGGGGCTCTGGCTGGTTCCGGCTGGGTTCATGAATCTCTCGGAGCCCTGGGACGGCAACGGCCCAGCCTACCCGCTGGCGCTGGTGATCTGTGGAATGGTCCTGGGATTTCTCGGTCCCGGCCGGCCCGGCGCAGCAGTCACCGGAATCTTCCTAGGGCAACTCGCTGTCTTGATTTGGCGAGTGGTAACGAGGCCGGAGAACAGCGAGCTCTGGCTGGTCGGGGTGGTGATGTTGGCGGGTTACACCTTCGTCGCCGCGGGTATCGGAGCCATGCTGGGAAGTCTGCTCCGACGCCGGCTGCATCCCGACGCCGCGGTTGAGCGCCGAGTCTCCGACCGCCGCCTCTAATACCCACAGCTTGGGAGGTCTGTCATGGCGACAAAGAAAGGCTCCTCACGGAAGACCAGCCGGCGGAAATACAGCAAAGGTGCCAGCAAGAGGGTCGAGAGCGCCATGCGGCGGCGCAAGAAGGGCACCCTTCGCAGCGGGAAATCCGGTCGCGGCGGCAAGGTAAAGAGTCGGGAACAGGCGATTGCCATTGGGTTGTCGGAGGCGCGGAAGAAAGGAGCTAAAGTGCCCCCTGCGAAGAAGGGTGGGCGGCGGAAGCGCTCGCGCTCCAAGAGGTCGTAGCAGGAAACGCCGAGCGGGACTCGCTCAATGGAGTCCCGCTCGGATCGTTCCTCGTGCGGCGACTGATTCAGGCGCTCGGGCGGGCGGGGTTGTAGAAGAACTCCTCCCGGACAATCTTCCCATCCTGCACCGTGTAGAGCGCCATTTCGGTGAGGCTTCTCCGCTCCCCGGTAGGCTTGAAGGTCGAGTCGAAGGTAAACTGCACGGCAAATTGATCCTTCCCGACGTACGGTCCGTTCACCTCCGTCGAGTGCACGTCGTTGTTGGCCTCCCACCATTCGTGTTTCCCTCGGATCGCATCGATCCCGCTCATCTCCGCCGGCATCTCGGGGCTTCCGCTGGACTCGATGCTTACAATGCGGGGAGAGTAGAACTGGTTGACGGCGTCGAGATTGCGGCCTTTACGGCAGAGGTCCACCAGCTCCTGGGCAACAGTGGCGGTGGAGGCAGGGGCTTTGGCGGTCATGGTATCTCCTCCAGTAGGGTTTTAAAAAGCATATTATCCCCCAGCGACGAGGCGCTACTCCCGACTCGGTAGCAGTTTCGTAACGGAACAACAGGCCGATACCTACCGCCACTCGCTAAGGACCTTCCCGTGCGCGCGACCTTTTCATCACTGCTGCTCGCCACCCCATCGCTGCTCCAGGCACAAGCCAACAGTTATCCGGATTTGCTGTCCGACTGGCAACCGGTCCGCCGTTCTCGCGTACATCGATGCGATGCCTGACTCCGCCACTGGCTTTCGGCCTACACCCGGAGTCCGCACTTTCGCCCAGCAATTCGATCACATCGTGACCACCAATCTCGAGGTAGCAGCGCGGACCCTGGGCCAGGTCGTCCCCCTACCTCAGACTGAACGGCGTCACCCCGCCGGAATACCAGATGCCGTTCTGAAGTTCGATGCACACTAGAACTGCAATACTTGCCATGCTCCTCGCCGTGCCACCGCTTCGGCCGGCGGCGGGCCAGTCGTTGACGATCGCAGCTTACGACTGCCGGTTCGTGAAGGTACCGATGCGCGATGGAGTGCATCTCAACACCAGCGTATGCCAGCCGTCAGGCGACCACCCCCCACTGCCCTTTCTGCTCACCCGAACGCCGTATGGAATCGCAGGCGATACCGCGGTAACGAACGACTACCGGTTTCTTGCTGCTGACGGGTACATCTTCGTCTATCAGGACATCCGCGGACGTTTCGGCAGCGAAGGGCGCTTCATCATGAATCACCCGCTGCACGATCCCGCCGACCCCCGCGGAGTCGACGAAAGCACCGACACCTACGACACGGTTGAATGGCTTTTGCATAACGTGCCCAGGAACAACGGCAACGCCGGCGTTCTCGGCGTGTCCTATCCTGGCTTTCTCGCCACCATGGCGGGCATTCACCCTCACCCTGCGGTCAAGGCCATTTCCCCCCAGGCACCAATGACCGATACCTGGATGGGCGACGACTTCTTTCACCAGGGCGCGTTCCGTCTCTCCTATGGCTTCGAGTACGCGGGGAGCATGGAGCTGAGCTCGGATATGTCGGTTCCGGTTCCTATCGACGTCTGGGATACCTACGACTGGTATCGGCGTCTCGGCCCATTAACCAACGTCGATGCGAAATACTTTCATGGCAAAGTTCCGACCTGGGAAGCGTTCGTCGCCCATCCTGCTTACGATGCCTTCTGGCGAACGCGCGCCGTCCAGCGGGTGCTTCAGCGGCCGGAGGTCCCCACGTTGACCGTCGGCGGGTGGTGGGATCAGGAAGACCGCTATGGCCCACTCGCTACCTACCGCTCACTCGAGCGGGGGGACTCGGCAGGTCGCAATTTCCTGGTGATGGGGCCGTGGAATCACGGAGGGTGGCGCCGGGCGGAGCGCCGCATGGCGGTGGTCGATTCGGGAACTTCCGACGGGTACCTGCGTGAGCTGGAAGCCCCCTGGTTTGCCTACTGGCTCAAGGGTGAGGGAAAGCCAACAGAGCCCGAAGCGTATGTATATGACGCAGGACTGAAGCGCTGGCGGTCGTTCGACAGCTGGCCCCCAAGGACGGCAGAGCGGCGTTCGGTATACCTGCATGCGGGAGGCCGCCTCTCCTTCGACAAGCCTACCGGCTCGGAGTCACGATTCGACAGTTATGTGTCGGATCCGGCCCACCCGGTTCCGTATCGACCCCGTCCCGTCGAGCAGACCTACGATCCGCGAGGTTCCCGTTGGCGCACCTGGGAAACCGAGGACCAGCGCTTTGTCGAAGGACGTCCAGACGTACTGAGCTGGGTCTCGGAGCCACTGACAGAAGATCTGCTGCTCGCGGGAAACGTGACGGGCCGACTCGTGGCATCGACATCGGGCCGCGACGCCGATTGGGTAGTAAAACTGATCGACGTCTTCCCGGACAGCCTGCCGGAGAACTGGTCGTGGAGTGGGTACCAGCTTATGGTCGCACACGAGATCATGCGTGGACGCTATCGTAAGAGCTTTTCGGCGCCTGAGCCGCTGCCGTCCAACACTCCGGTCGACTTCACGATCGACCTGCACCAACAGAGCTACACCTTCAAACGCGGACATCGAATGATGGTGCAGGTTCAGAGCACCTGGTTTCCCCTCTACGACCGAAACCCGCAGACCTGGGTACCGAACATCTTCAAGGCGAAGGCGGGAGACTTCCGCGCAGAAACGCATCGCATCTGGCACACGCCGGAGCGAGCCTCTCGGGTGGAAGTCGACGTCGTGCGGGAAGGGGGAGCTGGGAAGCACTCAGCTCCGAACCAGTAGAACCTACCTTGCCATATTGCCTGATTGCTGCAACTTAGCGAGTTGAGCTCCAGCGCCGCCTTAAGCATCCCATCAGGGTGCTGCACGGCGAGGGCTCCGGCGTAGACGCCGTATCCTGGTCGGCTAGATCCGCCGGCAGATCTGCGCCAAGGCTGGATGATGAGATCCTGGGAGACACCCCGCTGGGATCCAAAATGCTGGGATCGAGTCGGGCCGCGCTCACCAGCATCTCCCGGCGGAGCCGTGAGGCGGTCCGTAGCACGCGGGTCGGGTAGTGCTGGCATCGAGGCGTGTTCCGCCCCTGTACGCAGCCATTGTAGCGGCGCAGTCCCGACTCTACCGATTTGCTCCGGCGGACGTAACTGCCCAGTAGCCGGGCTCCATGACAGATGTTGGCCTCGACGTTAAGCAAATCGCCAGAGAGACAGCGGTAGCTCCCGACGTGCACCGGCATCACCTGCATGAGGCCGATAGCGCCCTCAGTGCTTATCGCGCTGGTATCGAAGGGGGCGTTCTCTATAAGGAGTACGCCAGCGAGCAGACTGGGACTCAGTCGCGCGCGGCCCGCCTCATAGACGATGGCGGACGCAACCCGGTCGGCCAGCTCGGGACTTCTGATGCGGCGCGCGAGCGCCATGGCGAGCGGGCGCTGGGCCAGCCGCTTGGTAACCGCCAGCTCCATCGCGGCACTGTCCACCCGCGTCCGGCGGACCGGCGCCGGGCGACTGGGGGGTGCAGGACGACTGGGGCGCGCAGGACGACCTTCCCGACGCGCGGGACGACGCTCCTGAAGGGAAGGCACGTCAGTACGGATCTCTGCAGCCGGCCCGCGAGCTGACGATGGAAGCGGCGCCAGCGGCGGAGCCGTTCCCGGACCGGTAGAGGCGCACGCGGCCACAGTCAGGACAGTCGCGAGTAGACACAGGTCCAGCGCCCTGCCACGACACACAGCGGGGAACATGGCGCTCCTCTGGAAGGACGTTCGGCAGTATCGCCCGTGCCAGAAGTGCCCTCAAGTGTTCTGAAACTGGTCGCGGCGAAGAACCTGACACTTGCGATGCCGCGGCAACGGCATACCGCGACGCAAGTCGAGGCGTAGTCGGCGCCCGCCGAAGCTGGATCCTGCCCTGCAGAGGATGGCAGTAGGCACAATCGTTACAAAGGAGGCGGTGTGTCGCGGGTGAACTGGCTCACGTGGCCCTCTCCAGTGCTGCTGGCCCTCGCGCTCTGCGCCTGCGCAAAAGGTCCCGAATCTGCGGCGACTGCCACCGATCCGCGCGAGCTCTTCACTTCATTTGTGCAGGCGTGGAATAGGCATGATTATGATGCGCTCGACACATTGGTGGCAGGAACCGCCATCGCAGAAGACTTCGCGCTCGATTTTCGGGGTGAGGGGCCGCAAGGGTTCAAAGGCTACATGCGTCAAACGCTGGGAATGATTCCTGATTTCGACTGGAAGCCTACCAACGTGCTCGCGGATAGCTTCAAGGTAGCCGCGGAATGGATGCTGGCCGGCAGCTATACCGGGGACACCCCCCGTGGCCCGGTCAAGGACAGGCGGTTCAAGATCAAGGGAGTTTCCATCGTGGGCACCAACGGCCGTCGGATTACCCGATTCAGCAACTATTACAACATCGCCGAGTTTTATCGCCAGGTGGCCGGGGGAGTGCCCCAGAAACAGTCGAAGAGAAGGGTGGAATGACCATCAGATCCATGGTGAGCGCACTCGGAATCGTCGTTCTCGCCTCCAGCTGCGGGGACGACAACGGGTTCACGCCCAGGCCAGAGTCCGTGGCAGGTCCATACTATGGGAGCACCTTCCTCGTCACGCAAAACGGCATCACAGCTGACATATTGGCGTTAGGTGGTTCGATCGACATCAATCTCGCGAGCGACGGTCAGGTCACCGGTCACCTCTTTGTACCAAACGGTAACGGGGGCGGGAGCGATCTGGACCTAGACCTCCAGGGGACATGGGCGCTAAATGGGACGGCTGTGGCTTTTGACATGCCGAATGTCGACACGTTTATAAGGGACGTGCCCTTTACCGTCGCGACCAACACTCTGACCGCTGATCGTACGTCGAACGGGACCAGAATTCAGCTAGTCCTCACTCGGCGACCGGTTGCATGAAGCACCCGATCCTCGGACTGCACCACGTCACCGCCACGGTCAACGAGGCACAGGCCGATCTCGACTTCTACGTGGACGTGCTGGGACTCCGGCTGATCAAGAAGACCGTAAACTTCGACAACCATAACGTCTACCACTTCTATTACGGTGACGAGCGCGGAACTCCTGGAACGGTCTGGACCACGTTTCCCTACGGGGGGTGGGGGGTTCCACCGGGCCGCCATGGCGAAGGCCAGATCACCGCAACATCCTTCTCTATTCCAGAGGGATCGCTGGAGTTCTGGAACACTCGGCTCCGCGAACGCGGCGTGGTGTCCCGGACCCTCGCGACCGAAAATTCCGGGCGCGGCATAGCCTTCAGCGATCCCTCCGGGCTCGTCATCCAGCTTCTGGGAACTGACAACGATTCTCGCGCGCCGTGGACCGGTACCGGTATCGGAGCCGATGCCGCGATCCGCGGCCTTCACAGCGTCAGCCTGACCATCCGGCAGCCGGTCCCCACAGTAAACCTCCTCACCGGGCTGCTTGGGTTCACCGTCCTCGATCAGACCGAGCGCTCCACCACCCTGGCAGTGAACGGGGATGAGCCCGGTAAGAGAGTCCAACTCCTCCATGGTACCGACGCCTTGCCCGCGCGGAACGGTCTCGGCACCGTCCACCACGTCGCGTTGGCGATTGCGAGTTCTGACCAGCAGGTACGGCTCCGCCAGGAGCTGCTGAAGCTGGGCTACAGCGTCACCGAGGTGCTCGACCGTCAATACTTCCAGTCCATCTACTTCCGCGAGCCGGGTGGGGTTCTCATGGAGGTCGCCACCGCCGGTCCTGGCTTTACGGTAGACGAGGCGCTGCCGGATCTCGGGCGCGAGCTCAAGCTTCCCCCGTGGGAGGAGGCCAATCGAGCCGCCATCGAGCAGACGTTACCAAGTCTTACGTACCCCAGCCTGACACGGCGATGACCACTCTCCCACCGCGCGAGCCGGGAGCTGCCCGAGCCGGTGGATACGTGCTCGCTCTCGCGTCCGTGCTGGTGGTGATCGGACTGCTTTTCCACCCCGTTCCGGCGGGCGGGTTCGAGGAAAGACCTTCCGTCTTGAGCCAGACGCCGTGGTGGGGACCAATCCATGTTGCGATCGCTGCCGGCTTTGTGCTTTCTGTGCTCGGGAGCGTCCTCATGCTGGCAGCAGGCGGTGGACTCCTCAGACCGTGGACCCGGGCACTGTTCTGGGGCGCCATAGCGGCGGGCATGATCTTCTTCACCGGCGTGGCCCTCATCAACGGATGGGTCATGCACGCACTCAACGCGCGAGGCGCTCCCACCAGCGATCCCCTGCTCTACGATGCGTTCAACCGGCTGCTCATCGGGTACGGTTGGCTGGGCAATCCTCTGTTTCTGCTGGGGCTCACCGGCCTCACCTACCTGGAGGTCCGCGGGCCGGAACGGCAGGTTTCCCCTGCACTCGCCTGGGGCGGTCTAGTGGTCAGCATTCTCTCATGGGGGCGAGGCATTGGGTCGGCTACCGGCTGGTATTTCCTCGAGCCTCTGATCTACGCCAACGTGCCGGCGTTTCTCTGGCTGGGATACTATGGATGGAGGATTGCCGCCGAAGCAAAACGGATTCAATCCGGGGAGATGGAGTATGCGACCGCTCAATTGGGCACTCGGTAGCTACGTCCTGGTGTACTGGCTCGCCTACCTGGTGGTTATCGGAGGAGTCATTGTCGCCCTTTGGCGCGGAGCAATGGCGCAGGAACGGATTGCCCGGCATCTGGAGGGAATCGAGCGAGCGCTCACCCAGCGACCTCCCGTGGGATGACGAAGCTGCGTACCTTCGCGTCGGGTGGAGCCTTCCGGAAGTGGCTCGAGGCGAATCATGCAAAGGAGTCCGAGCTACTGGTACGCTGCTACAAGACCCAGGCTCAGGAGAACGGGATTACGTATCGGGAGGCGCTGGATGAGGCGCTCTGCTTCGGTTGGATCGACGGAATACGCCGCGCGATTGATGCAGAGAGCTTCAGTACCCGGTTCACTCCCCGCCGTCCCAAGAGCAAATGGAGTCTGGTTAACATCGAGCGAGCTCGCCAGCTGGAGGCGGCCGGTCGAATGCACTCGTCCGGCCGCGCCGCGTTCGCCGCACGGAAGACCAAGAGCTCTCGGCGCTACTCCTTCGAGGAGAAGCCGAGCAAGCTGGATGCAAAGTCAAAGAAGGCGTTTCAGGCCAACCCACCCGCGTGGGAGTTCTTCCGCGCGCAGGC
Organism: Gemmatimonadota bacterium; assembly: GCA_046726475.1. Lineage (GTDB taxonomy): Bacteria > Gemmatimonadota > Gemmatimonadetes > Gemmatimonadales > GWC2-71-9 > CAVVWJ01. Next base: position 1,706 of record JBKPAO010000025.1, on the reverse strand, counting down.
GCCCTGGTATCAGCGGACCAGCATCTTCTGGGTCATGGACGCAAAACGGGAGGAGACCCGCACCCGCCGATTGAATCACTTGATCGACAGCTCTGCGCGGAAAGAGCCGATCAAACCATTGGATCGGGCTCGCGTTCGAAAGGCCTGAGGCAATACCACATCGCTCGGACGACGACGCCCGGAGCCGCTAGCTTCACCGCCGGCTGGCGTACACCAAGGCGAGCTGAGCCTGCTGGATGAATAGAAGCAGCGGGTCCGGCTGGGGCACAGCGGTCGGGCTGGTGCTGGGAGTCAGGATCACTCGCCGCATGTCGGCTCCGTCGTTGAGCGTTCGTGGCAACCTCCATTGTTTAGAACGCCAACTCGGGGCTCAATAGTTCCCGCCTATCGCGGATGGCTCAGTACCGTCTCATGGGCCACTCGCTGGAGTAGCCGCACCGTATTCACCGGAGTGTCGAGCGGATGGCCATTGGCGTAGGCCTGCGCCGGAAGCACCGTCGCGCTGTGTCCCGTAATTCCCTCATATACCACGAGCGCTGCCAGGTAGGTGCCCAGCTCCGAGGGATGGAATCCATCGGCACTATAGAGAGGAAGTGTTGGATCAACCGCCCAGGCGGCCCGCCAGGCCTGACCCGCGGGGAGACAGAGTCCATCAACTGCCCGAGCTGCCTCCAGGCAGGATTGCAACACGCCGTCGAACGAGGAGAGGCTGGATGACGCCGGCCAGACCATGAGCTCTGCTGTTTGACCTCCGGCAGCGCGGATGTCCGGGTCCAGCAGCTTGGTCGCGAGGATCAGCGTATCCCGGCCGAGTTGCTGGCTGGTCGGCCCTTGCTGGAGCACCACATAGTCCCACCTGCCCTGCCGGATTACATCCACCGCGTTGCTCGCTCCATTGACATGGTCGATGACCGCCAGGTTGGAGCGGGTGACGGCCTCGACTGAGATGCTATCGTGGACCGTTGCGCCGAGCGCGGCGACCGTGTGTGGAAGATCGTTGACCGCAGTGAGGCTGTTTCCGATGAAGAGCACGCGATAATTGGCCGCAGGCGTGGAGTCGAACGTCTGGCCGGCGCAGGCCAAGACCAGAGACGTGACGGCAAGCAGGTCGTGTCGCATGGGCCTCTCGCGCTAGGTTTTTGCTCTCCTGTGTGACGGTTGGTGTCACCCTGGTGACACAACCGCTCAGAAACCAAACGTTGCCGTGGATCGTCCGGCGGCGGACAGTCGATCCACCCAGCGCACATCCAAGGAGAAGTCTCCATGTGGCCAATGCTCCTGCACATCGTCGTATGGCCCATCGTAGCTCCGCCCTCACCGGTCACGATGTTTCGGGGAAATCCTGAGCATACCGGACACTCGGCGGCAACCTTCTTTGATGGCCAGGGCGGGGTGCGCTGGAGGGTACAGACCGGCGGCGCCGTGCGATCCTCGCCGGCGGTCACCGCCACCCGAGTCTTCGTGGGAAGTGGTGATGGATATCTGTACGCAATCGATCGCGCGGCTGGGCGGGTGATCTGGAGGTATCGGGCCGGCGGCACCGTGGATGCTTCGCCGGCGGTGGCCGGAGGCCTCGTGATCGCACAAACCTTGGCGGGTCGCATCTTCGCAGTGGACGAACAGTCCGGGCGTCTCCGATGGTCAGTTCAAACCGGTGCGCTGCTCCCACCCAACACCGCTCCTGCAGGTGGCTGGGATCTCTGGGC
>JBKPAO010000024.1:0-7715 GCA_046726475.1 Gemmatimonadota bacterium | reverse complement strand
GGTGTTGGTTGGATCGCGGGGTTCGGTGGGCTGAGGTGGCGGAGCTGCTGCACGACGCATACAGCCTGGTGGCCCCGAAGCGGCTCCGCGAACAGCTGCAACAGGCCTGTCAGGAGACACGATGAACCCCGACTTCCTAGTCCCCCTCGCAGGCATCGCGATCATCATGGCGGGCCTGGTGAAGATCGCTCGCCACTGGTCCCTGGGAGTCCAGGCCGCAACGGCGGCGCGGTGAACCAGTTGCTAGAGCGGGTGGATGCAATGGAGGAGGACATGGCCGCCCTGCAACACGATTTGGTCGAAGCCCATGAGCGGCCCGACTTCGCCGAGCGCCTGCTGTCGCAGTCACGTGAGGGTAAGCGGCTGGAGAGCTCACCCTAGAGCGAAGCTGCGACCCCGCACCGAGCAAGCTCTCAGAAGATCTTGCCGAACTCGTACGCCCCCATGTCCGTGATGGCTATGCCGTCACCGTTGCCGTCGTTGGGCCGGGTGATTCCCCGAATATCGGTGCGTGGTGCGCCGGTGTTGGTCCCGGCATCGACCGCAGGTGAGGATGCCCGGATCCGGTAATCGCGGTTCAACGGATCCACGAAGAGAGGAGCGGCCCGGAGGTTTCCTGGGCCAGCGAAGGTTGCTTCGCCGACATCGGAGTACGATACACTTGCGCTACCGCCCTGCGGCTGCGCGATCTCGGCCTGCTGGTTGTTCCAGACGATCGAGTTCACCAGGTTCAAGACGGCGCCGTTGCTCACGCAGATGCCACCCGCCACATTGCTGGCCGCGTTCGCCGTTATGGTGCTGTTCTTGATCACGCCCTTGACGCTGCCGAAGACCCCCTGCAGATAGACTCCACCACAGCCGTTGTTCGCGCGGTTGTTGGCGACCAGCACGTTGGTCATGCGGAGCGTGGCGACGCCTTCGGCGCTGAGCCCGCCGCCGTTCACCGCCTTGTTATCCTGCAGGATGACGTTCTGCAACGTGAGGCTCACCGCGCCGGTGTGCCCGAGCAGCTGAATTCCGCCGCCCTCAGAATGTCCGATATCTCCCCCATCCTCCACGGTCAGATCCTTAATCGTCGCGGAGGAGCCATGGTCCACTCGGATGAGGCTGAAGCTGTGGTCGCCTCTGATCGTGGTGCGCGACGCACCCATACCGAGCAACTTGAAGTTTTGCAGCCCATTGATCACGTAATTGGGAGTGAGGGATGGGAAGTCCTCGGCGTACACGCCTGGTGCGAGACCAATCACGGATCCATCGCTCGCCGCGGCGAGGCCTTCGCTGAGGGTATTGTAGGGGTGCTGCCGGGTTCCATCTTCGACCCCAGTGGTATTGTCCACATCCACGAAGATGGTCGTTGCACCGGGAAACGGTCCAAACGTCACCGCTGCGGTTGCAGCCGCAGCGTCTTCAGGAGCCGCATCGGTTAGAGTCGAGTCGGAGCTACACCCGGTGGCGCCGGCCCAGGCGGCAGCGGTAAGGAGCAGAACCGAGCTGCGCAACTGCGTGCTATGCTTCCACATGGATGCCTCCCGGCATTTGCTGGCTCTGGGTGTACTACGACTCGCCTCACCTTACGTTAGCCCTCCCCGAGATTGGGGCCAGACCCTCAAGCAGGAGTCAAGTCGGAATGATCTCCCGGATCCGCCACTCGGTTGCCCTGCTGTCGCTCCTCGCAACCCCTGCTCAGACAGTCGCTCAGCAGCCTCCGCCCGGCTTCGACGGCTACGTCAAGCGGGTGATGGAGATCTTTACCGTGCCGGGGCTCTCGGTCGCGATCGTCAAGGATGGCAAGGTGATCCTGGCGAAGGGCTATGGCGTTCGCCGCATGGGCGACCCCACTCCGGTTGACGCCAAAACCCGTTTCGGCATCGCATCCAATACCAAGCTCTTTACCGCCACTGCTCTCGCACTGCTGGTGGAAGAGGGCAAGCTGCAGTGGGACCAGCCGGTCCGCACCTATCTGCCGGGGTTCGCCATGTCCGACCCCTACGTCACTCACGAGCTCACGGTGCGGGATCTGTTAGTCCATCGGAGTGGCCTTGGCCTGGGCGCGGGCGACCTCCTCTGGTGGCCGCCGTCGACCTACAATCGGAAGGAAATCGCCCGCAGGATTCGCTACCTACCGCTGTCCACCTCGTTTCGGAGTGCCTACGCCTACGACAACGTCCTGTACCTCGTCGCCGGGGAGTTGATTGAGGCGGTGTCTGGTCAGTCGTGGGAGGACTTCGTCCGCGGCCGAATTCTCCGGAGGATCGGGATGAGCGACAGCGATGTCCGGCATTCCGCCGCCACGGAGAAGGGCAATGTCGCCGGAACCCACGCCGAAGTGGACGATACGGTCCGGCCGGTTGCGCCGTTCGCGAGCGACAATACCAATCCTGCGGGCGGTATCATGGCCGGAGCCGCTGACATGGCCAAGTGGCTGCTGGTTCAGCTCGACTCCGGAAAGGTTGCGGACGGAACCCGGCTCTTCGCGCCGGCGAGCGCGAAACAGCTCTGGAGAGAGGTTACCCCCACACCGATCGGTGACCCACTACAGGGCATGCCCCAGTTAGCACATCTAAGGGCAACCATGGCCGGGTACGCCCTCGGCCTTGGCGTGCGCGACTACCGCGGCTACATCCTCCGGCAGCATACCGGCGGGCTGCCGGGGTACCTGTCGAAAGTTGCGCTGATTCCGGATCTCCGTCTCGGAGTAGTGGTACTGACCAATCAAGAGTCGGGTGCAGCCTACGACGCCATCACCTATCGCGTTCTCGACTACTACATCGGCGCCAAGTCGCCGGATTATCCGGCGCTCTTCGAGCAGCTGGTGCAGAGGAATCGGCAGAAGGTCCGGGATGCGGAACAGAGGGCCGCGACCAGCCGGGACTCGATGGCGGGTCCGTCGCTTCCTTTAGCCAAATACGCGGGGACGTATCGGGATCCCTGGTATGGAGACGTGCAGATTGCCGAGGGAGCGAAGGGGCTGATGATCCGATTTACCCGGACCCCTTCGCTGGTGGGCGATCTGGTGCACTGGCAGCACGATACTTTTCTGGCCCGCTGGCGCGACCGGGAGCTTCGGGCCGATGCCTACGCTACGTTCTGGCTGAATGCCGACGGCACGGTGAATCAGCTGCGAATAGTTCCCGCATCGGCCTCGGTTGATTTCAGCTTCGATTTTCAGGATTTGGTGTTGAAGCCGGTCAGGGATTCCGCTGGCCCCTAGCAGTGTACATCGAAGCTGACCCTGACCGTCTCACCCGCTTGGCTCATCACCGTCTGAGGGTTCGGGCTTGCCACACGACATCCCGTGGGCGCCAAGAGGGTAAGTTCGACCTGGCCAGTCTTCAAGCCATCGATGGCTAGACTGCCCGACGGTGGCACCTGCATGAGTCGGCTGACACCATCAGCAGTACGGGTCCTGACCTGGAAGGGCCGCCGCGACGAGTCGCCATCACTCACAATGACGATGGCGAGTACCCCGTCGCTATTGACCAGGAGTGCCCACTGGTCGCAAGCACTGAGCAGGAGCAATACGCTCGCGAGGCTCGAAGCGAACCGAAGCACCAGACGCGACCTTCCGGGCAGAGATAGTGGCGCTTAGAGAAGATATCTCCGGGAGCGCGACTCACAACAAGCCTCAGAAGGGAAATCGCCGGGTAGTCGGCGGTCGGATGGAGGGCTCAGAGATTTGCCCCTGGATGACCGGGCGCCATCATCACGGCCGATCATCCAGGATGAAGAGTCAGCAGCGCTATTTCCTCCCGATAGCTAGGCCGGCGCGGATGAGCGAGGCCGCCGACTGCACCACCTGCCAGTCAGAGCTACTGAGGGAGATCGAGGTCACCTGACCGTCCACAACGCTCTGCTGTGGCAGGTCGATCTGGTAGTAGGGTAGCTCCGAAGTATCGGTGAGGGCGAGCACGTCGTAGCAACCGGCCGGTATCGCCGAGGTGAACGATTCGCCACTGGACAGCACGTTGCTGCTGCCGAGCCGGTCATCTCCCCACTCCTCCGTACCACAGGCCTTGAAGTAGATGTACCAGGCCGAGCGGCTCGAAGAGTTGGTGATTCTGAAGCCGCTGGTCGTTGCCGGGACCGGAACATCGTCGTCGCCGCTCGGAGCGGCGGGCCCACTGTCGTCGCCACCGCAAGCAAGGCTGAAGGCCGCAATCAGTGTGGTGGCCAACATGGGGATCGTGTGTCGCAACGTCGTCTTGGGGCCGAGCATGGTTGTTTCTCCTCATTCAGTTGGATACTGCGTGGGACATCAAGACTTCTCGAGTGTTCAGTCCTTGACTGTTACTGCGGCAACTGACTCCGCTGTGCCGGACAGGAAACGGAGCCTGAGGCTCCCGTTCCACTTGGCGTCCCGAATTCGGAACACATGCTCCAAGCGCGTGTTCGCGGCTGCTCCGTCGGTCACCAGTCCAACCCCCAGCATCTCGCCTCGCGTCCAGTCCATCGTGCCGCTCAGCTCGGCGATGAATGAGTTCCGGTAGTCGTCGGCGGAAAAGAAGAGCAACGCTGTTACTGGCCAGACCGGCATGCCGCGATCTTCTGGAGCGCCGACGTACGCCATTCGTACAGTCGCCTGGCCTGCCAACGGTGCGGTCGTGGTCCCTCGCCAGATCAGATCCACTCCTTCGCTACCGATGCCGGCGTAGCTCATCGGGAGCACGAGAGAGCCGGGAGGCCGGCGGCTTTGAAGGGCGCTGGACTGGGACTGCGGCTGCCTCCCCGGCGCAGCTTGCAGCGCAAGGAGAGAGAGCAGAGCGGCGGTTCCGATGCCGGCGATCCTAGCTCGCCGGATGAGTGAGGTGGGTAGTGACATGTCGCCTCCGTCGGTTTGGGAAGCGCCGCGGACGGCGCATCGCTTGTCTGCGGGGAGAACAATGGGGAGGCATGCTCACCGGGTTCTCAACTCGATCTCAACCGGCGGGGAGGCGTGGCGGCGCTCGGCAGAGGCGGACCTGCCGGCGAGAGACCATCAGTATCTTGGAAAGGGGGGGTGTTACGGAGCGGTGGAGCGGGTGATTAGTAGCTCTCGAAAGCGTGAATGTGACCGGAGGGGATCCCAAACGGGATCAACCTGAAGCTCGGCGGGAGATACCCAGGAGGGAACCTTGAGCAAACGCTCGAGAACCTCGATTGCCTTGTCTGGCCTCCCCACAGCCGCATAAACCCGAGCGAGATCACTCTGCAGGAACGGCCCGGATACGGCATCGCGCGAGATCGGAAGCAAAGTTACGGCCCGCTCTGCCGCACGCACAGCATCGGCCTTCCGGCCTGCGTGAGAGTAGGCCAGACCGAGAATCGCCTGGAGCTTGGCATCGTCAGGGCGGGTCCGGATGGTGCTCTCGATCGCCACCCGTGCCGAGTCCCCGTGGGCACGGCGCGCCGCTGTCTGACCGCGAAACTGAGCCGCGTCGGCTTTGAGAACATGATAGCGCGCTGTATCGCTCCGGAACGTGGACAGCGAGACGCCATCGAGCATGGCGGCAAAGGTGCTGTCGGCGGTGAAAATCGAGGTGGAAACCCGGTCGCCGGCTCCGATGGCCTGTGCCACCCGGCTGACTTCTACCCGGGTCAGCGCCTGGTGCAAAGCGGCACGACCCGCCCGCATGTCTCCCCGCCACACGACGTACAGCCAAGCCTTGAAGACGTATGGATTGACCCAGTCGGGTGATAGAACGATGGCTCGATCCAGGTAGTGCTCGGCCTCAGGGAACTTTTTGAGGGAGAAGTAGTCGTCGCCGACATCGAAGAGCCGAAAGCTGGACCGGGGGTCGTAGCGCAGTGCCTCGATAAAGCTGGCGAGCGATTCCTTCCAGCGACCCCTCCGCCGTTCTACGTAGCCGATCGCGGCCAGAAGATCGCTGTTACTGGGCTGGGATCTCCGAGCGAGTTCGAATTCGTGGAGCGCGCGATCGTAGTCGAGCAGACCATGATAGTAGTAGTAGCCTAGAGCGATGTGGCTCTCGGGCAGTTCGGGGGCGAGCGCCACCGCTGCATCCGCGGCCTCCTTCGCCAGTCGTAGACGCCGGTTGGATCGATCGTAGAAGTGCCAATACATCCTAAGGTGAGTCCGGGCCAACCTCGCTTGGGCCGCCGCAAACGTCGGGTCGAGGGCAACCGCGCGTTCATAAAGTTGGAGCGCATTGGACACCTCTTCCCGCTGCCAGCTACGACTAGCGTACTCGTTACCCCGTAGATAGAGATCATACGCCTCGGCGCTGCGGGTGACCGGCGCAGCCAGTGCCGCGCGCTCCGGCGGCCGCAGTGCCACGTCCAGCGCGACGGTGACCTGCTCGGCAATGTCGCTCTGTATCCGGAACACCTCCGTGAGCTCCGCGTCGTAACGGTCGGCCCAGAGATGACTGTCGTCCTTTACCTGAATCAGCTGAGGTGTGACCCGTACCTGGCCTGGACCGCTCGCTGAACGCTCCCAGCGCACACTCCCCTCCAGTACATAACTGACGCCCAGTTCCTCGCCGATCCGCTTCAGCGATTTGGTGGTGCCACGGTATTGGTCGGCGCTGGTGCGGGAGATAACACCCAAACCGGAAAGACCCGCCAATCGAGTCGTGATCTCTTCGGTGAGCCCATCGGCGAAGTACTGATCCGCAGGCTGGCCCAGGTTCTTGAAGGGAAGCACAGCAACCATCCGCCTCGATTCGAGAGCGGTAGTCCGAGGTAGGACACGACGACCCAAGATGACGCTGCCTACTACGGCGGCTACTACCAGGAATGCAACGGCCCAGCGGCGCCTCGGCTTCGCCTCAGACGCTTGCAGGCTGGGAGCTGTTGGCTCACGAGCAGCCGCTTCGAGAGCAGCGGCAAACTCGGCGGCCGTCTCGAACCGATCCTCAGGTTGTCGAGCCATCGCCTTCTGCAGCACGGTCGCAGCTCCCGAAGGAACGTCGGGCCTGATCTCACGGACTGATGGAGCGGGCTCGAGCAACCGTTTCGTGATGATGGCACGTGCGGTAGGTCCGGTGAAAGGTGGGGTCCCCGTGAGTGACTCATAGACCACCGAGGCCAAGGCATAAATGTCGCTACGACCATCCACCGGCTCGTCCCCGCTGCTCTGCTCCGGACTCATGTATGCCGGGGTACCCACCGTGATACCGGTATCGGTGAGGGTTCCGCTACCGGCCCCATCCAGGACGTGGGCGATGCCGAAATCGGTGAGGAGCGCGTGGTCGGTCACCGAGATCATGATGTTCTCGGGCTTGATGTCACGGTGGATGACACCCAGGGCGTGCGCGTAGGCGAGCGCAGACGAGATCTCGGTAGTGAGCTGGACGACGGCGTCCAATGAAAGTTGTCCCGCTCGACGCAGCCGATCGCGCAACGAGCCGGATTCCACGTACGGCATGGTGTAGTACAGCCGGCCTGCGGCCAAGCCGGAGTCGAATAGCGGAAGAACATGCGGATGGTGCAGCCGGGCGACGGTCGCGATCTCCCGTTGGAATCGCTCCACTCCGAGAGCAGCTCCCAGTGAGGAATGCAGCACCTTAAGCGCGAGCCGGCGCCCGTGCTTCCGGTCTTCCGCCAGAAAGACAGCAGCGGACCCCCCGCGGCCGATTTCGTCCTCGATGACGTAGCGGTCGGCCAGGGCGGCCGCCAGCCGCCCGAGGTCATCGACCATTGATTCAGGCACGCTGGCCTACTGTAGACGACCGCAGCGCATCCGTCAGTTCCAGGGCGTTCTGAAAACGATCGGC
>JBKPAO010000023.1:0-8221 GCA_046726475.1 Gemmatimonadota bacterium | reverse complement strand
ACTTTTACTCGCTTCGTGCCGAGCTGGCGGCTGTCTGGGGTCCCTCCGCTTGGTCCAAGTCCTCGGTCAAGGGGGCAGGGCGCAGAGATCTGCCCGATTTCCTACGCGTGGTCTTCGCTGGACTGTCATCAAGAACTTCCGGGATGAGGACTTCACGAGGTATCTGGAATTCGTCGCAGACGGCTTGCCAGGTGGTGACCCCGAGTAGAGCACTGGCGATCTGCGATCGTTCGTCTGCCGTGCGGTGCGGCAGGCTGGCCCTCAACACCTCGCCTGAGATCGTCGACTCGACTGCCTCGTGCCAGGTGTACGGGGGTTCGGTGGAGCTGGTTCCAGTCTGCGCCTCGACGATATAGAGGCCATAGATTCGCCGACCCTGTCGATACTCCCAAGCTGCATCGAGGTGCCGAAGCATCTGATGCCGCACACGCATCCAGGCGGTGGAAGTTGTCGGAGCGGTCTCCGTTCGTTTCCCCTCTACCACGATCACTGCGGCGGCGGAATCCAGATAGACGTCTGGTTGACTTGGCCCCTCGAGCACGTACCAGGCGCGAGCCGAGGGGCGGCGTTCTTGAAGACTCTGCAATGCCCCAGCCAGCGTATCGGCATCTCGGTCGACGACCCGGCGCCGGTTGGCCATCACCTCCGGCCTGCGACCCCATGCCGCGGCATCACGGGGCTCCTCCGCATTCTCCAGGAGCCATCGAAGAAGCCCCGGCGGAGCGGCTAGTTTCGCCTCCCTCGGCCACCACTTCGCTACCCTCAGACGGGAGGCGCCGGCGTCGGGCCTCGGCAACTTTCGAGTGTTCGCCAGTTCCAGGAGTCCCTGGAGCCACAGTCTACCGGATGGATCTAGACACTGCAGGCGCCCGAACACCGGCGCGATTCGGGTGCGGGATGAATCATGGATGCCCATGAGGTCCTCCTTAGGGCTCGAATCGACAGCGCGCGAAACCCTGGCGCACTGGGATTGTGGTGGGATGCGCTACGTGGCGCCGGGAACAAGGTCCCGCTGAGAAGCATATCGCTCTGCATCCCGATGGATAAACGAAGGACTCTCCTGATCCAGAGGGGCTGCAGGGAAGCCCTGAATTCCAGCAACTTGCAACCTTTACGCGAGTTCGTGTCACCCGATGCTGGAGTTTGCCGGGTCGGATGCTAGACTTTGCCGTACTTTACTCACTCAAATGTCGGAGTTTGCCGCATGCACACCAGTCGTATGGGCGCGGGGACCGGTACTCAGGGGTGAATGCAATCACGTGCTAATGGTTGGGTCCAATGAAGAGCGGCGCAAGCCAAAGTGAGGACCACGTCCGAAGGCGAGAGACTCGTTTGGGCCGCTGGTTTCCTGCGGCTGCCTATCTGGCAAATTACCTCCTCTGGGTAGCCACGGGCATTCGCGCGAGAGCCTTCGATTTCCTCTGGCTCTCGATTCTGCCGCTCCCAGCCCTGATCCTCTATCTGGTACGGAGCTTACGCGGTGGCCATAGCGCCTAATTTCACAGTCCTTCTCCTGATCGGTATTCTGTTTGCCCTCATCGTCCTAGCTTTTCTTTGCTGGCGCTTCGGGAGAGCGGACACCTTAGCCTTTGTCATGGTCACTGGCGGCTTTACGACCGTTATGGACCTGATCTCTTCCTTCGTTGCACGGAACTACGAGTATCCTGGAAAGTCGCCCCTCTGGGTGGCCACCTTCATCTTCTTCGGCTGGATAGGCGTGTGCGGTAGTTGTCTCCTGCTAGCCGAAGGCATTCTGGCGAGGCCCGGCCGGGACATGCTTACGCATCCGAGGCTGTGGTGGCAAGTGCCCCTCCTTACGGCCGGCGTCGCGGTGGTGCTGGACTTGTTTGCTGACCCGGTTGCCGTCCGGGCAGGCTACTGGGTCTGGCTGGTGCCGGCAACAGTGTACCACGGGATTCCACTGCTCAATTACGTGGGTTGGTTCGTCCTGATGTTCCTGGCACCGTTGGCCTGGATTCTGATCGCTCGAAATCGTCGATGGGGCCTCTGGCGGAAGGTAATGATCGCTGTGGCAGCCCTGCCTCCCCTTTGCGTGGCTTCCGTTCTGTTCTCGCTAGCGCTCAACGGGACCATAAGAGCTTTCGGTTGGCAGTGATCTGGCACGACGGTTATGCAAGCGTCCCGGGCGAGAAGTGTGGTGGGCGCGGAGTGCGGTCGACCCCCGTCGGCGACCATGGTTACAGGACGGATTCATCTCCCGCCATGCACTGCGGAGGCGTGCCGGCGTCCGCGCGATAGGATACCTCTCCTGATTCAGCATTCCGAGCGCGAAGACCTCTCTTCCTCCCTGCGTCGCTGAGTTCTGCGCTACGGCTTCCGCCTGCTTCCCAACCTGCTTCGCGCGCAGTTGTGAAAGTCCGGCAGCACATGGCGTGCTGCCGGGCTTCGTCACCGCGCGACCGGCTCGGCGCTCAGCGCCTCCCTGGCCCGCTGGACCCAAGGCCGAAGCTCGGGATCGGCGCGGTCCCAGAGTCGGAGGAAACTGGAGTAGAAGTGCACGGCCTCGGCGCGGTTGCCTTCCGCGTCATACGCTTGTCCGAGCGCCAAGAACGTAAGTGGGAGCAGGTCCGGGGCGTCGTTGAATCCATACCGGAGCCGTCGGATGCCCTCGGCCCGTGTTTCGGGCCTGGCCGCCAGCGCCAGGGCCCACTGAAGCAGGAGCGGATCTGTTGGCGCGTCCACCAACAAGGCGCCGGGCTGCCGCAGTCCTGCCTCGATCCGCCGGATGCCCGAGGCGGTGTCCCCCTCGACCAGATCGGCCCACCCCTTAGTAGCATCGAGCAGCGACCGGGCGACTGGGGAGGCCTTCACACTGTCCGAGGCTAGCGCCCGCGCGAGGATCGCCCTTGCAGTTGCAGGATCGCCCCGGGCCAGCGCCAACTCTGCCAGCACCATGTTCGTCACCGGCCGGTCGGTCATGGCACGGAGCCTCGACTCCAGGTGCTCGACCGGCGCCCGCGGAGTGATGCCAATCAGGATCGGGAACGTGGTGGTGATGCCCCCCTTCCGGAAGTCCCGGGGGAGCAGCGAGTCCGCGAGCCGACGGCCCTCCGCGATTCGACCCAGCCCCGATGCTGCCATCGAGTGTATTTGCATCGCAAAGAGTCGCTCGTCCGGTGGGGCCGTCCGCTCGTACAAGGTCACCATCTCGAGCACACGGTCCGAGGTCGCGCGAGGGTCGCGCCATCCCGCGATCCAGACATCCCGCCCCGGGCCGATCGTGTTGCCCTCGGCATGAAAGATCACTGTCCGGAGCAGGCTGTCCCGGACGGCGTCGTGCGGTCCCCAGACAACCCGAAGGGCCGCGCGACCCACGGGATCCTCCGCGCCGGTGGCATGCTCCATGGCAGCGACGTAGCGGGCGTAGGCGGCGCTGTCGCGGTAGGACAAGACCACCTCGGCAGGGTGGATGAGGGCCGGCGTGAGCGACGAGTCGAGTCGGAGCACCGCTTCGAAGGCGGCGACGCTGGAATCCGGCGGAAATGCGAACAGCCTGTTGAAGTGGAACAGGATCTCTCCGAGGAGAAACCGCGCCTCGATGTCGTCGGGATACTGGCGCAGGTAGGCCCGGGCGGTGTCGACTGCGGCCGGATTCTTTTCAGCGAACATCTGGTATCCGCGAAGCAGCGAGCGATCGCGCTCGGAGAGGCGGTCAGCGTGGCGGAGCGCCGCCAGCCCAGACTCGAGCGACCCCCATCCCTCGCGCCACCCAAGCACCATGGCCAGCCGCATGTGGGCGAGCGCAAAGCCGGTGTCGGCCTGGACCGCCCGGGTAAAGGCAGCTTTCGCCGAGTCCCAGCTCGAGAGCCGGTAGAATCGCTCTCCCTCGAGGAATGCGCGGAGAGCCTCGATCGAATTAGTGGTCAGGGAGCCGAGTCGGAGATTCGGCAGCGGCTCATGCGAGCGCCACACGTCCCGGAGCAGGGCGAGGCCAAGGCCGTCCACCAGACCTAGGAGACTGTCCGCCGGCCCGTCCACCCGAGCGCGCGCGAGCGGCAGGCCGGCAACGGACCGCAGCTCGGCGTCGAGCCGCACCCGGCCTCCCGCCTCCACGACGCTCCCGGTGAGCACCGAGCCGGCGCCCACCTCGCGACCCACCTTGAGGGCTTGGGACAGGTCCGCGCCTCCGCCCCCGATCCGGCGCCAGCGACTCAGCACCGTGCGCGGGTCCACAGTCCGCACCCCGCCCACCGCATCGAGATCCCGCGCCAGAAGGTCCACCATTCCCTCGCCCATCACCTCGAGCCCCGCACCGGACGCTCTGAAGGGCAGCACCGCGATGACCTCGGCCTCAGGTGCGACAGGACCCTCATGGCGCGATCGCAACAGTAGCGTCGCCGCGAGCCCCGCGACGAGCAGGATGCTGGCCCCGACCACAACCGCGGCGCGGCGCGGTACACGAGGCGTGGAACCAGCGGCTGACGAGGCGACGGGCGAAGCAACGGATGCGGCGGCCCGGCCGAGCGCCTCGGCAAAGGCGGCGACGCTGGGAAACCGGTCCACAGGGTCGCGGGCAACGGCGCGGGTCACCGCAGAGTCGAGCCCGGCCGGCACCGACTCTCGCACCAGGCGCAGAGAGGGCCGCGGTGCGTTCAGACTCTTTGCTATGACAGCCTGAGGCGTGGGACCGGTGAACGGCGGCTCGCCGGACAGCATCTCATACACCACGCAGGCCAGCGAATACTGGTCGGTACGGGCGTCTACCTCGCCGGCGGTGGCCTGCTCGGGACTCATGTACTGGGGCGTTCCGATTGCCAGCCCGGTTTCGGTCAGACGCTCGTCGCCCCCGCTGAGCGCGCGCGCGATGCCGAAGTCGGCCACCAGCGTATTGCCGTCGCTGGTGAGCAGCAGATTTTCGGGCTTGACGTCGCGGTGAATGACGCCGTGCTCGTGCGCGTACTGCAGCGCCTGGGCGGCCTCATGCGCGATGCGCAGCGCCTCGTCCAGCGGCAGCCGGCTCTCCTGCCGGAGCCTCTCCCGGAGGCTCTGGCCCTCGACGTACGGCATGACGTAGTAGAGCAAGGTCATACGTCGACCCACGACCACTTCTCCAGAGTCGAGCAGCGACAGAACGTGAGGATGCTGGAGTCGGGCGGCGAACGCGATCTCGCGCTGAAATCGCTCGGAACCGGCGCGCGAGCTCAGCTCAGGCCGGATGATCTTGAGCGCGACGGGACGATCGTGCTTGAGGTCACGGGCGAGGTAGACCGTGGCCATGCCGCCGTGTCCCAGCTCGTGCTCGAGCGCGTAACGGTCGCGGAGGGCGGCGGCGAGTTCGGACGGGAGATCGGCCACGGCGCGGCCTTACAGCAGGAACCAGCAATCTGCATCGGGTTACGCCGGATAGCTACTGCGCCTGCGCCCCGGAGATCCTCGATGCGGTGCTGGGCCTGATGCTCGACGACTCTTGCCGCGCAGAGGGTCTGGAACTGAGAGGAGAGCCCCGATCGGCGGCAGTGCTAAAGACCTCATAAGCGCCGCGCACGCTCTCGACGCCTTCGGCACCGCCGGCCCCAGCGTTTCACTGTCGGTCGAGCAGACCTCTTAATCCGTCTCGGAAGAGGCCCGGGACGGCCGACGTGGTTCGGAACGATCGTGGGCCGAATGCTTCCCACGCGCTTCCCACCAGTCCTCGCCAAGTGCACGATGAAGAGCCCGGCGGCACGCGAGGTGTCAACCGGGCTTTCAGTTGCCCCCCTGGGCTCGGGCCGAAGGCCACCTTTTGGGGTGAACCAGGACTCCCCTGATCCAGAGGGTCAGTATAACCAGCCGAATTCCAGCAACTTGCCACCATGTACGCGAGTTCGTGTCACCCGATGCTGGAGTTTGCTGGGTTTCATCCCATACTTTGCCGGACTTTGCTGTACTCTACTCACTTAAATGTTGGGGTTTGCAGGACTGAATTCCAGCTAAGTGCTCTTGGACACGCGTCGGCGCGATACGGAGGCCGCCGAGTGGGACTCCGGCGCCTTAAGCGACCGAAGTTCTCGGAGGACCTGCACCGTCAAGCATTCTCGGTGCCCTCAGCGTTTGGAGGGTAACTCCCCTGACTCGAAGGAGGGCTTGCTGAACATGCATTCGACTGCGCACGTTGTCGATAGCAAGCAGACCTGCAGCAGTTACCAGTGCTATGCCCTGAATTCTGCCGAAAACCCCGGTGCCCCAGTTCTGCCAGCCGGTAACCACTGCGAGCCCTGAAGGACGGCGAGACGGGACGCCTCCAAGCCGCCGATCGGCTTGCCATTGAGCTTTCACCACACTCATACCCACGCGCTCGCGGGAGCACCACATCCGCGACCAGAGTGGGTTCAAGTCAGCAAGCGAGCCCAGGGAGGCGTTCCCTCTAAGCCGGCCGGATGTTCTGGTTCATGCGGAAGAAGTTGGTCGGGTCGTACTTCTGCTTAAGCGCACGAAGGCGCTGGTACTTTGCCGATCCGTATGCCTGCCGGATCCGCTCGTGGCCCTCGTCCATGAGGAAGTTCACGTACACACTGGTGTGATACGGCTGAAGGGCATTCCAGAGTCGATGTACCCATGCTCGCTCTTCTTCGGATCCCTCGGCGCTCGTGGTATTTCCGGCGATGTTGAACGTGTGGCCGGCGCTGCGGCCGTTGAAAGCAGTCTCGTCCTCCCCAACGCGAGAGACCGCACCACCGGCTTGCCAGACGCTCAGGGCCGAGATCGGAGACTCAATCTGCTCGCCGTACTGGACCATGAGGTCGATGATGTCGTCATTGAGCTCGGCGACATCACACGAACGGAAGTAGTACCACCATCCCGAGGGAAACGATGGGTTGAACAACTGCTGAAGCGTCAAATACGGCATAGGGGCACAACGATCGAGCGCGGGTGAACCGAATTCCTTCAGCGGACGCACGACCTTTTCCCCCTCCCCGACGGAGCCGGCATAGATCGACGTAATGGCGATCACATGTTCACCGACGAGTTCGGGAGGCAAGCCGGCGAGCGTCGCCGGAGCCCTCCGCTCGCTTAGGAGGGTCGTGAGCTCGTCGGGGCAGTCGGCGATCCAGTCTCGGTAAAAGCGCAGGACCCGTGGGGCTTCGGCGATCGGCCAAAAGATCGGCCCGGCGTAGATCTCCGGCCCCAGAGGATTGAGACGGAACTCGAACTCCGTTGCGATCCCGAAGTTGCCGCCTCCTCCCCGGAGACCCCAAAAGAGGTCGGCGTTCTCCTGCTCACTGGCCTTGACGAACTCGCCCTCGGCGGTGATGAGCTCGACGGAGAGCAAGTTGTCGATGGTGAGGCCGAGCTTTCGCATAGTAAAGCCGATCCCTCCGCCAAGGGTCAGCCCTGCGATGCCCGTATGCGAGATGAACCCGGCGGGGACGGCGAATCCGAAGGCCTGGGTTTCGCGGTCCAGTTCCTCCAAGAGTACGCCGGCCTGGACCCGAACCGTTCGGGCTTCGGGATCGACGCGGATCCCCTTCATCCCGGACAGGTCGATAACTATGCCGCCGTCGCACACACCGTAGCCGGGGTAGCTGTGGCCGCCGCCGCGCACCGCGACGAGAAGTTGGTGGGTGCGGGCAAAGCGCACCGATCGGATCACGTCCGCTACGCCGGCGCAGCGGGCGATCAGCGCCGGCCGACGGTCGATCATGCCGTTCCAGACGCAGCGAGCGACGTCATAGCCGGAGTCGCCCGGCCGCAGCAGCTGCCCACGCAAGCCGGCGCGGAACTCCCGAACGGCCGCCTCCGGCAACACGCTGCTAACGACCGTCATCTCCCACCCCCTGACGGATCTCCGGACAACCGGCCGCGCCCGAGTGCACATCTGTGGTCCAGTCGCAGCGCAACGGGTCGAGTTACGCGTCCCTCGGGCCATCTTAGGCCCGTGTATCCGGACGTCAAGAGGAGCGCGCTCGCCTTCTGAGCGGGCAGGTATGGATCGCTCATGGAACCACTTGATCGCCGCCGACGGATCACGTTGGACGTGTTCGACCCGCCAGCGCTCTCCTGATCCAGAGGGGGCATCAAAACCAACCGAATTCCAGCAACTTGCTAACATCCACGCGAGTTCGTGTCACCCGATGCTGGGGTTTGCTGAGTTTCATGCTCGACTTTGCCGTACTTTACTCACTCAAATGTCGGAGCTTGCCGGCCGCGTGGGATGCTGGTTGCAGCCGCGTCAAACTGCCTGCTGGGCCAAAGAGTTCTTCCTGGGCAGGTGATGTCGATT
>JBKPAO010000022.1:0-47205 GCA_046726475.1 Gemmatimonadota bacterium | reverse complement strand
CCGAGTGGCGGGCATGAGCTCGGTTCGCACCGCACTGGTCGACGTCTACGTGCTACGCCAAAGAGGCGCCGCGCTCGAATGTCTGGTGCTTCGGCGCGGGCCGGACGGCCGCTGCCCCGGATCCTGGGAAAGCGTGCATGGCCACATCGAGAACGCCGAGGAGCCGGCCGGAGCCGCCAGGCGTGAGCTTGGCGAGGAGACCGGGCTGACCCTGCTTCGGCTCTATAACCTGAGCCGGGTCGAGCTGTTCTACCAGCACCGGACGGACGAAGTGTCCCTGGTGCCGGTCTTTGCGGCTTTTGTACCCCCCGATGCCGAAGTGCGCCTGAGCCGGGAGCACGATCGCTTCGAGTGGCTCACCCCCGACGCGGCGCGGCTCCGCTTTGCCTGGCCACGGGAGCGAAGAGCACTGGACGACATCCTGATGCTGCTAGAGCGAGGTGACGCCGGACCCGTCGACGACGTCCTTCGAGTATGCTAGCCCGTCTCGCCATCCTTACCGCCTTCTCTGTGGTCCCGATCGTGGCAACGTCCGGACGAGGTGTCCTGGCGCCATGCGTGAGGCCCACTCGGGCCGCCACTCAGGTCCAGGGAGAAGTGCGGATCTGTCCCGGCCGCTATCGAATTCCCGATCGCAACGAGGAGGGGGTGATCATTGCGGCGGCCTCCGGTACCCGGCTCGACCTCACCGGAGTGGTGCTCGAGAGCGGAGATTCGGTGCCCGATCGATTCGTCGGGATCGGGGTCGCGAGCCGGGGAGTGGATGCCGTCGCCATCACCGGCGGTGCGATTCACGGATACCGCTATGGTATTCGGCTTGAGGGCGGCCGCTCCCACCGCATCGCCGGAAGCGACATCTCGGGAAGTCGCAACCGGCGGGTCGTGTCCACCCCGGCAAAGCCGGACTCTGCCGACCGCCTCAATCTCACCCTGCCCGACACGTTCGAGCGATACGGCGGGGGAATCCTCTTGCTGCACACCGTCGCCGCCATCATCACCGGAAATAGCGCGCGGCATGCTCAGAACGGTATTGCGCTGATGGACGTCCGGGACAGCTATGTCGCCGATAACGACGTGTCGTCGAATAATGGATGGGGAATCCACCTCTGGCGGTCATCGCGCAATATTATCACCCGCAATCACGTCGATCACGTGCGGCGGTGCGAGTCTCAAGTTCCCGCCGGCGACTGCAATGCCGCGGCCGTATTGCTCCGCGACGGCAGTGATTCAAACTCGATCGTCGACAACGATGTGTCTGCTTCCAGCCTGGGCGTTCTTCTGGCTGGCGAGCGGCGGGTCACGCGGCCTTCAGTGGGGAACCTGGTTTACCGGAATGACGCGTCCGGCGCGCTGAAAAACGGCTTTGCCTGTTCGTTTGGATGGGGAAACAGCTTTCTGGAAAACCGGGCCGACAGCTCGTCGACCGGATTCCATCTGGACCACTGTGGCGGCACCACAGTGCGGGCTAATACCATCATCGGTGCTCGGACTGCAGCCATCGTGAGCGACCATGGGACCGATACCGCTATCCTGGCCAATACCCTGATCGGTGCGCCTCTGGGCATCAGCGTCGGAGCGCCGGGACAGCCGAGCGAGCCGAGCGCGAGGTATCGCATCGATGACAACGTTCTCGCACGGCTGCAGCAGGCCATCGTCCTGCGAGGCACCACCCGGGCCCAGCTCCGGGGAAATCTGTTCGATGGCGTGGGGGATGGATTGGTGATCGATGGAGACGGTCACGCCAGCGAGGTGACCGGCAACGTCTTCTTGCGTGCGTCGCGCTGGTTCATTGATGCGCCAGATCTGGCGGCCGGGGGCAACTATTGGGCAACGACCGACGCTGCGGCGGCAACGGCGAAAGTAAAGGGCCGGGTCAGCGTGCTCCCGTGGCGGCCTGCCAGTGCCGCTGGTTACTGAAAGATTTCTTGCGCGACAGTCCTGAGATCGCGCGGGTTGAACGGTTTTCTTACCCGGCGGAAGGAATCCTCGGCGCCGGGTGAGCGGAGATCCTCCTCCCGGCTGCAGGCACCCACGAGTCGGCCGCGGACCTCGGGACAGGCATGGAGCAGGGCACGGGTGAACGGCTCCGCCGCACCAGCAGCCATCCGCATATCGACGATGATCAGATCCCACTCCCGCTCTCGAGCCAGTCGGAGCGCCGTCTCCGCCGACCGTACCGCTTCGACCGCATGCCCCTCCGGGGTGAATACAGCGCTGACGAGACGGTGGACGGCGGGGTCCTCGTCTACCACCAGGATGCGACGCATCGGTGCGCGTCCGTTCCCTGGCACCGCCGGCTCCTCGGCTACCGGTTGAACCTCACTCTGGTACAGCGGAAGCACGATCCGAAACTCGGCCCCCCCCTCGGGCGCGGGCTCGTAACTGAGCGTGCCCCCGTGAGCCTTGACCAGCCCATAGCTGAGTGAGAGCCCGAGGCCGGTGCCCTCTCCCGGGGCCTTGGTCGTGAAAAACGGCGTGAAGAGATAGGGAGCATAGTGCTTGGGGACACCGGGGCCATTGTCACGCACCCGGAGCATGGCTTCATCCTCCGAGCGGCCGGTGGAGAGGGTAATCCGGCGTGGCTTCTCGGGCGGGACGGCTGTCACCGCCTGGACAGCATTGGTAACCAGATTGAGCAGGACCTGCTGCAGCTCGTAGCGATCGCCCAGCACCACGACCGGGTCAACACTCAGCTCCGAGTCCAACTCGATCCCGTGGAGTTGCAGCTCATACACGATCAGCAGCGAGGTGCGGGTAACCACGTCGTTGAGATCGACCGCGGTCTTCTCCGCCACTCCCTTGCGGGCGAAGGTCAGCAGATTGCGGACGATCCGGCTGGCGCGCTCCGCCTGATCGTGGATCACCTTTAGGTGGTCCCGAGGGAGCTCCGGGTGGGGAGGCCGCTCCAGCAGCAGCTCTGCCAGCCCAGCAATGGAAGTGAGAGGATTATTCAGCTCGTGCGCCACGCCGGAGACCAGCTGGCCAATTGAGGCCATCTTGTCGGTTTGAATGATCTGGGCCTCGAGCATCCGCTGCTCGGTCACATCTTCGACCAGAATCACTACCGAGCCGCCCTCCGCTCCGACGAGGGGTGCGGCGGTCAATCGGAGCACCCGCTGCCGTTGATCCAGATGAACGACCAGTGGCGCGGTTTTCTCCCTTCGGTAGACCGCCTCGATCAGTGTGGTGACCGCATCCGACGCTCCGGGGAGTAGTCCGCAGAAGTCACGACCTACCAACTCCGCTTCGGAAACCTCGGCGATCATGGCAAGAGCGCGGTTGGCGCGGAGGATTGCGCACTTGGGACCCACTACGGCGATGCCTTCCGTCAGAGCGTTGAATGCCGTCTCCCACTCTTCCTCGCTCCGGCGAACCATCTCGTACAAACGGCTGTTGGCCAACACCACCGAAGCATTGGTGGCCACGGTCGACAAGAGCCACAGATCCTCGGTCGTGAATGCGCCTCCGCGGCGATCGGCAACGGCCAGTGCGCCCATGGTAATCCCCTGCGCTCTGAGGGGGGCCACCGCGGCGGAACGCACCATCAGGCCGCCGATCAGATCCACCGTAGGCGACTCGACTCCCTGAGCTACCTCGATCCGATCCCGGCTGATCGCGAAGCGCACCAGTGCGCTCTCCGATTCCTCGTTGGCCTGTCCCAGCAGCGGCTCGAGCGATCCGGAGGCCGCCACCACCCGGAGGACCCGGCCTTCCAGTTCGGCCAGCACCACCACCGCGCCGTCGGCCTGGAGAAATCGGGCGGCATATTTGGCGACCTGATCGACCACGCGATCCAGTTGGATCGACTCTGACAGAACGTAGCTGAGTTCCTGGAGAGAAAAGAGCTCGCTGATCCGGCGATCGACCTGCACCGCGAGCTGATCTGCCTTCGCTTCGGCTTCCCGCGTACTCTGGCGGGATCGCAGCAGCGCCACCCAGAACGTGCCCAGAATGGCAAGGCTTGCCCCTGCGGAGATCCACCAGACCCGATGCTCGGTCCACCATGCGACGGACCCGAGGAGGACCACGGCGGCAATGTGGAGCGGGAGTTCCCAGCTGGGGCGCCACAATGAGAGGATCGGGATGATGAGCGCCCCGACTCCGAGTGCAGCGGTGGGAGTGGGCGGCGGCGAAGCGACCAGAGCGGTAGCGAGAACGGACGCGAGCAGTGTAGCGGCCGCAACGGCGGCCATTGAAGGCGGCGGGCGAATCGACCGGCGCGACAGCTTAGGACTCCCGGGCCTGACTGCGCGCGACCCGTTCGGTAACGTACGCTTCCGGGGGTGCGTTTGGCTTGACCCGAATCGACTTGGCGGGAATACCGACATTCACATGGTAAGGCCGGACATCCTTGGTCGCGACGGCGTTCGCTCCCACCATCGCATTGCGTCCAACCCGGACACCGGCCAATACCGTGGCGTGATAGGTGATACGCACATCATCCTCGAGCACCGTTCGGGCATTGGTGACGTCTCTCTGGTCCACGATGCTGTGCGTATGACTGTAGATATTGGCATAATCGGAGATGCTCACCCGGTTGCCGAGAGTGATTCCGCCGCGGTCATCCAGCAGTACGTTGCGATGTACCACCACGTCGTCTCCCACCTCCAGGTTGTAGCCAAAGGAGAACTCGACGAAATGGAAAGCTTTGAAGTTCCGGCCTACCCGCGCGAAGATGTGTTGAGCCAGGATCCGGCGGAATCGAACGCCGAGGTGCACGTTTCCCCCGATGGGCGAGCGATCGAATCCCTGCCAGAGCCAGATCAGGGGTTTGACCTTGGCATACCGAGGGGCGTCGACCTCAGCATAGTACTCCGGCTCGAGTGTGATGTTCCTGGGATCGAGCGAGAGCAGGGCCAGCCGGGCGGTCTCGGGGGTCCTGGGGTCCTGGAGCATTCCCTCATAATCCTGCGCTCCCGGGTAGTTGACCTGGAACAGAACATCGCGAGCCAGCCTGTGCCAGTCCGCTCCCGGTGCAGATAACTGCGCCTCCAGTTCGGCCAACCAGCCATCGTAGAACTGCTCGGTAGCCTTCGGCAGGCGAACTTCACGTAGGGGCAGAAGGACCATTTGGCGGCCTCGGCGGTGCCCTGGGTAGTGGTGGAAGTGTGGGCGCCGTCCAATGATGCGTGAGTTGAACTGTTGACACCAGGGCCAATAGGGAATAAAGTAGTAGGGGTTCTAAATGAAAATCATTTTCAACTAGTCTTTCACAGGACTGACATGCTATCGCTGCGGTGCGCGTCCCTCCTCCTCGCATTTCTCTTCCTCCAACACTTTCCCCTCGCTGCTCAAGCCGACTCCGAAACCACGACCGTCGGCGGGTATGGTGAGGTCCACTACACCAACGTCACGGGGCCCAGCACGCCCGGTGAGATCAATGTGCGACGGTTCGTGGTCTACCTGGCTCACACCTTCAGCGAGCGCCTCGCGTTCCGATCCGAGTTGGAGGTGGAGGACGCCAAGATCGAAGGCGGCGAGCCTGGCGGAGAGGTCGCGCTGGAGCAGCTCTACCTCGATTACACCTTTTCCCCGGCCCTCACCCTGCGGACCGGTCTGGTCTTGCCGCCGGTCGGCATCGTCAACGAGACCCATGAGCCGCCGACATTCAATGGCGTGGACCGCCCTCTCTTCGACCAGGACGTGCTTCCGACTACGTGGCGAGAGTTGGGTGCCGGCGTCGTAGGAACGCTGCCCGGCTCTTCCGGCCTGAGCTACCGGGTCTACCTGGTGAACGGCCTCCGAGCCGATGGGTTCGATGCGGTGTCGGGAATTCGAGGGGGCCGCCAGGAAGGGAAGGAGGCCAGCTTCGCGAATCCTTCCCTGACCGGCAGATTGGAATGGGTGCGACCGGGTCTCCGGGTGGGCGGCTCCTTCTGGTATGGGGGAAGTGCCAATCAGGATCCGGCCTTGGGTACCGGTACCTTCGATAACGCAGTGGCACTGTTCACAGCCGACGCGCGCTACGACGTCGGTCCGCTGATGTTCCGCGGCGTCGTCGCCAACATCAGCATAGCCGACGCGGATCGCATCAACGCCGCGTACGGTAATCAGGTGGGCAGTCGAATCGCGGGGGGATACGTCGAGGCAGCGTACAACCTGTTGTCGGCCATCGCACCCGCTTCGAGCCAGCGGCTTAACGCCTTTCTTCGCCACGAGCGATTCGATACTCAGGCTGATGTACCCGACGGGGTCATTCAAGACGAATCGCTTGCCCGCCGAATTACTACCTTCGGACTGAGCTACAAACCGGTGTACAATGTGGTGTTCAAGGGAGACTACCAGCTCCAACGTACCCGAGCCGGCTTGGCCGAAGGTGAGCTTCTGAGCCTCGGAGTGGGTTATCAGTTCTAAAAGCGGGGAAGCGGGGCAGCGAGGAAGCGGGACAGTGCGGCCCGGACGCTGGTCCATAACCGGCCGGCAACTGCTCCTCGCGGTGCCCATTTCAGTATGGGCGATCTCATTATTCGCCGTGGCGGGGGGCGCTCAATCGGCTCCCCCCGGCAAAGTTGCCGCATCGATCGAGCGGGTGTTTGGATCGGGCACCAAGGTTGACTCCCTTAAAGTCGACTCGGCGAATGTCCTCAGGATCTCCAAGTCCGGTGCGCTGCTCGGCTTTGCCCAAGTCCGAAATGTGAAGGGCAAGGACCAGCCCATCACCTTCCTGGTCGCAATCGATTCGGCCAACGCCTTGAAGGACATCGATGTGTTGGTCTACCGCGAGCCGTATGGCGGTGAGGTGGCGTATGAGCCCTGGAGGAAGCAGTTCCGGGGGAAGCGTAGCAGCGACCCGCTGATCGTAGGCAAGGACATCCGGAATGTTTCCGGCGCAACGATCAGTTCCCACTCCGTGACGCTCGGCGTCCGTAAGGCCCTGGCCGATCTGACGGCGTGGCACGCCGCCGGCAGGATCCGATGAGCCGAGCATGGTCCTGGGAGAGGGTCCCAGCACCGTTCCGCACTCTGGCCCGCTGGATCACCATTGTTCAGCTCGTTGGCTACACAACCTCCTTGATCTTCATTCATCATACCACCGGGATGACCCCGAGCGGGGTAGTGACACGCTATCGAGGTGCCGAAGCGGACAGTTCGGACGCTCCCATGCAGTTTCCCAAGTCGTTCGCTGAAATGCTCACCATCACCCACACGCATCTGTTCAGCATGGCGGTCATCTTTGTCATCAGCGGGTTGGCGCTGGCGCTGTGTACCAGACCGGAGGAGCGATGGCGCCGGCTACTTATCGCGGAGCCGTTCGCGGCGCTGTTGGTCTCATTCTCGGCGATGTGGCTGATGCGATATGTGGATGCGCGGTTCAGCTGGCTGCTGGCACTCTCCAGCGCCATCATGGCGATCACGTTTTACGTCCAATCCTTCTTTATCCTGTGGGAGCTGATGCCGCGCCCTCCGGTGGCGACGTGAATCGCCGGCACTTCGTGGGCGCTCTCGGCTCCGGCATTGCTGGGGCGCTCCTTCCGCGTCCTGCGCTGGCCGCGTTCGGCCGCACCACCGCTTCGCTCCGCTCACGGCAGGCTTTGTCGGCATCCCGCCACTTCGTCGAGCGCTGGTCTTGGGCGATGGGTCAGCCGGTCCACCTCCAACTCTTCGCCTCGTCCGAAGCCCACGGGTACGACGCAGCGGCCGCCGCGCTTGGGGAGCTGCGGCGGGTCGAGAGCCGGTTAACACTGTTCGACGAAAGCAGCGATCTCTGCGAGCTGAATCGCCGGGCAGGACAGCGCCGCTTTCATGGCGATCGGGACTTGTGCCTGGTTCTCGCCGCTGCGCTCCGGCTGGAGCACACCACCGCGGGATGCTTCAACCCGGCGGTTGAGCCCTTGATGCGAGCCTGGGGATTCCGGCAGCACCGGGCAACGCCGCCCAGCGCTGCGGAAATCCGGGAAGCCAGAGACGCCGTACAGGCGGCCCGCGTGGTGATCGACGACGATCAGATCTCCTTGCGGAGCTCACACACTCGCCTTGACCTCGGCGGCATCGGGGTGGGCTACGGACTGGATTGCGCCATGTCGGTGTTGCGGGCCGCTGGCATCCGCAACGCCCTGCTCGATATCAGCGGAGACTGTTTTGCCATCGGTACGCCGCCGGATACCGATCAGGGCTGGCTCATCGAGATCGCGAACCCAATGGCCGGCGGGGCCCCGATCGCATCCACCCGGCTCCGCGAGGCCGCCCTGGCCACTTCGTCGAACCGAGTGTCGGTTGTGCGATATGGCCAGGCGATTCGCGGCCATGTCATGGACCCGGAGACCGGCTGGCCGGCAAAAGCCCTGACGCAGATCACGGTAGTTGCGCGCTCCGGGACTGAGGCGGATGCCCTGTCGACAGCGATGTTGGTCTCGGGGAAGCCTGCGGTGGGAGTGGTGCGTTATTTCAAGTCTATGCAGTAAACCGGGCAGCCCCGTTCACTGTTCACCGTTCACTCTTTTCTCATCTTGAAGTATCCGGTTGTTCTCCCCGCGATCTCGCCGTGACCCGCGCCCGCTCCCGGTTGAGGAGCTGCTGCTTGCTCTCCCAGTCTTCCGAGTTCAATGCGCCGTAACTCAGGGTGAACGAGTCGTCGACCGGAAGGTCTTCCTCGAAGAGATAGATGGCGCTCACCTGGTCTCGCACCCCCAGCTGCTGCGAGGTGAATCTTGGTGTCAGTGGAAGCAGGCCCAGCGGACGGAAGATCCGGTTGCGAACCAGGAGTGTGAGCGTCTGAGCATCAAAGCGAACGTCGGGGCGGCGACCAAAGAAGGTTACCAGGGCCAATCCGGGCTGGGACACGCCGGCCCGTGACGCCACGGAATCTATGCCCCGCCGGTTGTTCTCCAGCAGCGTGCGGAGGCTCTGGTAGGCATCCCTGGCCAGCAGCGGCAAAACCCTGGGACTGAGCGGAACAAACCGGATTTCCAGCTCGTCGTTCTGCATCCTCAGGGAGAGATCGGTCTGCGACAGCGATCCGTAGCCAGGTGGCAGGGGTCGGGCGTGCTCAGCTGACTGGCCGCTGGCTGGTCCAGCGCAGCCCAGCAGCACGACGAAGGCGGCAAGTAGACGCGAATTCACGAGGTTCCTCCGGCGGCGGCGACACTGGCGCCGAGCTCCGCAATGCCGAGCCCGGTTTGGCTGCTGGTCAGCTCGATCTGCTCCGGGCGCAGATCCAGCGCTCGAGCCAGCTCCCGGGCGCGGGCAGTGAGCGCTGATCGGGTGAGCTTATCTGCCTTGGTGAAGACGGCAAGTACCGGCCGCCCACTCTCGATGAGGAGCTCCTGCATCTCCCGATCCTCCGGGGAGGGATCGCGCCGAATATCGAGCAGCCAGATGATCCCGGACAGGCGGTGCCGGGTGCGCAAATAGTCGAGGATGAGCCTTCGATACCCGACCCGACTGCTCTTGCTGGACCGAGCGAATCCGTAGCCGGGGAGATCGACCAAATACAAATCCGGGAGTCGGTAGAAGTTGAGGAGCGTGGTCTTGCCCGGGGAGCTGCTAACCCGCGCGAGGCCAGGCCGCCCCACCAGCGCATTGATTAAGCTCGATTTACCGACATTGGACCGGCCAATAAAGGCGATCTCGGGCAGACGCGGCTCGAGGCTGACCTGTGGATCCGGAAACGACCCGACAAACTCGATCGGCTGCAATCGTAGCGGATTGGTCGAATTGTCGTCCGGATGCCCGAAGGGCGCACGCTCCTTCGCTTTGCTCAGGACCGGGCGTGCGCCCCTACCGCTGTGCTTCCCCGCTTTCCTGCTTCCCCGCTTGCCCGCTGACCTCACGCCTCCCGCTTGGTACGGGCGCGCTCGGTCACGATCAGCGGCGACGTCCCCTCGCTGATCGCCTCCTTCGTGATCACGATCTCCCGGACGTCCTCGCGGTTCGGCAGATCGAACATGATATCCGTCATCATGGTCTCGAGGATGGCGCGAAGCCCACGGGCGCCGGTCCCGCGCTTGAGGGCCCGCTGCGCCACGGCACGCAGTGACTCGGGATCGAACGTGAGGCCGACATCCTCCAGCTCGAACAGCTTCTTGTACTGCTTGGTAAGGGCGTTCTTGGGCTCCACCAGAATCCGGACCAGCGCCTCTTCATCCAGCGCTTCGAGCGAGACGACAACCGGCAACCGGCCGACTAGCTCGGGGATCAGACCGAAGCGCAGCAGGTCATCCGGCTCGACCTCGGCATAGGGGTTCCCCTTGGTCAGTTGGGGATTCGACTTCCGCTCCTCGCTGCTGAATCCGATTTGCTGCCGTCCGGTACGGGCCTCGATGATTTTCTCCAGACCGTCGAACGCTCCCCCGCAGATGAAGAGAATGTCCTTGGTGTTGATCTGGATGTACTCCTGCTGCGGATGCTTCCGGCCTCCCTGGGGTGGCACCGAGGCAATGGTACCTTCCAGGATCTTGAGGAGCGCCTGTTGCACGCCTTCGCCTGATACGTCACGGGTGATGCTGGGATTCTCGGACTTCCGAGCGATCTTGTCGATCTCGTCGATATAGACGATTCCCCGCTCGCATTCCGCGACGTTGAATTCCCCGGCCTGAAGCAGGCGAACCAGGATGTTCTCCACATCCTCGCCGACGTAGCCTGCTTCCGTGAGGGTGGTGGCGTCGGCTATGGTAAATGGGACGTCGAGGATCCGGGCGAGGGTCTGAGCCAGAAGGGTCTTGCCGACTCCGGTGGGCCCGAGCAGCAGGATATTCGACTTGTCCAGCTCGACGTCGCCCTCACGGCCGCTGGAAGCGTTGATTCGCTTGTAGTGATTGTAGACGGCTACCGAGAGCGTCCGTTTGGCTCGCTCCTGTCCAATGACATACTGGTCCAGCACGTCCTTGATCTCGGACGGTGTGGGGACCTGGGTAATGCTATCGGCAACCTCGCGCTCCTCGTCTTCCGCCAGGATCTCATTGCAGAGGGTGATGCACTCATTGCAAATGTAGACCGACGGCCCGGAGATGAATTTCCGTACCGAATCCTTCGATTTCCCACAGAAGGAGCAGCGAAGGTGCTTGTCGTTGGACATGGAGCCGCGTCGTGATCGAGGTGGATTGGCTGCCGGGTAAAGTGCCCCCGGGTCTCCTGAGCGTCAAGCCTCCTTGCCGTCCTTGCCGTTCGTGTGCGGTACCAGCTCCTTGTGGGGAGTGAACACCGAGTCGATCAGGCCGTATGATTTGGCCTCTTCGGCGCTCATGAAGCGGTCCCGGTCCATGTCACGCTCGATCGTCTCGATCGGCTGTCCGGTGTGCAGTGCATAGAGCGAGTTCATCTTCGAACGCAGGTACAGAATTTCGCGGGCCTGGATCTCGATGTCGGCCGCGGTGCCCTGCGCACCCCCCGAAGGCTGGTGGATCATGATCCGGGAATGCGGCAGCGCGCTACGCTTACCCTTCGCACCGGCAGCGAGCAGAAATGAGCCCATCGAGGCCGCCATGCCCATGCAGATGGTGTTTACCGGCGCCCGCAGGTGCTGCATCGTATCGTAGATCGCCATTCCGGCAGAAACCACGCCGCCCGGTGAGTTGATATAGAGGTAGATGTCCTTATCGGGATTATCCGCCTCGAGAAACAGAAGCTGTGCGATGATGATGTTGGAGACATCGTCGTTTATGGGAGCACCCAGAAAGACGATTCGATCCATCAGGAGCCGGGAGAAGATGTCGTAGGTCCGCTCGCCGCGGCTCGAACGCTCGATGATGTAAGGCGGATACAGGGTGGCCATGGTCAGGACGTGACCTCTTCAATGGTGGACTGCTTGAGGAGGAAGTCGAACACCTTCCCCTCGGTAACGGACCGCTCCAGCTCCTGGAGCCGGTTGGCTTTTTGCAGGGACGCGTACACCTGGCCCGCCGGGGTCCCTCGGGCCGAGGCAATCGCGTTCACCCGCTCGTCCAGCTCGGCCTCGGTTGCCCGGAGTCCATGCGTTTCGACGATCGCGTCGAGCACCAAGTCGCGCTTCACCTGGTTTTCAGCGATCGGATGGAACTGCTGCTCAAAACCGGCGAGCTGATCCTGGGGCACTTTGTACATCTCGGCGTACCCGTGCAGCAACCGGTGCACCAGGGAGTGGGGGGCCTCGACCCGGTTGGCGTCGACGATTTCCGCCAGGAGCTTCTGGCGGACTTCGGTGTCGGCCTCACGCCCGGCTTCGCGCTCGAGATCCTGCCGGATGGCTGCCCGCAGGGCATCCAGGCTCTCGAAGTCACCGGCCTCACGGGCCAGAGCGTCGTCCAGCGGAGGGAGCTCCTGCCGCTTGACCTCATGCAGCGAGATGTGCACCCGGCGAGTCTGGCCTCTGCGAGACTCGTCAGGATGGTCTTCCGGAAACCGGACATCTGTCTCA
Organism: Gemmatimonadota bacterium; assembly: GCA_046726475.1. Classification (GTDB taxonomy): domain Bacteria; phylum Gemmatimonadota; class Gemmatimonadetes; order Gemmatimonadales; family GWC2-71-9; genus CAVVWJ01. The sequence continues at coordinate 34,874 of JBKPAO010000022.1, read as the reverse complement.
GCGCTCTCTCCAGGGAGCAAACGCATGATCTGTTCTTCTAGCTCCGGGATCGCCTGGTTCTCGCCCAGCACGAGGTCGTGCGGCTGCGCAGTCCCAGCGACCCCGTTTTCCACCGGGGCGACCTCCACCCTCACCATCTGCCCGGGCGACGGCTTGACTCCTTCCACCGGAATCCACGCCGCCTTGTGCTCCTGAATGCGCGCGAGCTGCTCTTCCACCGCACTGTCGGGAACCGGAGCCACCCGGCGCTCGAGCTTGAACCCGCCGATCCGCTCCAGCTTGAGCTCGGGCCGGACTTCGACGTGCAGCTCGAACTCGATCGGACTCCCTTCCTCGAACTTCAGATTGCGGATGGCCGGGTCGGTGATCGGCTTGAGTGACTCGCTGGTCTTGGCAGTCTCCCAGCCCTCCCGAATCACCTCTTCGAGAACCGTCTGGCGGATAGCGTCTCCGAAGCGCTTCCGCACCACCGTCTCCGGGGCCTTGCCGGGCCGGAAGCCGGGGAGCCTGGCGCGCTGGGCGTAGTACTTCAGCGCCCGGGCCTCGGCCTCCCGGACGCGGTCGATCGGGACCGTGACGTGCAGCGATTTGGAGGCGGAATCTTCGGCGGTTTTCTCGACGGTAATCGGGGTCATCGTGCGGGGAATCTACCCTGTCGTCATCCTCAGGGTCAATTTTGGCACGCGGCGCAGATCGTTGCACCCCCGGGCCGGTTGCAGAGCACGGCCAGCCACGGCAAATTCGGCGCTCGGCCGACAGCTGCCGAGTAGCCCGCCGCCCACAACCCGCTTCGGAGAAGCATGCGACTTTCCGCTCGCGCTGAACGATGTATTCTGGCGGCGTTCGTTCCGCCGTGCCGTGTCGCCACCCGGGACGGTTCGTGCCGACCGTCCTCCTGGTAGACGATGAGCGTGCCATCCGAAGCGCACTGCGCAAAATCTTCGAGCGCGGCGGGCTTACCGTGCGGGAGGCAGAATCCGGACGCGACGCACTCAATACAGTGGCCGACGATCCGGCGATCGCCGCGGTGGTCAGCGACTTTTTGATGCCGGAACTGGATGGTCTGGATTTCTACGACGCGCTAGTGGCCCAGTCGCCGCACTTGAGGAACCGGGTCGTATTTCTCACCGGTGTTGCCCGCGATCCCACGGTGTACCAGCCACTGGAAGACCGCGGCGTCCCGCTGATCAACAAGCTGGATGACCTGCACATCGTTCTCGACGCCGTGCGGTTGGTACTGCTCCGGCCCGAGTAACTTCGTCGTGAACTGCCGGGAGTTGCGCAATTCCCCAAAGTCGCTCACCGGTCGATTCCGACAAATCTGTAGAACCGCGCAACGCATTTTCACATTTTTGTAAGTCGCAAGCTTCCCAACCTCTGATTCATAGGCTTGAGCCGCGCTCTCCCGCCTACCTCGGGGATGGCATGGCGGTTGCCTTGCAACTCGGCAGCACACGTCACGAGAGACGTTGTTGCCGAATCGTGACCTCATCGTCTTCGCCGGCGAGTCTGATTCGGCGAAGATTTTCATTTTGGGGAGAGCGTTAGCATGTACCGGTTCATCCGAAAGCTAATGGCACCCACGGTGGGTGCGATAATCACCCTGGGAGCTCCGGCATCCAGCCACGCCCAGGCGCCGAATTCCCCGCACGAGAGCGCGACTGCGGCACTCCTGGGCGTCCTCGCTCGAGACCGAGCGGCGCGTTGGTCCAGCTCGGCGCCATCGATCCACTGTGCTCCGGCTCCGCTCACCGAGCAGCCGGGAGTGGCGGCGGAGCGCAGTCGCCCTACCGTGCTGCCGCTGGAGACCGCCTTCCTCGATGCCGCGAGCGTCAAGCGCATGATGGTGGCCCGCAACGGTAGCGCGGCGGCTCAGCAATGAAGCTCGTGGAGGCAGACATGGGTCCCAAGCAGTACCTGCTGGCCAGCGACTTCGATCAGACGCTCAGCTTCAATGATTCCGGCATTCTCCTGAGCGAGATGCTGGGCTTGAGCGGGTTTGCCGAGAAGTGCGCCGGGCTTGCTTCGATGCATCTGGTGCATCAGGGAGCCGAGCTGTCGTACCTGCTGCTCCACGATCCGGAGTATCGACGGGTCAGGCCGGAAGACTTGCGGGAAGTCGGCCGCCGAATCCGGCTGAAGCAGAACATCAGCGCGCTCGCGCGGGTGCTCCAGTCCCTGCAGGACGTGCAGTTCACGTTTTACGTGATTTCGGCAGCTCCCGAGGAGGTCATCCGCTCCGCCCTGGAAGGAATGGTTCCACCGGAGCGCATTCATGGCACCCGCTTTCGCTACGACTCCACGACCGGAGAGATCCAGTCCATCGTCAGGGTGCCGGCAGGCTACGGGAAAGTGGCGGTCCTGGAGGAGCTCCGCGCCTCGCTCGGGCTTAGCGGTGATCGGGTGGTCTATGTGGGCGACGGTGGCTCCGATATCCATGTCATGCTCCACGTGAACCGACTGGATGGGCTCACCGTCGCCGTCTCCGAAAACCGGTTCCTGACTCCCATCGCGAGACGCACCGTCCTCAGCGATGACGTCCTGAGTATTCTGGTGCCGGTCCTGGAGGAGATCGTCGGCCTGGATACCGTCGGCATACGCGCGTTCTTCGGGACCCATGGCTTTGTCCTTCAGGACTGGGACAAAACCCGCACCGATTCTCTGATCATTCGAGGAGCTGCCGGCCGGGCGCCGGCAGCTTGAACATGGTGGACTGGCTTGGTTGGGCGGCCACCGCCGTCTTCTTGGCATCATACGGATGCAAGGACCAGAAGAGGCTTCGGATAGTTCAGGCCGGGGCGGCCCTGCTTTGGACGATCTACGGCGCCATTATCGCCGCCACACCGATCGTCGTTGCGAACCTCCTCGTCGCCGCGGCCGCAGTGTACTCTTCCCTCAACCGCAACGGACCCAGGGAACGGCTGGATGGGGCCGCTGGGACCATGGTCACGCGCGCAAGCGAGCTGGATCTATCCCGTACTTCTTAACCTTATAGCTGATCACCCGCTCGGTGGTGCTCAGCAGCCGAGCGGCCTTGGAGCGGTTGCCCCTCGAAGTTTTGAGTGCGTCTTCGATGATCCCTCGCTCGAATGCTTCGACCGCAGCACCGAGCGAACCGGTCACGACCGTGCCGGTGGCCTCCGCCGTCTGGAGGGTAGGAGGCAAGTGGTGGCCGTGGATGACCTCTCCATCCGCCATGAGTACCGCACGCTCGATGGTGTTTTCCAGCTCCCGCACGTTCCCTGGCCAGTGATACTGGGACAGCAGATCAATGGCGGGGGTCGAGATCCGTTTGATGTGCTTCCCGTGCTCACCGGAGTACTTCTCGATAAAGTGATCGGCTAATGGGAGCACGTCGGCTCTGCGGGAGCGCAGCGGAGGCACGAAGATCGGAAAGACGTTGAGCCGGTAGTAGAGGTCCTCTCGAAAGTCTCCCTCCGCCAATGCTCGCTCAAGATCGCGATTGGTCGCTGCGATCACCCGGACGTCCACCCGTACCGACTCGGTGCCGCCTACCCGCTCGATCTCACGTTCCTGGAGTACCCGCAGAAGCTTCACCTGAATCGTAGGGCTCAGCTCCCCAACTTCATCCAGGAAGAGAGTGCCACCGTGGGCTAACTCGAACCGGCCTTTCTTGCGGGCCTGTGCCCCGGTGAACGCGCCACGTTCGTGCCCGAACAGCTCGGATTCCACCAGCGTCTCCGGAAGCGCGGCGCAGTTGACCTTGATGAACGGTCCTCTTGCCCGGGGCGAATGCTCGTGGATGGCCTGCGCGATCAGCTCTTTTCCGGTGCCCGACTCGCCCCGGATGAGCACGGTGGTGTTGGTACCCGCCACGCGCGCAACCTCGTCATTCAACTGCCGCATGGGTCCACTCGCGCCGACCATGTTCGACAGGTGGTTCCGCTGATGGAGCTCCTGCCGGAGCTGCGCATTCTCAGTGACCAGCTTCTGCCGTTCCGCCTCGAGCAGCCGGTGAATCCGAACTGCCTGGGAGATCATTGACGCGACCACTCGCAGGAACTTGAGGAGCCGTTCGAACTCGCGTTCGCGCCGGTACGGCAACTCCACGGAGAGCGTGCCCACCACCCGGCTATGCAGCAACAGGGGAACGCAGAGAAAGCTGAACTCTGCTCCCTTACGTTCCTGTCGGCCCGCGGCACGGTGGAGAAATCGCGGGTCCTGGCTGATCTGCGGCACGACGATCGGCTCACCGGTCGAGGCAACCATCCCGGTGATCCCTTCACCCAGCTGGTAGCGGGTTCTTTCCCCGACAACGCTGAGACCGATGCTGGCACGGATTTCGAGCTCGCCGGAAGAGTCTTCCAGCAGTGAGAGCACGCCCCGCACCGCGCCGCACCGTTTCGCCAATGTCAGCAGCACCGCCGAGAGCGCGCCGGGCAAGGTCACGTGACCGCCAAGCGCCTGACTCACCTCCACCAGCGTACTCAGCTTTCGCGCCTCGCTGATCTCTTCGTATGGTCGCGAGCCGGCGCCATCCTCGGGCAGCGCCGATTCGGCCGGGAGGAGCGACGGCGGAGGCACCAGAATCCGCCGGGACTCGGCCGGCATCGGATCGGTCATGTTTTCTCCAACGATTTACCAAAAAAAGGCCCGCTCGTTTGGGAGAGCGGGCCGGGCCACGTGTGCTGCCGTAACTACACCAGACCCTAACTCTCTCCTCCCTGGCGCGCGCTGACGGGGCGCCCGGTATTGAGGCGATGCTGGTTGAGGTGCGCTCGACTGTAGGCGCTGTTGGTCACGGCGATCTCCTGACTTGGTTGCAGCAGTGCCTGTGGCGCAAGCTAGGCACGCCCTTGAGGAGGGTCAAGAACTGCTGGGTAGAGGTCAGGTAACAGGGGGGCGAATACGGTGTATAGGCCGGCAGTGATGCAAAAAGAGGTCTCGCGTCGGAGCCTTCCGCGAAGTAACATGGGAGACATCACCAATACGTCTTCACCTCCTCGCGGGAATCCCTGAATGCCGCCGCGAATTCTCGTAGTCGACGACGAGCCGATGGTTCGGGCGCTCATCGCCCTCACCGACGAGGGGTATGAGGTCGTGGCCGTCGCCAACGGCCAGGCGGCGCTGGATGCGGCGCGAGGCGCGGAAGCTCCCTTCGACATGATCGTTACCAACAATTACATGCCGGGGCTCAGCGGCGCCGAATTGATCGAGCGCGTGCGGGAAGACTTCCCCAACCTTCCGATCCTTCACGTGGACGACATCGCCCGGCGGAAGCCGGTTGATGCGCTGCCGCAAGACGTACCCACCATCTATAAGCCGTTCAGCATCGCAGCGCTCCAGGATGCAGTCCGCAAGCTGCTGGTCCGACATTAGCTACGAGCGCACCCCCGAAATCTGCCACACCCTCCGCACCCCACCGCCCTCAGGCTCCCGGTTCTCGAAGCTATCAGTTTGGGAGCATTGGAGTTAGAGGCTGGCCTGGGAACTGCTTAGCTCGAGCAAACCTGTTTCCTCACTCGGGCAAGGAGTTTTCGGTTGAACGGCTTGGTAACCCCCCTTTCCAAGCGAATCCGCGCGCTGCGGCTCGAGACCGTTCGGAGCAAGATCCTGGTCTTTGCGCTGCTCGTGACGTTAATCCCATCGGGACTTACCGCCTGGGTCTCCTATACCCAAAACCGGAAGGCCTTGGAGGAGAAGATCTCGCAAGAGCTGCTCATCTCCAGCAGCCAGGCCGCCCGGGAGTTGGACGTCTGGTTGAAAGAGCGCCTGTACGACCTCCGCGTGTTCGCCAGCTCCTATGAAGTCTCCGAGAAGTTCACCCGCAGACAATCCGGAACTAGGGCTACCCACGACCGGTTGAAGGACTACCTCAATTCGGTCCGCGACCGGTTCGGGGAGTACGAGGAACTTCTCGTGCTGGATCCTCAGGGCCACGTGGTGGCAACCAGCTCGGCTCAGCGTAGGTCGCTCCGCCTGCCCTCGGACTGGGCCAAGGAACTGAGTTCCAACGGCTCTGTCGTCGGCCAAGCCGCCTGGGACCCCGCCCTGGGGAAGGGCGTCCTCATCGTTGCGGTTCCGGTCGATCGTGGCGAAGGCAGAATGCTGGGCGTGCTGGCGGCTCGGCTCAACTTGCAGGGCGCCGAGAAGGGCCTTCGGGCATTTGCGCCGCGAAGTGGTCAGGTGGATCTCATGACCATCACCGGCACCATGATTGCCAGCTCAGGCGGGAACTCGGCCGAGCTTATGAAGACGACCCTAAAGGCGCGTTCCCTGGACCGGCTCAAGTCGCGCGAAGGCAAGGTAGTTACCTACGAGAGTCTAACCGGGGCTGAGGTAGTTGGAAGCCTGAAGCGGGTGCCCCGAGCCAAGTGGGCGGTGGTTTCGGAAATACCCGCCGATGCCGCGTTTCTGCAGGTCCGTCGTTTCCGCAATATCACCTTGCTCATCGTTACCGGGCTGCTGCTCGGGGTTGGTCTGATCGCCTCCAGACTCGGCTTGTTGATCGTCCGCCCACTGGAGCGGCTCACGAGAGGTGCGGCGGAAGTTGCCGAAGGAGATCTGGCGGTCGACCTGCCGGCGGCGACGGGAGAGGTGGGTGACCTGACCGCGGTGTTCAACCACATGGTCGGCCGGCTCCGGCAAGGACGCCAGGAGCTCGACGCAATGAACGAGAGGCTCCGCGGAAAGAACGAGGAGCTGGAGCGCCTGTCGACCTCGGATGCGCTCACCGGCCTGCACAATCGGCGCTTCCTGACCCAGCGTCTCTCCGAGGAGCTGGTGCGGTCCTATCGCCACAAGGGGTCGTTCGCGGTACTGATGGCCGACGTCGATGAATTCAAGAAGTACAACGATGCGTTTGGTCACCCGGCGGGCGACGAAGTCCTCAAGAAGGTGGCGGCGATACTCTTGAGCTCCACCCGCTCGGTCGATTGCACCGCGCGCTACGGTGGGGAGGAGTTCGCCGTCCTGCTGACCGACACCGCTGGAGATGTCGCGGCGGAAGTGGCCGAGCGAATCCGAGCCCGAGTCGCGGCCCAGGAGTTTCCCGGTCGGAAGATCACGCTGAGCATCGGCATCGCCGAGTTCCCCGAGCACGGCCAGACCGCCGAGGAAGTCATCTCGTGTGCCGATGAGGCTCTGTACACGGCGAAACGGGCCGGCCGGAACCGGGTGATCCGGTCGGGAGAAAAGCCCGCGAAGGTGAAGTAGAGGAAGTGACTTATCTGCGGGAAATCAGCTTTCGGTAGATCCAGCCACCGCGCCCCATCTCATCACTGATCCGAACCCAGTCTTCCAGATAGGAATAGCCGGTCAGGCTGTCTCCGCCTTCCACGGCAAAGGCGATAGGCGCCTTGGTTCCCGGGGCCTCACGAACGTTGCCTGATCCAACCGCCTTGAGAGGAAGTGGAACCGCGAAAGCGATCTCTCCTGGGCGCTCCGCCGAGCGCTCACGGGAGGAGAGCCGCCCGGTCCCGGCGGCAGCGAGGGCCTTGGCCTGGTTCGCAAGGTAAAGAGCTCCTCCATAGTTCTCCTGATTGAACTCGGAGGAAGCTTCTCGCAGGAGCTTGCTCGCCTGTGCCGCTTCTGGTGCGGTCTGCTGGGTCGAGCGGCCGCGTAATGGCTGCAGCGCCACCTCCGCTTCCGCGATCCCTGAGGCGGCCTCGGCTCGGCTGGCGAGTGTCTGGAGCTTGGCCATGGCGCGGACAACCTCTTCTCGAGCCTGGTCCAGTTGGGCCTGGAGCTCCTCGACCTGAGTGTTCTTTTCCAGCAGGGCGAGCTCGAGCCGGGCCATACGGCGATCCTGTTCCACTCGAGCGGCTGCGGTGGTGCGAGCCTGTTGCGGGGCCGCGGTCGTAGGGAGAGGTGCCGTGTCGGCCAGTTTCACGGCGCACGCCGAAATCGAAGGGCTGATACCCAGAAGCACGAGGCAGGCAAGATGCCCGAGTGCAGTGCACGGACGAGGGCGACAGCGTGGCCCCAGCACACTTCCGATCATGGAAAAGCTCCGCATGACACGATTTAGGCTTACTCCAGCGGCTGGAAGGATTGCCCGAGCAATAGGCATACCGCCGTAGTCTGGCAATGTGGGTACCTGCGCGCTACGCTTGGGCGATAGCTTCGACAGCTCCCCCAGCCGAGGAGGCACACGATGGCCAATCCACAGCGGTCCCCGACCCGGCGACAACAGCCCGAATCGCTCCGGCTGCGCTCGATCACGCCGGTCTTTACGGTCAACGATCTTCAACGAAGCATCGCCTTCTATCGGGACGGTCTCGGGTTCTTTGTCTCGGAGAAATGGGAAGAAGGCGGCCAACTGCAAGGCGTTATGCTCAAGGCCGGAGGCTGTCACCTGGGCCTCTCTCAAGACGACTTCAGTAAAGGCCGGGATCGCCCAAAAGGTGTGGGCTTTCGAATCTCGTGCGAGACCCTTCAGGATGTGGACATGTTTGCCGAGCGCCTGAAGGTATTCGGTGGGACGATCATCGAAGGACCGGGGGAGCGTTGGGACAACTACAGCTTTACCGCCGAGGACCCCGACGGGTTCAAGATCACAATCGAGAAAGCAAAGGCCTAGGGGAGGAATTGCGAACGCCGGGAGTGGAGGCAAGGCCAACGGATCTACTGCGTCCCTCAAATGCGAACGCCGGGAGTTGAACCCGGATCCCTTGCGGGACAGGATCCCTAAGTTCGACCGACGGGGTGGACAGCGGACAAGACCAGACCGCGCAGGTGTTGTGGCTGTTGACCTTGTGCCTCGGTCTGTTGTCCTCTGTAGTCCCCAGTTGTCTCCAGTTCCGGCACAGGTCCGGCATAGGTGACCTCAACCCCCCCTCTAACGCTCCACCGCCGGGCCCGTGTAAACGCCTAGTCCTCGCCGCTGGCTCCCACATCAGCGAGGATGTTCGAGGGCGGGGTGGGCGCCCGAAAAAAAATTACAAGAATCAGCTCGGCCGAACATCGGGAGCCCGCATGGGCCGGCGCCGCCGGGTCGCGGGCACTGGCGGGTGAGTTCGAGGGTCTTTCGGCCGCTGAGCTCACCCTGCTGCTCCGGGCCGCGGAGACGATGGGCCGCGTGGCCGGCCGGCCCGCTACTACTTGAGCGTCAGAAGCGAGGTCGGCGCCCCGTTTTTCTTGTTCCCGTAGAACACGTTGTTCTTGAACGAGGCGATGATCCCCCCCGACAAGGCCGCGATTCCGGTGCCGTTGTAGACCAGGGTCACACCCGAGATCGCCGTCCAGTTCCCCGCCCCCGAGACGATGAGGCCGTTCCCCGCATTGTTGCGGATGGTGACCGACTGGAGAAACACCCGTACCGAGTCCGCGGACGCCACCGCCACGCCATCCAGCGTGAATCCGTCGATGACGGTCTCTTCGATCGAGACGCGCTTTGCGGCCACCACTTTGATCCCCGTCAGGCCGTTGCCCCCGCCGTTGATCGACAATCCGCGGAGCCGGACCGTCTTCGCCGTATCGGTGGCGTCGGTAATGTTGATCGTGACGCCGGTGGTGAGGTTGGCGAAGATGACACCGGTGGCACCTCGTCCATCGATGGTCACCGACCGGGTAATCGTGACGGCCCCGAACCCCCCGGGATCGAGCACGCTGATCTCGCCGTTCGTCGCCGTCCTGGAAAACGCACCGTTGAAGGTCTTGCACGGCGCGGTGCGGCTGCAGGGAAAGGCGTCGTCGCCGGTGCCGGAGACCCAGGTACGGCTGGCCTGCGCCTGAGCCGATACGGCCAGAACCGCGCTGAATATCGCGAACCACCCCGCCGATCGTTCACGCATCGTGGTTGCTCCGGTGTGAAAGGTTACCCTCGTTTCTCCAGTGGCTGCGAGTACTCTGGTCCGGGCTTGAAGCGGCTGAGTCTGGCTTGCGGTGCAGGGATGACCGGGATGGGGACTTCCCTGTGGACGAGCCAGAGGTGCTCGCCAGAGTCGAGCGGGAACGGGAGTCCTCCAAAAAAATCCACACAGTCCCGCGGGCCGGGACACCTGGCCCGCGCGGCGGGCACGCTCCAGGCGAGTATGTCACTCACCCGCTCCGCCCAGGCACCATCGAGTGCACCCTCGACGAGCGTGCTTGTGATATAAGGCTCGGGATCAGGAGCGGGAAGATCGAGCGTCAGCGCCTCATCAGCCCGCCTTTGCGGACGCTTCAGTCCGAAGACGAAACAGGCGCCATGACCTCGTACCTCGCCAGCAGCCGCTCGAAGCGGGGGTCCCTCCGGAGCGGCGCGTAGTCGAAGTCCTGCCGAAGCCGCCCCGGATTCATCCTAGAAGGACCCCGAAGCACCGTATCGAGCTGGGCCAGCGCCCGCGTCGCCGCGCGCTGCTAAGCGGGATGAGGATGTAAGGGATGAATTAGAAGGGAGATGCGAACGGCGGGAGTTGAACCCGCACCCCTTTCGGGACAGGATCCTAAGTCCTGCGCGTCTGCCAGTTCCGCCACGTTCGCGTGCTGGCAAGATAATCGAAAATCAGTGAGACTCGTCACCTCATCCTCTAATCACAGCGGGTAGGTTCCTCATCCGCGTGCCTGCACGGCGCAAAACATCTTCTAGCTGATGATTTAAGGAGCTTGACCATGAGTAAACGAAACCCTACTGATTCCACCGCCCGTGCGACGGTAGTGGGACTCTTCCACAATCAGGTGGATGCAGAGCGAGCGATTCGGCGTCTGAAGGAAGAGGGCTTCTCCGAGAGCCAGATCGGTGTGGCCATCAAGGACCGGCAACAGCAGGGCGACCTGATTGAGGGAACCGGTACCCAGGCCGCTGAGGGCGCTGCTACCGGCGCTATTGGGGGTGGAGTGCTGGGTGGGGTAATTGGGCTTCTGGCCGGAGTCGGCGCCTTGGCGATTCCTGGCGTTGGACCCATCATCGCGGGTGGAACTCTGGCTTCAACGCTGGCCGGGGCCGGCATCGGCGCGGCGGCTGGAGGTCTCCTCGGCGCCCTGGCTGGCATGGGTGTTCCGGAGGAAGACGCCCGGCACTTCGACGAGGGCTTCCGTGCGGGCGGGACCCTGGTGACGGTGGACGCGGGCAACCGGGCGGAGGAGGCGCGCGACTGCCTGTTCGAGAGCGGCGCCGATCTGGGATCCGTGGGCCGCAGCAGAACCAAGGCGGAAGTTCGCGGCGACAGCGAAGCGTGGCGAGGCAACGAGCGGCGCTATCGGCACGACTCGACCTACAGCGGGCCGGAGCGGCGTCTGTCGCGAGTTTGACACCTCATTGTCGTCCGATGTCACAAATGCCGGAGGGAGCTCAGCTCCCTCCGGCTTTGTGCGACTGGCGCCGAGACTGACGCATCCCTCTCTGTTGTGCCCTCAAGCGCGGCACCATACCTTCAACTCATACCGCACCAGGACTAGACCTCTCGTGACACCCACCCGCCCCAGATCCCCTTCAGCCTGGCTCCCTTCATCGGGACTCATGCGCTATGGCATCGCCGCGGCCGCCGTGGGCATTGCCGCTCTGATGATGCTGGCCCTCAAATCGCTGGACATCGCGAGGGATGGTGCGCCTGCCTTGCTGGTCGCCGTCGCAGTCGGATTTCTGTTCGGAGGAGTGGGTCCCGGAGTGTTTGCCTTGGCTCTGTCGGCAATCATATCTCGGGATCCGGTAGTCCTCGCGGTCGGCGCACTCCTCGGTGCGGTATGCGAGGTGTTTCGGCGGGCTGTGATCGTGCCTCAACGCGCCACCGGTAGGCAGGACCAGAATGAAACAGTCCCGGTTTCACCTTTCAGTGGGCGTCCATTCGAGAGCAAGTCCGCCAAGGCGCGAGCGGCGGCCGCCGCCACTCCGCCCCTCAAGGAAGTAACCACCGAGGCGACCTGGCGCTTTCACCACGATCAGCCGTTGGACATCACGCTGCCCGAAGACGAGCAGATCGAGCATCTGTATCTCTACTCGGTGTTGGCCGAATGCAACGATGCCTTTGCCCGGATGTACGGCTTCCGAACCGCAGCCGATGTGGTCGGGACTCGGCTGGTGGTGTTTCTTAGTCCTTCCAACCCGGAGAATGTCGCTTACCTGCGCAGCTTCATCCGAAGCGGCTACCGGCTGGAGGATGCAAACTCACAGGAGATCGACCGCTACGGTCACACGAAATATTTCGTCAACAACCTGGTCGGAATCTTCGAGCGGGGTCAGTTGGTGGGGGCGTGGGGCACTCAGCGGGACGTCACCGATACCAAACGGGATCAGGCTCAGGAAATTCGTTCGCGGGTCCACTCCACGAAAAGCCCCTCGCAGTAACTGTTATTGGCCGAGTTCGCCGTCTTCAGCCGTCGTCCGTCCGGCAGCACCACGAACGCACAGAACTGAGCCACAGTCGGTTTCCGGTTTGGCCCGGTGCATTCTGGGACTGCCTTCTGGTTGACCGCGATCCACACCGAAGCCGTGGGGTGATTGGCTTGCCACGCCGCGCATCTTCCATCGACATCGGGGTCGACCTGGAGGCCGCTCGGCTTTATCACAATTTGAGTCGGTGCGGCCGGCTGATCCGGGGATGCTTGTGCCACGACGTTCGGCCGGATGTACTGCCAGGGCGTGCAGCTTTCCTCCAGCGGCTGTCCCAGATGCTCCGCCGCGGCGCAGGAGACGCCGCGGAGTGTCTGCCCTCGCCCGGGAGCGGCGAGGTACAAGGTGTCTGCCAGCTGACTGGAAGACTGCCTCGACAGCAGACTATCCTGGCGAGGCTCGGCTCTCACCTTTACCCGAATCGAGTCGGGTCGGCCGCCCGGCCCCGAAAGGGTCAGGTCCCAGCTGACAATGACCTGAAGCGAGTCCGCCACTTCCGCGACCGACGATCGAACCTCCGTCGTCTGCGAGTACGTGGCCAATGCCCGTTGCGGCCGGTGTCTCAAGACGCCGTCCAGCATGAGGACCGCAACCAGTGCGGTGAGGCCGAGGTAGATCATCCAGCTTCGGATATTGGGTGGGGGTGGCGATACTGGTGGGGGCGGCTCACTCCGTCGACGCCGGACGCTCCGCACCCGGACCTCGGGCTGGATAGGGGAATCTCCCGAGCTCAGCACGATCATCTCAGTTGCTCACCGCCCTGATCGAAGACGATGTCTATCGGAATGCCTTTCGTGCTCAGGCGTGCGAGATCCTGCTGCAGGGTAGGGGAGAGCTTGCCCCGCTCAACTAGGAAGCGGTTCACTCCGGCGTAGTCACCATCGCCCTGGAAACGCAGGATCTGCCCTGCCAGAGCGTCGACGGCAGCTTGCATCTTGGCAAGGTTCACCCGATATCGCCCGCTCGCGGAATCCCGGGCAAAGGCACCCCGCTCCTGAAAGAAGGAGAACTGGGCGGCGTTGGCTTTTCCGTGGGCGTTAGAGGCTCCGAATCGTATCGAGCGAAAGATGCTGGCCAGAAAAGTTATGTAATTGTCGTTGAGGCTCTGCCCCTGCAGCTCGCCGCGCTGGTGGAGCTTGGTAATCATGTACAGTCCGAGGATGTCGGCCTTCCCCTCCTCCAGCGCGCCGTGCTGCTCCTTCAATGCCTCCCTGACGGTCCCCTTACCGTTGATGGTGTTCTTGATGCCCAGCCCGTGGGCCACCTCATGGAACATCACGTTGGAGAAGAAGGCGTCGAACGTAATGTGATTACGTTGGTCCTCCACGATCAGCTCGTCCGCAATGGGACGGAGAATCTTCTCGAACTTGGCCTGCATAGAGTTCTTGAGCTGCAATCGCCGGGTACCTTTTCGGAGCTGAACCCGCTCGTCGTTCGGCAAGTTGATGGCGATCGTCTTGGAACCGGCGTTGGCATCCCCGGCGTAATACACCGCATCGTAGGCGTTCAGATCGGAATCGGTTCCGGGTCGCTCTCTCTTATATGCAGCCGGCACCGGCAGCTCCCGCTGAAGACCCGGTAGCATGGCGGCGTAACGGGCAAGTCGGGCGCTCCACTCGCGGTCCTTGACCAGCACAAACGCCTCATGGGCAGCTTTGAGTCCAAACAGCGCGTCCTCGTAATTCTCGATCGGGCCGATCACCAGGTCGATGGTGTTGTGCTTCATGTCGAGCCACGCGAGGTCGCTGGGCTGATACTGGTCGGTCTCGAGGGCGCGGGCTCGCAGCTCGAGATAGTGGCGAAGTCCAGCGTCGTCGGCGAGCTTGGCTGCTTCCCGAAGTTTGCCGGCCGCGGTTTGGATCTGTTGCCGGAACGCCTCGTGGTAGGGCACGGCAGTCAGGTTACCCGACGGGTCGCGACGTACCATGGTGTACTGGCTGCGGAGGCCTCCCGCCGACCGTTCCTTCTTTGCAGCCGAGTCGAACTCCTCCTTGGACATCTCGCGGGGATAGAACCCAGCACCTGGCGGCTTGGCGCCGACGCCTTCGATGAAGGGAGCGTTGTTGTCGAGACGGTCCCAGGGACCGTAATTGATCTCCATATATCGCTGGAGAGCGGGCTCGGTGATGCCCCGCAGGAGTGAATCGCGGTCTCCGTAGGCTTGGCGCCAAAAGATCGCATCCATGGCACGGGCGGCATCGACCAGAAGAGGGATCATCCCTCGCTCGTGATCACTCAGCTTAGAAAGATCGGTGGTCAGTGGAACCGAGGTGTACTGTGCCAACTTCTTCTCGATCGGTGAGTCGGTCTTGGAAGGTGCTGCCGCTGCCTGGCGTGGCTCACGGTCACACGCCGCCAGCGCGAAGCCCAGTCCAGCCGCCACGGTCCAGGTCATCCAACTGGTCATGCGACTTCTCCGGCAGCGAGCCCGAGAGTGGGCTTCGGCCCCCTTCGCTGCGCTCAGAGTCTGCCCTGAACGTCGTGAAGGGGTGACAAGGTTTGCCCCGCTGCGCCGCCTATCTCCCCTCCAGCTCCCGCTCACCAGGCGTATGGCGCTCGGCGCGACCGGTTCCGGGGTGGGACTTGGCCTCGTGATATCGCTCGCCTTTCAGGCGGACGAATTTAACGAACTGCTCGTACTCGTTCTCCGACAGGGCGTCGGCGATCGCCGGAATCAACCCCTTCACCAGAGTGATCCGCTCCTCCAACGCCAGATTATTGGCCTGATCCACCAGCGCACGGATCGCCGGATGGTTCATCCAATCAGTTTCTTCACTGGTCGTCATTGGGGAGCTCCTGACTGGGAATAGGGCGCTATCGATGGGCAGCGGGGTGAAGGGAGGCAATCTCGATCGCTCGGTCAAGGTCGGCGAGCAGGTGCCCGACATCTTCCCATACCTCTTGGGCGCCCGCCACCCGCAACGCCGACTCAGGCGTGCCCCCGGACAGCACGCCGAGGAACACGACCCCGGCGCGACTACAGGCCTGGCCATCGTAAATAGTATCTCCTACCATGGCGCACTCTGTCGCCGAAAGGCCGATCTTCTCAACGGCATCGACGACGAGATCGGGAGCCGGCTTGCTGCGTTCGCCTTCGGTCCTGGTCACTACCACATCCGCCAGCCGGCGCAGGTCCACGCCGGAACTGGCGAGGGTGGCATCGAGGTTCTTGTCGTCGCTGGAAGTGGCGAGCGCTGTTCTAATATCCCGCGCCCTGAGTGCCGGGAAGATCTCCTCAGTGCCGGGGAAGACGCGGAAGCGCTGGGTGGCGGCGAGCGCCAGGAACTCTTCCTTTTGCAGCCGGCGGAGGACGTCGCCCTGACGCTTCTCTACATCCTCACCCAGCACCGAAGGTACCAGCTGGTCTCCGCCTTTCCCGATCTCGGGGATGATGCGGTCGGTGGGAACGTCGTACCCCAACCTCGCGAAGGCCCTGCGCCACGCTTCAACGTGTGCTGCATTGGTGTCGACCAGAGTTCCGTCGATATCGAGGATCATGCCCTTAAGCGTCATGCCCCAAGTTAGTCAGGCTGGGGAACGTGGGGAACGTGGGGAACGTGGGGAACGTGGGGAACGTGGGAGGGGATCCACTGACGCGAGAAAGCCCCCTAGCAAACGCCAGAGGGCTTAGCTCATTACTCCTCGTTCAGTCGTTCCGCCCTACTTATCCCCCAGCCGAATTCGTTCTACCCGCCGCCCCTGGGCTCGTGGGTTATAGATGCCTAGGGTGACGATGCTGCCCGGCTTCTCGGACTTGAGCGCGTTGCGCAGGTCGGCCTCGGTCTTCACCGGCTTCCCTTCAACAGAAAGAATGATGTCCGGACCGTTCCGCTGGGGATCGTCCAGCAAGGTCTCCCAGGAAGGCCCTCCCGGGGTCACATCGGTCACGATGAGTCCCCGCATGTTGTTGGGCAACTGGAGCTGTTGGGCCACTTCGGGGGTTACCGGCTCCACGCTGATTCCCAACCGGTTCATCGCGGTGCCGGTGTCCCCGGCTTCGTCGGAGTCCCTCTGATCCGCCGCGGCGAGTTGCGGCTGGTCGTTGAGAGCCTGGAGCTTCACATTGAACGTTTTCCGCACCCCGCCCTTCCGGGCGATCTCCACTTTGACCACATCTCCCGGCTTCCGGAACCCGATCACCTGCTGGAGCTGGCCTACCCGCTCCACCGGCTTCCCGTCCACTGCGATAATGACGTCGCCCGGCTCGATCCCCGCTGCTTTGGCGGGCGAGTCGTCGCTCGGAATGTCCTTCACCACCACCCCGCGAATCTCGGGGAGGCCGACGTACGCCGCGTCATTCAGCGTGACGTTATCGATGGAGACACCCAATGCGGCGCGATGGACCGAGCCGGTCTCGATCAGCTGGTTCATAACGGTCCGGGCGAGATTAATCGGGATGGCGAACCCGTAGCCGGAGTAGAAGCCGGTCTCGCTGGCGATGGCGGAGTTGATCCCGATGACCTCGCCCCGGACGCTCACAAGAGGACCTCCGGAGTTACCCGGATTGATGGCAGCATCGGTCTGAATGAAGTCCTGGATGCTTCCTTGCCCCCGACCAGGCAAACCCTGGAGGGCACGACCCTTAGCGCTCACGATCCCCGACGTCACGGTGAAGGTGAGCCCCTCCCCCAGCGGATTCCCAATTGCGAGCACCCATTCTCCCACCCGCGCATCGTCACTGTTCCCCAGCGCTACCGGCTGCAGACCCTTCGCATCAATCTTGAGAACGGCCACGTCGGTGTTGGCGTCGGTCCCGATCACCTTGGCCTTGAACTCACGACGATCCAGGAGCCGGACAGTGACCTGCTCCGCTCCCTCAACCACGTGATTGTTGGTGAGGATGTAGCCATCGGCTGAGATGACGAATCCAGAGCCGCTCCCCTGCTCGATGTCGGGTTGCTGGTGGAAGCGGGGAAAGAACCGCTCCATGCCAGGCGGCACTCGTTGCCGGGTGGTTTGCTCGGTGCGCTGCGAACGGATGTAGACCACCGTGGGTTTGACGTGCTCGGCAACGGCGGCAAAGGCCTCACTCAGCTCCTGGAGGGGACGCGCCGCGGGGATCGACGGCGCCGGGACCTGCGCGATCGCCGTGCCCCGACGATTCTGCTCTTGCGCCGATGAGCGGCTGGGCAAGTCCAGCAGACCGGCAAAGAGCAGCCCCAGGGCGAATGCCAGGGCGACCAATCCGCCAAACTTCAGCCAATTCAATGATCTTGCGGACATCGAAGGTCCTTCGAGAGGCGTTGGGAACGTGCTGCACTAGGATCAATTTAACAGTACCGGCAGGCGCATTGGTGAGTTTCGGCACAGGGGACCCCAAAGCAAACGAGGGGCCAGAGAACTGACCCCTCTGCTTGAGCTCGGCCCTTCGGGCACTTTACCCTCGGGGTTGGCGGAGGTGCCCGCCGCTCACTTCTTATCGTCGACGATTTCGTAGTCGGCCTCGACCACGTCGTCCTGGGAACCCCCGGTCTTACCCCCGCCCTGGGGCTGTCCCGGTTCGCCGCCGCCACCACCTTCGGTGGGGCCGCCGCCCGGTTGGCCGGCGCCGGCAGTCTGGTACAGTGACGCCCCTGCGGCGGAATACGCCTGGTTCAGCTCATCCAGAGCCCGCCGGATACCGTCGACGTCTCCGGTCCTGAGCGCCTGCCGCCCACCCTCGAGTGCCGCATCGAGCCGCGACTTGGCATCCGGGGGTAGCCGGTCCGCCCATTCCTTGCTGTCCTTCTCGACCCGGTACACGAGGCTGTCGAGCTGGTTCCGAGCCTCGATCTGCTCCCGGCGGGCCTGATCCTCTTGCGCGTGCTGCTCGGCCGCCTTGACCATCCGATCGATTTCGGTCTCGCTGAGACCACTCGAGGCTTCGATCCGGATCTTCTGTTCCTTGCCGGTCGTCTTATCCTTGGCCGACACGTGCAGTATCCCGTTCGCGTCGATGTCGAAGGTTACCTCGACCTGCGGCATGCCCCGCGGTGCCGGCGGAATGCCGGTGAGCTGGAACTTGCCGATGGTTCGGTTGTCCATCGCCATCTGGCGCTCGCCCTGCAGCACGTGGATCTCCACCGTCGTCTGGTTGTCCTCCGCAGTGGAGAACGTTTCCGACTTCTTTGTGGGGATAGTGGTATTCCGGGTAATCAGCACGGTCGTGACCCCACCAAGGGTCTCGATGCCGAGTGAAAGCGGTGTCACGTCCAGCAGGAGCACATCCTTTACCTCTCCGCCCAGCACGCCGCCCTGGATCGCTGCGCCAATGGCCACGACTTCATCCGGGTTTACGCCCTTGTGCGGCTCCTTCCCGAAGAAGCTCTTGACGATCTCCTGTACCTTGGGCATCCGGGTCTGGCCACCGACCAAGATCACCTCATCCACTCGCTTGGGGTCCAGGCTGGCATCCTTCAGAGCCTGCTGCATCGGCGGAATGGTCCGTTGCACCAGGTCGTCGACCAGTTGCTCAAACTTGGCGCGGGTCAGGGCAATGTTGAGGTGCTTGGGCCCCGACTGGTCGGCCGTGATGAACGGCAGGTTGATGTCGGTCTGGGTGACGCTGGAAAGCTCCATCTTGGCCTTCTCAGCAGCCTCCTTCAGGCGCTGGAGCGCCATCGGATCCTTCGACAGGTCGATCCCCTGGTCCCGCTTGAACTCCGCCACCAACCACTCGATCAACCGCTGGTCGAAGTCATCGCCACCCAGGTGGGTATCGCCGTTGGTGCTCTTGACCTCGAATACCCCTTCAGCCAACTCCAGCACGGAGATATCGTAGGTACCTCCGCCCAGGTCGTAGACGGCGACTTTCTCTTCCTTCTTCTTGTCCAAGCCGTAGGCCAGGGCAGATGCAGTCGGCTCGTTGATGATCCGGACCACATCCATCCCCGCGATCTTGCCGGCATCCTTGGTGGCCTGACGCTGGGCGTCATTGAAGTAGGCAGGGACGGTAATAACCGCCTTATCCACGGTGTAGCCCAGGTAGTCCTCAGCGGTCTGCTTCATTTTCTGAAGGATCATGGCCGAGATCTCGGGAGGGGTGTAGACCTTGCCCTGAATCTCGACTGCCGCTAGCCCGTTGGGCCCTTGAACGACTTTGTAGGGCAGCCGCTTGATTTCGTCTTGAACCTCGCTGAAGCGGCGGCCCATCAACCGCTTGATCGAGAAGATGGTCTGCTTCGGGTTGGTGACGGCCTGCCGTTTGGCGACTTGGCCGACCAGCCGCTCGCCGTCCTTAGTGAACGCAACGACTGACGGAGTAGTGCGCCCGCCCTCTGCATTGGGGATGACGACGGGGTCCCCGCCCTCCATGACGGCTACGACCGAGTTGGTCGTCCCCAGATCGATTCCAATGATTTTCGAAGCCATGTCGACTCCATTCCCTCCACTGAGTTGTCGCGGATGGTCGAAATGGCGACATCCGCTGGGGTCCGACGAGGGGCTGAGCAAGGGCCGTACCGCCCAAAGCTGCCTTTTTGGCGCATCAACCTGTAAGTGGAGCCGTGACATGGCTCACGACGCTTCATAGGCGAGGGTCCTAAGCTTGAGAGCGCCTCGGACAGCGGGGCACCACTGTGGGTCATTTCGGGATCACCGGAACGTGAGGGAGGTAGCCATGCTGTGGACGATCTTCGTGATACTCCTGGTGCTTTGGCTGCTAGGGGTCGTCACCTCTTACACTCTCGGGGGTTTCATCCACGTACTCCTGGTCATCGCCGTGATCATGGCGGTCATGCAGTTGATCCAGGGCAGACGCGCGTTGTAAAGGGAAGCTATTGGCCATGGGCCCCCCGTAGAGTCCATGGCCAATAGCCTCTAAGTACATCATGCCCCGCAAGCTCCCCCAAGGTCCCCAGAAAATCCGATATGCTGTCGTCGGCTTGGGTCACATCGCCCAGGTCGCAGTGTTACCGGCTTTCGCCCACGCTCAAAACTCGGAGCTAGCCGCACTGGTTTCGGACGATCCCGAAAAGCTGGAGAAGCTGGGCCGCAAGTATAAGGTCAAGGCACAGTTCACTTACGCTCAGCTGGAAGAGGGTCTGCGGAGCGGGCTGGTGGATGCCGTGTATATCGCGCTGCCCAACCACCTGCATCGGGAGTACGGCGAGAGGGCCGCCCGCGCGGGGGTCCACGTCCTTTGCGAGAAGCCGATGGCGGTCACCGAAGAGGACTGCCTTTCCATGATACGGACGGCAGAAGAGAACAACGTGAAGCTGATGGTGGCGTACCGGCTCCACTTCGAAGAAGCCAACCTCAAAGCGATCGACTTGGTCCAGGGAGGTCGCCTTGGAGACCCGCGGCTCTTCGATTCGGTCTTCACCATGACAGTGAAGGAAGGCGATATCCGACTCAACCCGAGAGAGCTGGGCGGCGGCACCCTGTACGACATCGGGGTCTACTGCATCAACGTGGTGCGCAACCTCTTCGGGGCCGAGCCGATGGAGGTCATGGGCTTCAGCGCGAACAGCGGCGATCGGCGGTTCCTCGAGTGTGAGGAGACGACGAGCGCCATACTCCGTTTTCCCGGCCGGGAGCGGCTGGCGAGCTTCACCTGCAGCTTCGGCGCAACCGACGTGTCCATGTACCGGGTCGTGGGTACCAAGGGGGACTTGGTCATGGATCCTGCGTACGAGTACGCCGGTGAGCTGAAGCAAAGGACTACCATCAATGGCCGGAGCCGCGAACGGACCTTCCCCAAGCGCGATCAATTCGCGCCCGAGCTGATCCATTTCTCGGAGTGCATCCTGACCGGCGCCACTCCTGAGCCCTCGGGTTATGAAGGACTGGCCGACGTACGGGTGATCAGGGCCATTTATCGGTCGGCCGACACTGGACAGCCCATCACTCTTGAGCCCTTTGACAAGCACGATCGCGCTTCACTGGATCAGGAGATCAGACGTCCCCCGGTGCGCAAGCCTGAGCTGGTTAACACCGAGGCTCCTTCCGAGTAGTAATTCCGGCTCAACTATATTGAGCCATGTTCCCTTACCGGGACGATAACCCGACCCTCGCTGCCCCGATCGCCACGCTGCTCCTGATCGGAGTGAACATCGTGGTCTGGGTCGTGGTACAGGGGATGGGAGCGGAACCGAGCCTATCACGGTCGGTCTGCGAGCTCGGCCTTATTCCGGGCGAATACCTGGGCCGCCTCCCCGAGGGGATGAGCATCCCGATGAGTCGGACCACGGCCTGCGTGATCACCGGCGAGCGGAGCTGGTTCACCCCGCTCACCTCGATGTTCCTCCATGGCGGCTGGTTCCACTTGATCGGGAACATGTGGTTCCTCTGGGTCTTCGGTAACAACGTCGAGGACTCGATGGGTCACTTTCGCTACCTCCTTTTTTATATCCTCTGCGGGCTCGCTGCGGCCGCCACCCAGACATTGGTCAACCCCGCAAGCGCGATCCCAATGGTCGGGGCTTCCGGGGCGATCAGTGGAGTCATGGGGGCATATGTAGTGCTCTACCCCCGGGTCCGGGTCCACATGCTTGTCATCCTGGGGATTTTCATCACCCGAATTGTTGTGCCCGCCTACCTGATGCTCGGCTACTGGTTCCTGCTGCAACTCGTTGGGGGCGGGCTTGCCAGCGGCGAGGGAGGAGGCGTGGCTTTCTGGGCTCATGCCGGTGGTTTCATCGCAGGAGCCATCCTGATCCACGTCTTCCGAGATCCCGAGTTGGTGGCCAAGCACCGGGCCTTGGCTCGGACCACGGACCGCCTGGGATACCAGGAGCGGTGAGCCGAGGTAACTTCTCTCAGTATGCCTGAGACTCCTCCTCGCAGCGTCGTCTCGCCGTCGACCGACGCGCCGCTCGACATTCCTGTCGCGCCGCGGAACCCCGGAACACCCCTCGAGCTCGACTGGGTCGAAGAGGTCCGGGTGAACCGCAGCGCGATCGAAAGACGCACGGCGACGCTGCGAGCCCGGCGCACGGTGAAGAAGGAGTGGCAGGCCGCCTGGTTGCTGCGTGCTGTGACGCTGCTCGATCTGACCAGCCTGTCGGGGGACGACACTCCGGGCCGGATCCGGCGGCTCTGTGACAAGGCACGCCGCCCGGTGCGCGCCGACTTGCTCGAAGCGATGCACGCCAGCAAGCTCCGCATCAAGGTGGCCGCTGTTTGCGTCTACCATCGATTCATCGAGACAGCGATCGAGGCTCTCGAAGGATCCGGCATTCCAGTGGCCGCCGTTTCCACCGGTTTCCCTGCCGGGCTCTCACCCTTCGAGCAGCGCATTGCGGAAATCCGGGCCTCGGTCGCTGCCGGCGCCGAAGAGATCGATGTGGTGATCACCCGGGCTCATGTGCTGACCGAGAACTGGAGCGCTCTGTACGACGAGGTCCGGGCGATGCGAGACGCCTGCGGTGATGCACACATCAAGACCATTCTCGCGACCGGGGAGCTGGGAACGCTACGGAATGTCGCTCGCGCCAGCCTGGTCTGCATGATGGGCGGAGCCGACTTCGTGAAGACGTCCACCGGTAAGGAAAGCGTGAACGCGACGCTCCCCGTGGGCCTGGTGATGGCGCGAGCGATTCGAGAGTACCAGGAGCGGAGCGGTCAGATCGTTGGTCTCAAGGCTGCCGGCGGGATCCGCGCTGCGCGCGATGCTTTGGACTGGCTTGCGCTCATAAAAGAGGAGTTAGGGGACCGCTGGCTGCGCCCCGACCTGTTTCGCATCGGCGCGAGCGCGCTGCTCTCGGACATTGAGCGTCAACTGGAGCATTTCGTCACGGGGCGGTACTCGGCTGCGCATCGCCATCCGACAACTTGAGCACACCTGTCAGGATGGCAACCTCGAGGCTTTATGGCATCGGTTCCTGAGATTTTCCAGACGATGTCCTACGGTCCGGCACCCGAGTCGGCGGCTCCGGCACAAGCTTGGCTGGAGCAGCACGGTCGGGAGTTCGGGCTGTTTATAGGCGGAGAATGGACAGCGCCGGGAGCCGAAACGTTCGAGACGCTCAATCCGGCGAATGGGAAGGCGCTGGCGCGGCTCACCCAGGCGAGTGCCGCGGCAGTCGATCGGGCCGTTCGGGCTGCTCGCGCTGCCCAGAACGGCTGGTGGACGCTCGGGGGACATGGGCGGGCGAGGTACCTGTACGCGCTCGCTCGCCAGATCCAGAAGCACCACCGCTTCCTTGCGGTCCTCGAATCGCTGGACAATGGCAAACCGATACGGGAATCGCGCGACATCGATGTTCCCCTCGTCGCCCGGCACTTCTACCATCATGCCGGGTGGGCCCAGCTCATGGAGCGGGAGCTGCCGGACCGCATGCCTCTCGGCGTGGTCGGGCAGATCATTCCCTGGAATTTTCCGCTCCTCATGCTCGCCTGGAAGATCGCGCCGGCTCTAGCCATGGGAAACACGGTGGTCCTCAAGCCGGCCGAGTTCACCTCGCTCACGGCCCTTCGGTTTGCGGAGCTCTGCCAGGAGATCGGCCTGCCTGCCGGCGTCGTCAACATCATCACCGGGGACGGACGCACCGGTGAAGCGTTAGTAAAGCATCCGGCAGTGGACAAGATCGCCTTCACCGGATCGACCGAGGTAGGCCGCCTGATTCGCGCCGCTACCGCCGGTACTGGTAAGAAGCTGTCCTTGGAGCTGGGAGGTAAATCACCCTTCATCGTCTTCCCCGATGCCGACCTCGACAGCGTCGTCGAGGGCGTGGTGGACGCGATCTGGTTCAACCAAGGCCAGGTCTGCTGCGCCGGCTCTCGGATATTGGCGCAGGAGGGCGTTGCCGATCGCCTGGTGACAAAGCTCAAGGCACGGATGGAAACACTCCGCGTCGGCGAGCCGCTGGACAAGGCGGTGGACATGGGGGCGATTATCGCTCCGGTGCAGCTGGAAAAAATCCAGGGGCTCGTCCGCCAGGGAGAGGAGGAAGGTGCCAGACTGTGGCAGCCGTCGTGGAGCTGTCCCCGCGATGGCTGGTTTTTCCCGCCGACCTTATTCACGGAGGTGTCCCCCGCGGCCACCATCGCGCAGGTGGAGATCTTCGGGCCAGTCGTGGTGCTGATGACCTTCCGAACGCCCGTGGAAGCGGTCGAGCTGGCTAACAACACCAGGTACGGGCTAGCGGCGAGTGTTTGGACGGAGAACATCAACCTGGCCCTGGATGTCGCACCCATGGTCAAGGCCGGCACAGTGTGGATCAACTGCACCAACGTATTCGATGCCGCCAGCGGCTTCGGTGGCTACCGGGAGAGTGGCTTCGGGCGAGAGGGCGGAAGAGAGGGGTTGAGGGAGTATGTGAAGTGGGCGGGACAGCGGGGCAGCGGGGCAGCAGGGAAGGAGAGCGGAAGAAGCGGAAAAGGCGGACCCAACCTGCGGTCGGCGAAAGGCAATGCGAGGTCGCGGATAGCTTCCGCCGCTTCCTCACGTTCCTCACGGTCCTCACGTTCCGCCCTGCCACCAATAGACCGTACCCCCAAACTCTACATTGGGGGCAAACAAGCCCGCCCCGATTCCGGATACAGTTTGCCGGTGTTAGATGCTGCCGGACATCGGATTGGAGAGGTGGGTCAAGGCAACCGAAAGGATATCCGAAACGCGGTCGAGGCCGCGCACAAGGCGGCGGGCTGGTCGCGAACGACGGCGCATGGACGAGCGCAGGTGCTTTACTACTTGGCCGAGAATCTTGCGGCAAGGAACGAGGAGTTCAGCGCCCGCCTGGCTGCAGTGTCAGGCGATGCCGGTGCGGCCCACCGAGAAGTCGCGCTCACTATCGAACGGATCTACACCTACGCCGCGTGGGCGGACAAGTACGACGGAGCGGTTCACCACACACCCTACCGCAACGTGACACTTGCCATGCCGGAGCCGCTCGGCGTGATCGGGATCGTATCTCCCCAAGAGTCGCCGCTGCTCGGCTTCGTGTCGACCGCACTACCGGCCGTCGCCATGGGGAACTCGGTCGTGGTTGTGCCCTCGGCCGTAAATCCGCTGGCGGCGACCGATTTTTATCAGGTGCTCGACACCTCCGACCTGCCCGACGGAGTGATCAACATAGTGACCGGTGCCCCGGAGGAGCTGGTCCGCATCCTCGCCGCCCACGACGATGTGGAGGGGCTCTGGTATTTTGGGAGCGCCGAGCTGTCGGCGGAAGTTGAACGGCTCTCTACCGGGAACATGAAGCGCACCTGGGTGGATTACGGGGTGGCTCGTGATTGGACTGATGCCGGCGTCAGCGCTGGCGAGGAGTTTCTGGAGCACGCCACCCAGGTGAAAAACATCTGGATACCCTACGGCGAGTGAGGCCGGTCAGCCAACCATCTCCAGCAGAAGACCCTCTCTCAGGCCATAGCGGTTCACTGCCACGTCGGCGGCATTCAGCAGCTGAAGCAGCTCGGCGGCGGCGGCAAGCCCCGCTACGATGATATCGGCCCGCTCGGGGCGAAGGCCCGGTACTTCACGGCGCTGCTCAGGCCTCATTCGCTCGAGCGCGGCAAGCATTTGCTCAAGCTCCCCAGCGGTCACTCGTACTCCCTGTATTGAACCCACATTCTGATTCCCACGTCTGGCCTGCACTATGCTTGCGAGGTTGGCGAAGGTCCCGCCGGAACCGATTACCCTCGCGTTTTTCCAGGCGCTCTCGTCGACGGCACGATGCAACTGATGGCGGATGTGCTCACGGAGCTTGGGGAGAGGCAGGCCCATCTCGGTCAACCGAACCGCGCCGAGTGGGAGTGACGTTGTCAGCTTGATCTCGTCACCGATGGCACCGATGAGTTCCATACTGCCTCCACCGATGTCGACCACGAGAGTGGGGCCAAGGCCGGGGAAGTGATAGGCTGCGGACCGGTACGCCAGGTCCGCCTCGGCATCCGGCGAGATCACCCGGACAGGAATGCCTTCGCGACGGGCACGCTCCACGAACTCCGCCCCGTTCGCCGCCTCGCGGACGGCGGCGGTGGCAACTGCCGTGATCCGCTCGGCTCCCAGGCGCAGCGCCTGATCGCGCATTCGAGTCAGGCTCAGGAGCGCCCGTTCGATGGCCGCCTCGCTGAGCCGCCCCGTGGTGCCGAGTCCAGCGCCGAGTCGCGGCTGATCCTCGGCCTCATCGACGATCGTGATACCGGAGGAAGGATTGTGCTCGGCGACAAGAAGGAGGATGGTGTTGGAGCCTACGTCGATGGCTGCGAGGCGCGGTGACAATCGGTCAACGACCCGTCCGTGCCGGACGTTCTCTCTCCTCGCCGCGATCTTCGGCATGGTGCTTGATCGAGCGACCCTCGACCAGGAAGACCACATCTTCTCCGATGTTGGTCGCAAGATCGGCCACTCGCTCGAGGTTACGGCTGACCAGGAACAGCTCCATTCCGGCGCCGATGGTATGGGGATCCTCCATCATGTGGGTGAGCAGGATCCGGAACACCGAGCTGTGGAGCGCGTCGACTTTGTCATCGCGGAGGCAGACTTCCCGGCCGGCACTCGCGTCTCCCCGAATGAAGGCTTCCAGGGCGTCGGACAGCATTTCCCGCGCGAGCCGGGCCATCTCGACGATCTCCGGTTCCGGCGCGATCGGTCGGGTTTGAATCAGTCGTTCGGCGGACTGCGCGATGTTGACTGCGTGGTCCCCGACGCGCTCGAGATCGTTGGCGATCTTGAGCGCCGACGTGAGCATGCGAAGGTCGCGGGCCATCGGCTGCTGCAAGGCCAGCAGATTGACGCACTGCTCCTCGATCTCGACCTCCATTGCGTCGATCACCCGGTCACCCGCAATGACCCGTTCGGCCTTCTCGCTATCCCGCTCCAGCAGCGCCTCAACCGCCAGGCCCAGCGCCGCTTCCGCCTCACCGGACATGGTCAGGAGCCGCACTTTTACGTGGCTCAGCTCGTCATGGAAATGGCGGTGAACGTCCACGCTCATCCAAATCTCCCGGTGATATAAGCTTCCGTCCGCTCGTCGGCGGGCTTGGTGAAGAGACGCTCGGTCTCGTCAAACTCGATGAGCTCTCCGTGATGGAAGAAACCGGTGAAGTCGGAGACTCGAGCCGCCTGTTGCATGTTGTGGGTCACGATCACGATGGTGTAGTGCTGCTTCAGCTCGAAGATCAGCTCCTCCACCCGCTGGGTGGCGATCGGATCGAGCGCGGAGCAGGGCTCGTCCATCAGCAGGACCTCAGGCTCGTTGCCGAGAGCCCGAGCAATGCAGAGCCGTTGTTGCTGGCCTCCGGAAAGCCCGGTCCCCGGCTCGTCCAGACGGTCTTTGACCTCGTCCCACAATCCTGCCTGCCGAAGACAGCGCTCCACCACATCGGGGAGGTCGCGGCGGCTCACCAACGCGTTGAGGGCCGGCCCGTAGGCGACGTTGTCGAACACGGTCTTGGGGAAGGGATTCGGCCGCTGAAACACCATGCCGACCCGCTGCCGCAACGAAACCAGGTCGGTTCCGGGGCCGAAGACGGACGTTCCTTCCACCAGGATGTCACCCTGGTGGCGAACGCCGGGAATGAGATCGTTGAGACGATTGATCGACCGGAGGAAGGTGGATTTTCCGCACCCCGACGGGCCGATGATCGCCGTGACGGCCTTGCGTTCGATCGTGAAGTTCAAATTACGGAGCGCTTGTCGTCCACCATAAAAGAAACTGAATGACCGCACATCCACGGCAGGGCTCTGCTGTCCAGCCGGGCGAGCCGCGGGAGGGCGGGGAGCCAGAGTCACCTTGGGCACTGACGTCATGGGCTGGGGCCGTAGGGTCGCGTTCATCCGAATCGTCCAGTGATATACGCCTCGGTCTGCTCGTTCCGGGGCGCAGTGAAAATCTGCCGCGACGGACCGGTCTCCACCATGGTACCCAGATAGAAGAAGGTCGTGGTGTCGGAGACCCGGGCCGCCTGCTGCATGTTGTGGGTCACAATGATGATCGTGAAGTCACGCTTCAGCTCGAACAGCAGCTCCTCGATCCGCTGGGTGCCCTGCGGATCGAGTGATGCGGTGGGCTCGTCCAGCAGGATGACTTCCGGACGTGGCGCGATGGTACGCGCTACGCAGAGCCGCTGCTGCTGTCCACCGGACAATGCCATGGCACTGCCCTTCAATCGGTCCTTGACCTCCTCCCAGAGCGCCGCTTCCCGGAGCGCCCGTTCCACCACGCCATCCAGTTCATGCCTTGGCATCCGCCGTTCCACGCGAAGCCCCGCGGCTACGTTGTCGTAGATCGACATCGTAGGAAAAGGCGTCGGCCGCTGGAACACCATGCCGACCCTGCGGCGCAGCTGCATCACATTCACTTTCGAGCCGTAGATGTCCTCCCCGTCGAGCAGCACCTGTCCGGTGATCCAGCCACCTTCGACCAGCTCATGCATTCGGTTGAGCGTCCGGAGGAAGGTCGACTTGCCGCAGCCCGACGGACCGATCAGCGCATGGACTCGGTTCGGCGTGAAGCCGAGCGACACTCCTTTGACCGCGGCGAACTTGCCATACATCGCCGTGAGCTTGTCAGTGACGATGCGGAAGGTCGCGCCGACCTCCGGGCTCACCCGCTCCGAAGCTCGGCTCAGCGTCAGCTCAGCCACCGAGAGTGGACCGCCGGTGGATCGCCAGCCGGGCACCAAGACTCAGCACGAACACAACGAGGATGAGTACCAGTGCAGCCGCCCAGGCGTAGCGATGCCACTCCTCGTACGGGCCGGTCGCGTAGTTGAACACGGTGAGCGGCAGTGCCGCCATCGGCTGATTGATGTTGAAGCTCAGGTACTGGCTGCCCAGCGCCGTGAACAGGAGTGGTGCGGTTTCCCCGGCGATCCGTGCGGTCGCCAGCAGGGCTCCCGTGGTAATGCCGGGCAGGGTGGTACGAATCACCACCGACAGACTAGTGCGCCAACGCGGATATCCCAGCGCCAGTGCAGCCTCACGCAGCGAATTGGGCACCAGCTTGATCATCTCTTCCGTCGTGCGCAGCACCATCGGGATCATCAGCAGTGCCAGCGCCACGCTCCCGGCCAGAGCGGAAAAGTGCTTCTGCCGGGCGACAATCCAGGCCCAGGCAAAGACGCCAACGACGATGGACGGGGTGCCGTTCATGACGTCGGCCACGAACCGGGTAATCCAGGTAAGCCGGCTCGCCGGATACTCGGCGCAGTAAACGCCGGCTCCTATGCCGATCGGCAGGCCGATGAGGCTGGCCATCCCAACGATCAGCAGGGTCCCGACGAGCGCGTGAGCGACTCCGCCCCCGGTCTCACCTGCGGGTGCCGGGGTCCGAGTGAAGAATTCAGGTGAGAGACTGCCGGCGCCCTTCAGCACCAGGTTCAGGAGAATGAAGAACAGCGGGATCAGCGCCACGATCACGGCGCCGATCATGAGACCGACCATGAGGTTGCTGACAGCCCGCCGGAGCACTCGCCGGTTCATCGTCGGCATCAAGCTCACAGCGCGCTGCTCCCGGCGCCCGAACCGCGGGCGACCCGCCAGATCAGGAGCCGCGCTGAGGCGTTGACCAGTACGGTGACCACAAAGAGCGTGAACGCGACGTAGGCCAACGCTGCCAGATGCAGGTCACCCACCGCTTCGGAAAACTCGTTGGCGATCGCGGCTGCCATGGTGTACCCCGGAGCGAAAAGCGAAGCCGCAATCTCGTGCCGGTTTCCGATCACCATGGTGACCGCCATCGTCTCGCCCAGGGCGCGGCCCAGTCCCAGGATGATGGCGCCGATGAGTCCGGAGCGAGCGTAGGGTACCACCGCCGTGGTCACCGCTTCCCAGCGAGTCGCCCCGAGGGCCAGCGCGGCCTCTCGCTGGGTGTTGGGCACAGCGAGCAGTACCTCGCGGGCTACCGACATCACATACGGCATGATCATGATGGCGAGAATGATCCCCGCGGCCAGCATCGAGGGACCGTAGATCGGACCCTGGAAGAATGGGAGAAATCCGAGCGCGCTGCGAAGGAGCGGAAAGGCGGTGCTGCGGAGAGCCGGGACCAGCACGAAGATTCCCCAGAGTCCGTAGACGACGCTCGGTATCGCTGCGAGCAGCCCGATCATAAATGCGACCGGCTGGCGTACTGCCTTGGGGGCGAATTCAGTCAGGTAGATCGCGACCCCCAGGGAGAGCGGGACCGCGATGAGCAGAGCGATGAGCGAGGAGACCAGAGTGCCGAAGATCAGCGGAAACGCGCCGAACTCCTCCGCCACCGGGTCCCAGGTGCTGGTGGTCACGAAGCCGAAGCCGTAGCGCCGGATCGCGGGCTCCGCACCGGTCCAGAGCTCATAGATCATGAACGCAAGCAGCACCGGAATGAGAACGGCGGCCGCGGTAAGGACAAACTTGAAGGTGCGGTCGCCGTAGTTTTTCCGCTCCAGAGGAACCGGCTGGGCGGAGCTGACGCGTGGCGGTGCCTCGGTGGCAGTCATGCTCTGATTCTAGAGTGGAGGTTTTCGCGGGCAGTCACGGTCGTGTAACGGAAGCGTCACGACTCGGCTGCTAAAGGGTTTGGATCCGTCTCTGAATCAACTCGATAACTGACACCGGCAACGGAGCATAATGAAGATCGGCTGCCATACGCTGAGCTCCGGGCGCTAGCATCCAGATCAGGAAGCTATGCAGTAGCCTGGCCTTGACGGTGTCCCTCGCCTGGTTCTGAACCAGCAGCCAGGTGAAGGAAGAGACGGGGTAGGATTCCTTCCCGGGAGCGTTGGTGATGGAGACTCGGAAGTCGGTGTTCTCCCCGAGCTGGGCGCCTGCCGCCGCCGCCGAAACGCTCTTGAGCGTCGGTTCGACGAACGCTCCCTCCGCGTTCTTCAGCCAGGCGTATGGGAGATTGTTGGAGATCGCGTAGATCAGCTCGACGTACCCGACGGCGCCGTCCGTCTGCTTCACCAACTGGGTAACGCCTTCGTTCCCCTTGCCACCCAGGCCGGTGGGCCACTGCACCGATGTGGCCTTCCCCACATGTCCCTTCCATTCACCCGAGATCCGCGATAGGTAGTCGGTAAAGATGTAGGTGGTTCCTGAGCCATCGGACCGATGTACGACGATGATATCCTGGTCGGGGAGATTGACTCCGGGATTCAGCGAGGCGATGCGCCGATCGCTCCATTTCGAAATACGCCCAAGGAAAATGTCGGACAAGGTAGGGCCATCCAGTCGGAGCGGCGTCTTGCCCACCGATGGGACGTTGTAGGTGGCGACCACCGCCCCAAGCACCGTGGGGACATGTACCACGTTTCCGTTGACCGCTTTCACCTGCTCCTCAGTCATCGGAGCGTCGCTGGCCCCGAAGTCCACCGTACCCTCGATGAACTGGCGAATGCCGCCGCCGGAGCCGATCGACTGGTAATTGATTCGAACGCCGGTCTCCTTCTGATAGGCGTCGAACCACTTGGTGTAGATCGGATTGGGGAACGTGGCGCCGGCCCCGGTCAGCGCAGCCCCGGTACCAGAGGGACTCTTCCGGGTGTTCGCCGGCCCACGATCGGCCGGCGAACAAGCGAGGCCTCCCAAGACCACGCCAACCGCCAGACGCCGGAAGAGGAACCGAGTCATAGCGTCAAAGGTGCAGCCCAGTTCACCGGACCGCTATCGCCTTTCCTCCTGCCTTGAGTGTCGGAAGCCGAGCCTGTACCAGCGCCACCACCGGCTGTGGCAGCGGTGCGTATTGCAGATCAGCCGCCATCTTCTGTGCTTCGGGAGTGATCATCCAAGCGAGAAAGTCGCGGATCAGCTTGGCCTTGGCGGCATCCTTGTTGTCCTTCTTCACCAGCAACCAGGTAAATGACGAGATGGGGTAAGCCTGCTCGCCCGGGGCATTGGTGACCGAGACTCTGAAATCGGTGTCCTTCGCCAGCTTGGTGCCGGCTGCCGCTGCGGTGACGCTTTCGAGTGACGGAGAAACGAAGTTCCCCGCGGCGTTCTTGATCATGGCGTAGGGGAGCTTGTTCGAGATGGCATAGATCAGCTCGACGTAGCCCAGCGCGCCTTCGGTCTGTTTAACCTGCTGAGTCACGCCTTCGTTCCCCTTCCCGCCAAGTCCTACGGGCCAGTTCACCGAGGTGGCGTAGCCGACCTTGTCCTTCCACTCCCGGGAGAACTTGTTGAGGTAGTCGGTGAACACGTACGTCGTCCCGGAGCCGTCGGAGCGGTGCACCACAATCAGATCGGTGTCCGGCAGCTTCACTCCCGGATTGAGCGCCGCGATCTTGGCATCGTTCCACTTGGTGATGCGGCCCATGAAGATGTCTACCAGGATGTTGCCGTCGAACTTGAGCTGCGTCGTGCCCAGCGAGGGCAGGTTGTAGGTGACCGCCACCGCGCCGAGCACGGTCGGAACGTGCAGCACGTTGCCGTTGACGGCCTGGATCTGCGACTCGTTCATCGGCCCATCGCTGGCACCGAAGTCGACGGTGCCCTCGGTGAACTGGCGGATTCCGCCGCCGGAGCCGATTGACTGATAATTGATCTGGACGCCGGTCTTCTTGTTGTAGGCGTCGAACCACTTGGTGTAGATCGGATTGGGGAACGTGGCACCGGCCCCGGTCAAGCTCTGGGCCGCGATCGGCGTCGCCGATGCCAGAATTCCGCTGACGATCAAAAGACTCCGCTTCATGATGTGTCTCCTCGAAATTACGCGAAGGGATTCTTCGCTGCGCTCAGAATGACAGGTCACAGAAGGACTCTCAATTAGAAGTTGACCGTCAGCGCGCTGCGTATGCCGCTGATCGCCGGGGTAATGTCGTCCTGGAAGCTCTGCCGCTCGTACGCCACCCGGAGTTGCGCCTTGCTCGACATGTAGATCCCGAACACCGCGGTAATGAGCGTGGCGCGATCGCCGTCGACGGCCGTGTTCGGATCGGCGAAATCGATCCGGAACGCCGGCTCGATGGCATAGAGCCATGAGGTCGGGCTCTTGAACCGGTAGTTGTACGCGCCCAGCCCCTGGATGCCGCGAATCTTGTTCTTGGCGGCGGTGGCGTCGTTCCCGTCGAGATATTCACCCAGGACGTAGAGCCCTTCGTCTCCCGGCTTCCCCCACTGTGCATCGACTCCCCAGGCGTAGTTGGTGAGGGCCGAATCGACCACACTTCCCACCGTCACGATTCCGTCGTGGGCGAACCAGGAGCCGCCGACGTCGAGCTTCTCAGTGACGCCGAACGTGCCGCGAGCGCCAAAGCTCTTCTTGTTGTTTACGTCGTTGAGACTCTCACCCTGACCGTTGTAGGCGCCGAGCTTGAGCGTGACCAACCGGACATCATCGAGCTTGTACTCGTAGCGCACGCTCGCCCCGACGTCGTGTGCCAGAAACCCATTGGAGAGGAACAGGTCGTTGGAGCCTCGGGGCAGCAGGCCCTGACCGGCGCCCCGTTCGATCGATACCAGGTTGGTGGAAGACGTCAGCTCGTACCGGCTGTAGGGCCGTTTCTCCTGGCCGGCTCTCAGGTAGAGTGCTCCCTTGCTGGCCTCCGGGCTGAAGCGCACGTCGATCCAGGCATCCCGAAGCCGCAGCCCGCTTCGTCCGGTGGTGCGGCAGACCAGCGGAACGCCGCTGCAGGTGGTGACGACGTTCGTGAGGTTGCGCCCGCCCTCGAACGAGGGCTGGATGTAAACCGCGACGTTCTCCGAGATCTGCCCTCTGGCCTCGATGCGTGCCCGCCGGGTGAAGAAGTTGCTGTTCGATCCAACCGTGGCTGCGTAAGGGTCGTTGTCGAAGTAGTAGAACTGCTCTTGGAGACGGCCAGTAACCTTCACGTTGGGATAGGTCGTCTGCGCCGCGGCCGTACCGATGACGATCGGCAAGGCGAGCAAGACGCCACTCAGGATGCTCCGTGCCCGCAGAGTCATATGTCCTTTCCGGCTGGAGAGAGGGCCCGCGTCGACGGCAGGTAAAGAGCCGCTGACCGGTCACGACATTCCACCGTTGATGTAACGAAACGGTAAAATCACCCCCATCGCGTTTGTGACAGCCCCGTTGCGACTCTGTTGGCTGACCGCGACCGATCTCCCACAAGCTTCCTCCCGAGTGGCCAGGCTTGAGGTGGCCGCAGTGACCCCCAACCCAGAAGCCGCATGCCCCATTTTCGACGTATCGCCGCCGCAGTCACCTCCTTAATCCTCGTCCCCATATCCCAGCTCGCGGCGCAAACTCCCGGTCGAATCGTCGGTCGGGTGGTAGACGCCGAACAGGGCAATCCGATTGCGGGCGCCCAGGTAGAGGTGATTGGAACTGCCCTGGCGACCACGACGGCGCTCGACGGCCGCTACGCGGTAGCGGGAGTTCCAGCCGGTCCCACTTCGGTCAGAGTCAGGATGATCGGCTTCGCCCCAAAGCTGGTAACTGGAGTGGCAGTTCCCTCCGGCCGCACCGTCGCTCAGGACGTCGCGCTCGCAGCGACGGCGGTCCAGCTGGCCGAAATCGCGGTCACGGCACAGGCCGAGCGGGGGACCGTGAATCGCGCGCTGGATGAGCAGCGGAACGCGGTCAATATCGTGAACGCGGTCAGTGCCGAGCAGATCTCCAAGAGCCCCGACAGCGACGCCGGCCAGGCGGTGCAGCGAGTAAGTGGAGTAACCGTCCAGGAAGGGAAGTATGTCTTCGTCCGCGGCCTGGGCGAGCGTTACACCACTACCACACTCAACGGCTCCCGGATACCGAGTCCGGAGCCGGAGCGCAAAGTG
>JBKPAO010000021.1:0-14547 GCA_046726475.1 Gemmatimonadota bacterium | reverse complement strand
TCTTCGGGTAGAGCGAGGCGAGTCAGTCGCGCTGATCGGGTCCAACGGATCCGGCAAGAGCACGGCGCTTCGACTTATCGCGGGGATTTATCGGCCATCCAGCGGGACTATCAAGACCAGAGGGCGTCTGACCGCAGTCATCGAGCTCGGGGCCGGCTTTCATCCCGAGCTCACCGGCGCCGACAATGTGGCGCTCTACGCCGCCGTGCTCGGCCTCGGCCGCGCGGAGCTGCTGGCCCGCTATGACGAAATCGTGGACTTCGCGCAGATGCGGGAGTTCATGGATACCCCGCTCAAGTACTACTCCTCGGGCATGGAAGCTCGGCTTGCCTTCGCGGTTGCCGTGTGCCTGCAGCCCGACGTCCTCCTGCTGGACGAAGTGCTCGCAGTCGGCGATCAGGCCTTTCGCGACCGGTGCCTCGCCCGGCTCCGCGAGTACCACGCCAGCGGTGGCACCTTGATTCTGGTGTCCCATGAAATGGACCAGATACGCGAGCTCTGCTCCAGGGCGGTCTGGCTGGAGCACGGAGTGATGCGGATGGACGGCGAGGTGGGCGCGGTACTCGCCGCCTACTCTGCCAACGATTCCCTCAACCCCAGTCGAGGACTCAGGTGACCGCCACGATGACGGAGCCGCTGGTCTCGGTTGTCCTTCCCTGCCTGAACGAGGAAGCGGCGATCGGGAGCTGCATTCAGAAGATTCAGGCCACCTTTGCGAAGGCGCAGATCGACGGGGAGATCGTGGTCTGTGACAATGGATCTACTGACCAATCAGTGCCCATTGCCGAGCGTCTGGGAGCGCGGGTCGTACATCAGCCGTTGCGCGGTTACGGGAGCGCCTACCTCAAGGGCTTCGCCAGCGCTCGCGGTCAGTACTTGATCATGGGTGACGCCGACGACACCTACGACTTTACCCTCATCCCCAGCCTGCTCGATCTGCTAACCAAGCAGGGCTACGATTTTGTGACCGGAAGCCGGTATCTCAACGGAGGCCATCGGAACATCACGCCCTTGCATCGTATTTTCGGCAACCCCGCTCTGACCTCGCTCCTGAACACGCTCTTCGGCACCGACTATACCGATGTGTACTGCGGGTTCCGGGGATTCAGCCGCCGCGCCTATGAGGTGATTCGTCCACTCAGCCCTGGGATGGAGTTCAATCTCGAGCTGGCGATCAACGCCGGGTTGGCCGGTTTGCGGGTCAAGGAGCTGCCCATCGAGCTGGCCCCACGGAAGGGAGAATCCAAGCTGCGCACCTTCCGGGACGGATGGCGCAGCCTTCGCATGATGTTGCTGTACTCACCGAACATGTTGTTTTTGCTGCCTGGAGCCCTCTTTCTCCTGTTTGGCCTCGCCATCCATGTAGCGGTGCTCTTAGGGGTTGTGCGGTGGGATGGTCGACCCGCGGCCGGCGTTACCGGCGTGTTCGCAACCATCTCGAGCGTCGTAGGATTTCAGATCCTGAGTCTCGGTCTTCATACGAAGACCTACTCCTGGACTCGCCGCTTCGACCGGCACAACCGCTCGCTCGAGCGGTTCTATCGCCGCTTTAGCCTGGAAACCGGGTTGGTGCTGGGAGGAGCCCTCCTGCTCGTCGGAGCTGGTGTGCTGGCAGGAGTTGTCATCGAATGGCTGCGGGCGGCCATGCTGCCGCTTCCTCACCCAGAGTGGGCCTCCCTGGGCGCCACGCTCTTCATCATCGGCGCCAGTACGCTCTTCTCTTCCTTGTTCATCTCCGCCATGTCTATGGAGAGGCAGGGGCGTTAGCCCGATGACCCGGAGAAGCGCCGTCTACCTCGGAACCCTGATTGCGCTCTCAGCTGGGCTCTGGATGCCACGGCTTCGGGGGCCGCTCGACCTCAGATACGACGCCGGCGTCTACTACGTCCTCGGTACGTCGCTAGCCGAGGGACGGGGGTATCGGCTCCTGAGCGAGCCCGGGGAGATTCAGGCGGTGCAGTACCCGCCTCTGCTTCCCGCGCTGGTGGCAGTGCACCAACGGCTCGCCGGGACCAGCGATCCTGCGGTCGCCGGTCACTCTTTGCGCCTCACCTACGCCGTCCTGTTCCTTGCCTACATCATGGCCGTGTACTTTCTGGCCACCCGTTTTCTGCCCCCTGGGCTTGGCTTCCTTGCGGCCCTGATCACCCTGCTGCACGTCCATACCAGTTGGATGTCGGATCTGTTGTTTTCGGAAATTCCGTTTGCACTGGTCACGATCCTCTTCCTGCTCGCCTCCTCGAATCGAGGTCGGCTTCGGCGCAGCTCGGCCGGAGTACTGGCGATTGCGAGCTATCTGCTTCGAAGCGTCGGCATCGCCGCCCTGGTAGCCTGGATCGCGGAAAGTTTCCTGCGGCGGAATCCTCGCCAGCTCGTCGCGCGCGCGGCAGTCTCCCTGGTTCCCGTGCTAGGCTGGCAGCTCTATATCGGACAGGTGCAGGCGAGCTCGGAGTACGCTCATCCGTCCTATGCCTACCAGCGAGCGCCCTATCAGTATTACAACGTGACTTACCAGGAAAACATCCGGTACATTGACCCGTTCATGCCGGAGCTCGGTACCGTCTCGCCCGTCACCCTTGCCGCACGCATGGCCAGAGCGTTGGTCCGAATGCCGGCCAGCTTGGGTGAGGCGGTGAGCTCCCGAGCCGAGTGGTCGGAGTCTCAGATCAAACGACTCAATACCGAAGTGCTGACCACCCCGATTCCGGTGTGGATCGTACAGGTTCCTCTGGTATTGCTCGGGGTGCTCTCACTGGTTGGACTGGTGCTCTTGGCGCAGGCAGGAGAGTGGCTCATTCCCATGTACGTCCTCGGCTCGATCGGCTTGGTGGGACTGACGCCATGGCCGGGACAATTCGAGAGGTATCTCGCTCCTCTCACCCCCCTACTGGCCCTCGCACTCTTGCTTACGCTGTTGGTGCTGCGAACTCGCCTCTCGAGGACCTCGAGACCCTGGACGCGTCGCCTCGGGACACTGACTCTGGTGACAGTACTCCTTGGAGTGCTGACCCAAGAGAGCTTCGCGATTTACAAGGTCTACACCAAGCAGCACCGCGCGGTCGAGTACCTGGATGCTGGGGGAAAGCGCCACGAGCAGCGGCTATTCTTTTATACCCCCGCTTGGCGGACCCACGATGCCGCGCTCGATTGGCTACGACAGATTGTGCGACCCGAAGACGTCATAGCGACCTCCACTCCACACTGGGCCTACCTCAAGACCGGCGCCCGCGCGGTTCTTCCGCCATTCGAAGCTGATGTTCGTGCCACTCGGCGACTCCTCGAGGAAGTACCCGTTCGGTATTTGGTCGTGGACAGTCTCGAGTTCGTGGATGTCAGCCGGCGCTACGCAGCCCCGGTGGCTCGGGCGTATCCCCGGGAGTGGCAACTGATCTATTCGTCGGCCGACAGTACCTCGCGTATTTACCGTCGCACGGACGCAGCTGCCGTCGCGGCGAAGGTCGTACCCTGATTGGGGACAAAGTAGAGTACATCTGCTGACTGGATCCTTCGCTGTTTCAGCAGCCGTGCGTGCTCGCGCAGCCAATCTTCTTCCGGCGCGGGCTGGCCGAGATGATGCACCCGAACGAGGACTACACGGCGGCGGCCTGGAAGAAGAGCCTCAAGATCCTGGGGTACCTGTCGCCGGCGGAGCTGCCCAATCCAGGCAGCAACCGGGGTGCTGGCGCTCATGTAACGGGCTACGCCGAGCACTCCCGAGGGGATCGAGTGTACGATGATCAGGTCGCCCGCGTTGGCCTCAGTGGATAGGTCTCGGGCCACTTGGAGGTAAGGCTCCCATGATCGGGGGTTCTGAAATACACGCCGAATCCCCGGCAGCCAGGCGAAGATGATGAGACCGAGGAAAACGATGTGCTCGCGGGGAGGTAGGCGACTGAGGGCGAAGCCGAGCAGTAGCATTGCGGCGGGCAATCCTGCCAGAGCATAGCGCGCCATCAGGGAGGCAAAGGTTCCCCGGAGCAGATCGAAGGCGAGTGGTCCGAAGCAGACGGCCAGCACCCAGAGCCAGAGAAGTCGGAGCGGCGGCGAGAAGAGTGGCCGAACGCCGCGGCGCCAGACCGCCCAGACCAGTACCAGGAGCACCGCTGCCAGCAGGCGGTCCATCCAACGGGAGCCGCCCCAGATCCCTCGGCCGGCAAGCAGGTTCCAGCCCAGAAGGATCGGAGCACTGAGCGCCTGAGCGACCGACAGCGGCAGGCTGAGCCAGGAGCCGGTCACTCGCCAGCGACTCAAGCTGGCGGGAAGTTGCATATACCATGGCACCAGGGCGGCCATCGTGACGACCGCGGCACCGGCCTGGTAGGACCGGGGGATGCGCCCGGGGTGCAGGACGAGCCAGACCACACCCGCTAACCACACGAAGGCAAAGAAGTAGTGGGTGAGAAATCCAGCGGCGGCCGCAACAATCCACAGGAGCAGGGTTGGGCGCTCCGGCCCCCGGTCGTGCAGCCTCAGCGTGAGCCAAATGAACCCGAGGGCCAGAAACCAGAGCATGGCATACATCCGGCCTTCGACCGAGTAATAGAGGCTGGGAGGCGCGAGCGTATACAGGAGCGCAGACGAAATTGCAGTTGATCGACCTCCCATACGGTGGGCGATGAGCCAGATCAGCGGGAAGGCTCCCAAGGCCCATAGTACTGAAAAGAGACGAAGGGAGCGGTCGGAGGTTCCGGTGCTCCGGGTCCACAGGTTCAGCAGCAGGTAGTAAAGCGGAGGGCTGGTATCCGATAGCAGAACAGCCCGAATAACCCGGCGAGCGCCGGCCGGCGGATTCTCATGCTGCAAGTAGCGGATATACGCCGCTGGAGGCTGAGCCTCACGTTGCTCGACGAAGTCTCCCTGGGTCGAGTCAGCGTCCGCCGCGGGTTGCTCCAGACTGTGTCCCGTCGCAATCGCGAGCGAGAACAGTTCGTCCGCCCAGAGACCCTGTTCACCGGCGAGCACGCCCCGCAGTACCGCCGCCATACAGAACAGAAGAAGAGCCGAAAGCATGTGCCTCGATCGAGGATTCACGCCAGCGGCTCTGCGTCAACTGGAGAAATCATTGATCGGGAAAATAGGGGCAGCGCCAACTACCGACCAGCCGTTGGTGGCCACGCTCTAGTCATGGGACTTCCCCGTGTGGTGGTGCTGGGGGGTGGGCTCTCTGGAGTGGCAGCAGCGTACACCCTGGCTCGTGCCGGCATTTCTGACATCACCGTACTCGAGGGCGGAGCTAGTTTGGGCGGCCTCGCCGGCAGCTTCGAGCGCGATGGTCACTTCTACCCTCTCGGATACCATCACATCCTACACCGAGATCGAACGCTGCTCTTTTTCCTCGGGTTGATTGGCGCACTACCCCGGGTGGTTTGGCGCCGGATTCGGATGCTGTTCCATCTCCGAGGCCAGGCGTACGATCTCGCGAGCGCCGATGGATTTCTGCGCTTCCCCATGAGCCTCGCGGACAAGGCCCGCTTCACTCGCCTGATGCTGAAGGCCTTCACCCAGCGAGATTGGTCGGACTGGCAGGATCGGAGTGCTGCAGAGCTGGTGGATCACTACGGCAGCCCTGGCGTCAGACTAGCCCTTTTCGAGAGACTCACCCGCCTCAAGTTCGAGCTACCCTGTGAAGACGTCAGCGCCGCCTGGCTGGGGGCCCGTCTACATTTTCGAGAAGGCTCGGCTCCCCTTGGTTACATAGCTCATGCCAACTGGACGAAAGTCTTGTGCGATGGCGTCACCCAACTGCTTCGCGATACCGCAGTGCAAATTCGACTTGGGACAAAGGTCGTCCGACTCCATACCCAAAACCAACTGGTGGTCGAGGCGGAACTGGAGAGCGGAGAGCGGATTGGCGGCGACTTCTTCATCAGTACTCTTCCAACCGAGATCTATCTCGGCTTATTGCCGGAGGATGCTACGCCGCACCTGGCCAGTATTCGTTATACCGCCCTGATCTCCGTCATTTGTGCCACCCGACAGGCAGTGCAGCCGCAAGCATACTGGAACAACCTGGCCTCCTTGGATCGAACTGCCGGTGCCATCTTTCTGCTCAGCGCCCTCAACCCCACCATCGGTCGGCCCGGCGACACCTGCGTCAATTTCGTGACTCACCTCCAAGGACGACACCGACCGCTGTTCCGGGCGTCGGAGGAGGAGTTGATGACCCGGTACCGTGAAGACTTTCGCGAGGTATACGGGTTCGAACTGCAGCCTTTCTGGACCCACATTGCCAGGGTGCCGATGTATTCGCCCGTATTCGATCGTGGATTTCGGAATCCACCGATGGCCAGCGCATCGTGGGGCAACGTATACTTCGCCGGTAACTACCGGACCTTTCCTTCCATTGTATCCACGGGGACTGCCTTGGGCTCCGGGGTTGTCACCGGGAGCGAACTGCTCCAAGTGCTGGGGTACACGTCGGATTTGCCTGCCTCCATTGCCAACTTTCGCCTGCGCTCGATGCCTCGTAGCTGAACCCACTGGAGAATTCGAGAGCCGCCCTATGACCAGACTCGAGTTGAGTGCCGCGGGGAATTGGCGATGGTTAGCGATTCCGGAGGCCTTAAGAGTGCACCAGTGGGTGAAGAATCTCTTGGTATTCGTCCCCGTACTGCTGGACCACAAGATTTCTAATCCTGCGGTGTTGTCCAAGGCGGTGATCGCCTTTGTCGCATTCTGCTGCGCAGCATCCGGCGCCTACATCATTAACGACCTCCTCGATCGTGAAGCCGACCGGCATCATCCCACCAAGCGCTATCGTCCGTTTGCTGCGGAGACCCTCAGCCGCTGGTTCGGGATCTGGACGGTGCCACTTCTCATAGCCGGGGCTTTGCTGTGTTCCCTCTGGCTGTCAGCCGACTTCATGGTACTGCTCACGATATACATCGCGCTCACCACGGGATACTCTATCTATCTAAAGCGCATCGCGGTGCTCGACGTTCTTTTGCTGGCCGGACTCTATACCTTGAGAGTGATGGCCGGCGTTGCAGCCAGCCACGTTCGGTTCTCGGCCTGGTTACTGGCCTTTTCGATGTTCCTGTTTCTAAGTCTCGCTTTCCTGAAACGCTATGCCGAACTGAGTCAGCTCAAAGGCGGTGCGGAAGAAGCCGTAGCTCGTCGCGGTTATGTGCGCGGCGACCGCGAGTGGCTCGGATCGATGGGGGGCGCCAGTGGCTACATATCAGTGTTAGTCCTGGCCCTCTACATCAATAGCGACCAAGTCGTCGCGCTTTACCGCCGGCCCCTGGTGCTCTGGTTGGTCTGCCCACTTCTGCTCTTCTGGATCAGCCGCATGTGGTTGTTAGCCCATCGCGGTCGGATCAATGACGACCCAATTGTCGCGGCGGTCCGTGATCCTGCCAGTTATGG
Organism: Gemmatimonadota bacterium; assembly: GCA_046726475.1. Taxonomy (GTDB): domain Bacteria; phylum Gemmatimonadota; class Gemmatimonadetes; order Gemmatimonadales; family GWC2-71-9; genus CAVVWJ01. The sequence continues at coordinate 7,179 of JBKPAO010000021.1, read as the reverse complement.
GATTGGCGCGCTGGTGACCATGGTCTTGTACGTTGCAGTCTAGCAAGGGTCCCTCCCAAACCTTGCGAGTGTATCAGTCCTGGGGACGGTATCCTCGAGCCGAGCACACCAGGGTACTGCCGGTTCTGTGGCGCTCAGACCCACCGAAGCTGTCCGAGGTGCCCGAGAAGGTCCTGCCATTCGCCTACGGTCGCAGCTATGGTGACAGCTGTCTCAATTCGGGTGGCGCTCTCCTCGATGTTTCGCGGTTGCGCCGGTTTATCTCTTTCGACGAATCTCGAGGAATTCTGCGCTGCGAGAGTGGCGTCACCCTCGCCGAGATCCTGGCCCTCGTCGTTCCCCGTGGCTGGTTCCTGCCGGTCGTCCCCGGGACGAAGTGGGTTTCGATCGGGGGGGCGATCGCCAATGACATTCATGGGAAAAATCACCATCGCGCCGGTACCTTCGGGACTCATGTCACCTGTCTCGAGCTGCTGCGATCGACGGGCGAGCGGATCCTCTGCTCGCCGGACCAAAATGTCGAACTCTACCGCGCCACCATCGGTGGTCTGGGCTTGACTGGACTCATTCTTTGGGCGGAGTTCCGCCTCAAGCGAATTCCCGGCCCGGAGATCGCCATGGAGCGGATCCGGTTTCCCAACCTGAGCGGGTTTCTCCAGCTTTCCACGGAGGATCAGGAGTACGAGTATACCGTCGCTTGGATCGACTGTCTGGCGCGGGGAAAAGCTTTGGGACGGGGGCTCTTCCTGCGGGGTGATCATGTCGCCGGAGCCGACCGGCTGCACCGCGACGACAGTCCAACCGTCAGCGTTCCATTCGAGCTTCCATCGGCTTTTATCAGTCGGGCCACCACCACGGTTTTTAATAACCTTTATTATCATGCCCAACTCCGAACCACGCAGAAGAGAACGATGCGTTACGAGCCGTTTTTCTTTCCGCTTGACGGCATCGGAGCATGGAACCGGCTCTATGGACGGCGCGGATTTCTTCAGTATCAATGCGTGATTTCGGGTGATTCGGAGGACGCTATTGCGGAGGTGCTGCATCAGGTGGCCGGATCGAGTGAGGCTCCCTCACTCGCCGTGCTGAAGCGCTTCGGCACCATCCCGTCACCAGGTCTTCTATCCTTTCCCCGACCCGGAATCACGTTGGCCATCGATTTTGCGATGCGTGGCACCCCCACACTGGGGTTATTGGAACGACTCGACCATATCGTTGCCGAAGTCGGCGGAGCAGTCTACCCTGCCAAGGACGCACGGATGAGTGCCACCAGCTTCCGCCGATTTTTCCCGCAGTGGGAGTCGTTCGCCTCGCAGATTGACCCCAAGTTTTCTTCCTCCTTCTGGCGTCGTGTTACGGCAGCGCCAGCGCCTCCATGAGGGTACTCATCCTCGGCGCAACCTCGGCCATCGCGAGTGAGACGGCGAAGCTATTTGCCAAAGAGGGCGCGCACCTTTTCCTGGCCGGCCGGAATATTGAGAAACTCACCGCGGTCGCGGACGATATTCGGGTCCGGGGAGCGGCTCGCGTCGACACCGCTGCGCTGAATACCGCGGACATTGCCAGTCATCGGCCCGTCATTGATTCGGCCGTTGCCGCGTTGGGAGGCCTGGATGTCGTCCTGGTTGCGCATGGCACACTCCCGAACCAGGAGCGTTGCCAGAACGAGGTGGGGGAAACTCTGGACGCCCTCCATGTCAATTTCACCGCCACTATCGCACTGCTGACGCTGCTCGCAAACGTACTCGAATCCCAGCGACACGGCTGTCTTGCCGTTATCACATCGGTGGCTGGAGATCGGGGGAGGCAGACGAACTACGTTTACGGCGCGGCCAAGGGCGGGGTTCAAATCTTCCTTCAGGGCCTCCGCGCCCGACTCTTCCGCTCCAACGTGACCGTGCTGACCATCAAGCCTGGGTTGGTAGATACTCCCATGACGGCGGCAGTCAAAAAGAATCGGCTGTTTGCCGATGCCGCTCGCGTGGGACGAGGCATTCACCGTGCAATTCAGCGGCGCCAAGACGTCGTCTACCTACCGTGGTTCTGGCGCCCAGTCATGGCGGCCCTAAACAGCCTGCCCGAGAGGGTATTCAAACGGCTTCACCTATAGGATTTCGCATGCGAGTCTCGACGCTGATCGTCACCCTGCTCGGCTCAGCCGCCGTCACGGCCTGGTCCCAGCAGAGTCCCTCGCCTGCCTCTCCCGGGAGAGCGGTGGCGGGGGCTGTCGACTCGATGGTATTCCGAGCGCATCTGCAGTTTCTAGCCGACGATGCCCTCGAAGGACGTAGGCCCGGAACCCGCGGGGGCGAGTTGGCCGCCAAGTACATCGCGGCTCAATTCCAGCGGCTCGGACTGGAGTCCGCCGGCGACAGCGGCACCTACTTTCAGCGGGTTCCGATTATCACGCTCATTCCCAACCCGACTGTGAAGGTGACGGGAGCCGCACCGGCAGAGCTGGCCTATCGCAAGGACTACGTCCTATGGTCGATGCGCAATGAACCGACCGTCCAAGTCGCGGGCGATCTGGTATTCGTCGGATACGGGATCGTGGCGCCCGAATACCAGTGGGATGACTACAAGGATGTCGACGTCAAGAACAAGATCGTAGTGGCGTTGGTGAACGATCCGGGGCTTCGTGACTCCACCATTTTTCGCGGGAAGATCCTCACCTACTATGGCCGGTGGACGTACAAGATCGAGGAAGCGCAGCGGCAGGGCGCGGCGGGCATTCTTCTGGTACACACCACCGAAAGCGCGACCTATCCCTGGACAACGGTTCAATCGAGCTGGACCGGACCCCAGGTTCGAATCGAGCAGCCTCCGACGTCACTCGTCGTTGCCGGCTGGCTCAACCAGGACGCGGCAACTCGGCTCTTCAGCCAGGCAGGACAGAACCTGGAGACTCTCAGCAGCGAGGCTGCCAGGCGAGGATTCCACGCGGTTCCGCTGAAATTCGGGATCGATGCCACGATTAGAAGCACGATCACCAGGTCTCAAACCAGCAATGTGCTGGCACGGTGGCCCGGCCGTGGTTCCCTGGCCGGTGATGCGGTCCTGATCGGCGGGCACTACGATCACTTCGGCATCGGCAACCCCGTCAACGGCGATTCCATCTACAACGGGGCCCTCGACAATGCCTCCGGAACAGCCGCAGTCCTCACCGCGGCAGAGGCATTCGCCCGAAGCGGTGTACGGACCGGCCGTTCCATCATCTTCATCGGGTTTACCGCTGAAGAGGCGGGGTTACTCGGTTCCCAGGCTCTGGTGGCGAGACCAACAATTCCGCTGAAGCAGGTCGCAGCCATCCTGAACATGGATGTGATGAACCTCTATGGGCGGACCCGGGACGTGTCGGCCCTGGGACTCGACCAGTCTTCTCTGAGTTCAGTCTTCGCCCGTGCTGCTGCCGCCGAGCATCTCAAGGTGAGTGTCAACCAGGATGCCCTCCTCCGAGGATCGTATTTCCGCTCCGATCACTTTCCTTTCGCCAAGGCTGGAGTACCGGGCACCTCGATCGAAAATGGGAAGGATTACCTGGGGCAGGCTACCGGTTACGGCAGCCGGATGGAAACCGAATACACCGAAAATCGGTACCACCAACCCAGCGATGAGGTGCTCCCTAGCTTCAAGTACGGGGGAGCCGTCCAACAGCTTCGCGTCATCGTGAGGACAGCGGTGGCGGTCGCCAACGCTCCGGCTCAACCCACCTGGAATCGGACATCCGAGTTCCGTCAGGCTGGCGAGGAGAGGCAGAACTAAACTATCTTCTCCGCCGCTTGAACCTGCCCACTGTTCCCCGGGAGCGATTCTGGACCTGCCTTCCGAGCACCGGATCCCGGTTACCTGGCTGTTGGAAAATGCCGGGCCCTCGATCCGATATCGCACCTACCGGGAGCTGGCCCCCGAAGGGCATGCCTCTCCCGAAGTCATCGAGGCAGCTCATCTTGCCATCAACGATTCGAAAGTCGCACTGGCGGTAGTTAAGAAGCAGAAGGACAACGGGATATGGGGTGGGAACCTGTTGGGCCTCGCCAGCTCCCCCGCCCAGGGAGTGAAGGACGTCGGCACCATCCCGCAATACCGGAGGCTGCTCCAATTGGAGTGGCCGCGTGCCAGCCGTCCTTTCAAGCTGGCCGATCGAGTACTCTTCCGACTGCTCTCCCGGGACGAAGACCCGTCCCTCCTGTTTGAGTTCCTGAAGTCGGTGAAGGCCGACCCTGAAGCTGAGGAGTGGGCCCGGGGGATCATGCGCGAGGCTGCGTCCGCCGCCCTGGCGGAGGCAGGTTACGGCGAAGACCCCCGTCTCCGCGGGTCAGGACACCGGATCGCCAGTGCAATCTCGCAGTTCCTCCGGAGCCCCCTGGCCGAGAAGCCTTTCATCCGTTCCGGGGCGCAGACGGTACTTCACCCGGAAGCGCACCCTCCTACTTGGTATTCTGTCGCGATGCTGGCGGCTATGCCGAACCTGCAGCGGGAGCGGGCGGGGTTCACTGAGCGGCTGGGGCATTATCTCGCTCAGCCGGCCCCCAAAAAGCCATTCATTCTGGAAGTCGGCAAGAAGACCGTCCGCCCCCAGCACCTGATCTTAGGCGACCCGATTGAGGCGGACAGCAAGGGTCTCCCCAAGGATCTTCCCCTCGCCCTCCACTATATCGAGCTCCTTGCCCGGATGGGTGCCCTGGAATGGGCTCCCGTTGCCACGAAGGTCCTGGCGCGCCTGCTCAAAGACTGCGATGAGTCAGGAATCTGGCGGCCCAAGAATCTGAGGTCGCTGCCGAAGGCCGGGAATAAGATCACCTATCACTATTATCCGCTTCACTTAGATCCTAAGACGGCGGAGGGGAAAGAAGTCGATATCACCTTCCGTTTGGCGCTGATCTCCAAGCTCCTCGGCTGGTCCCTGGCCTATACGTAGAGTTGATCAAAAGCTGGTAGTAGACGATACTACTAAGCTATGGCCCAGATTGATCTGACTCCCTTCGGTTTTACTCCCACTGAGAGCCTAGTCTACGAAGTGCTGCTTCGAAATGGGCCCGGCACCGGCTACGCGATAGCACGTGCCGCCGGGTTGGCTCGGGCGAATGCCTACAGTTCCCTCGAAGGCCTGGTCAGCAAAGGAGCCGCTCGGGTGGAGCTAGGCCGACCGAAGCAGTACCGTCCCGAAGCCCCGGCAACACTCATTGCCCGCATCTCCAACAACTACGGTCACGCACTGGACCAGCTAAGTAGTAGCCTGGACGGGCTCTCGCAGGCCGAGAGCCCGACGATTGTGGAAATCGATTCCGGGCGCACCGTTTTACAGTTGATCACCCACGACGTAACCCGAGCGAACCGTTCCGTAGATCTTCTCGCGCCGCCCGATGCCTATCCCCTTCTGGCCCCGGCGCTCCGGCGCCCCGTTTCGGCTGGCGTGAGGGTCGCTCTCTGGTCGATCACCCCAGTCAGTCTCGAATTCAGCGAGGTGCGAGTGTTGGCTTCCGAGCCGAGCTGGCCGGGGATGCCAATCATCTCCGTCGTCGATGACCGCAGCGCTATCATCGGAAGCCGAAACGGGGCAGTGGTACACGGCCATTGGAGTAGCGCTCCATGGTTTGTCGCCGCGGCGCGACTCACCCTCGAGCGGCTGGGTGGGGCTTCATGACCGATCAGACCGACACCGTCTTGCTGGGGCTTCGACGCGAGTATCTGTCAGCGATGCCGGCGCGACTGGATGAGCTCCGAGCCGACCTCGGCTCGATGCGCATCGGAGTCCCCAATGCGCTCGTTGCGCTGCGGACTCGGCTTCACCGTCTCGCGGGCTCCGGTGGATCGTTCGGATTCGCCGAGCTGAGCGCGATCGCACGCGAAGGTGAACGGTGGCTCGCGGGGCATTCCTCGACGACGGAAACGGCTGGTCTGGAGGCGATTATCGATCGATTGGCCGCCGCAGTGCGAATCGCTGAAGGCCAACTGGAGTCCTCGGCTCCAGGGGGAAGTTTACCCGTCACCCCTCGCGCCCTCATCGTCATGCGCAAGAGTCCTCAGCGTGAGCGAATCGCGCAGGAGTTGCTGGCCGCCGGATATCAGCTCAGGTTCGGCGAGCGGCAGGACGATCCGGCATCCATTCCGGTCGAGCAGTTTCCTCATTTTGTCGTGATAGGGGGAGAGGCCGGAGACGGTGACCTTTCCGCCATTGCCTCAGCCTGGACGAACAGTCCGGATCGAAGGCCGGGTGCCGTCGTGCTGGTGGAGACACTCCGGCCCGTCGATCGGTTGCGCGCAATTGCCGCCGGGGTTGACGCAGTCTTCCCTGCTGAGCAGGTCGACCAGAAGCTTCCCCGATACGCCCGCACCTTCGCTCGGATCGGGCCACCGCCTTCCACGGTCGTCCTGGTGGATCACGATCAGGAGCTGGCCGTCCGGCTCATGGCCGCGCTGGAACCAGCCCACATCCGGGTCGCTCGCTGTTTGCCCACACAATCGGTCGAAGAGGCACTGGAGCGCGAGTCGCCGGACCTGCTGCTGCTGCACACCCGGCTGCTCGACTCCGACCCGTTCGCCCTCATTCGAATGATCCGGCAGGACCCCCGTTACCAGCTGCTTCCGGTAGTCGTTGTCGGCGACGAAAGCAGCGCGGACCGGATCGCGGCGTTGAAGGCGGGGGCCGACGACTTCGTTCCGGCCAGGGCCGAGTCCGCCCTCCTGATCCAGACTGTTATCGCCCGTGCGGCACGGGGTCGGCGCATCCGTGAGATGGTGCACCGCGATGGGCTCACCGGACTACTCAACCATGCCACCCTCATGTCCGAGCTGGAGAACGCCGTCGATTTCAGCCATCGCTACGGCGAGCCGCTGGCCTTCGTGCTCTTCGAGCTGGACGGATTTCGGCAGCTAGCCGAGCGGCTGGGACCCAGGGCGGGCGATGAAGTCCTGCTCCATGTCTCCAATGTCTTCCGCTCCAATGTGCGCGCCAGCGACGTCATCGGGCGGTATGGCTGGGAGGCCTTCGGCATGCTGCTGCGAGGCGCCAACGCCGCGGGGGCGGGAGTGCTGTCTCAGAATCTTCATCGGGTGCTGGCAGAGCAACCGGCGAGGACCAGCGTCGGCGAGGTGGTTCCGCTCCTGGTGAACGTCGGGGCCGCCGTATTCCCCCGCGACGGAACGACTGCGGCTGAGTTGGCCCAGTCCGCGGATCGG
>JBKPAO010000020.1:0-18251 GCA_046726475.1 Gemmatimonadota bacterium | reverse complement strand
CGAATGCGATGAGCCTCGCGACGGCGAGCGCCGATGGCGCGCCGTCGGCCCGGGTGGTCCTGCTCAAGGGGTACGATGAGCGCGGCTTTGTCTTCTTCACCGACTACCGAAGCCAGAAAGGCGTGGAGCTCACGGCAAACCCACGGGCGGCGCTGGTCCTCTATTGGCCGGAGCTGGAGCGGCAGGTGCGGATCACCGGTACGACCTCACCGATCGCGCGCGAGGAATCGGAGGCGTACTATCGCACCCGACCGCGCGGCAGCCGGCTCGGCGCCTGGATCTCGCACCAGAGCCAGGTCATCGCCAGCCGGAAGGTGTTGGACGACCGGGTCCCCGAGCTGGAGGAAACTTTTCCGGGAGACGACATCCCGCTGCCGGCGTATTGGGGTGGCTTCCGGGTCGCGCCGGAGAGGATCGAGTTCTGGCAGGGTCGGGAGAACCGGCTCCACGACCGGATACGATATGTGTGGGAAGAGGGCAGCTGGCGCATCGAGCGGCTTTCGCCGTGAGGCGGTAAGGCGGTAAGGCGGTAAGGCGGTAAGGCGGTAGACAATTCGGAGTCATTGCGAGGCGCGCAAGCGCCGTGGCAATCCAGTCGCCGTCCGGAACGGAGCTCCGTCGCGAGTGGAACCGGATCGCCACGGGGGCTTCGCCCCTCGCGATGACTCTCGTTCTTTACACGACCTGCCGGCCGTCCACCTGACCGCCTTACCGCCTGTCTAGAAGCTCGCCGTGAACCCGCCGAGCACCCGCCGTCCGATCACCGAGCCGCCGTACAATTGGAACCGCTTCTCGTCCAGCAGATTGGTGGCGGTGCCGTGAATCCGGAGGCTGTTGTTGATCCGGTATCCGGCGGCCAGGTTGAGCGTCTCACTCGCGGGGACGTAGCCCTGGAACACACCGGCGGCCCAGGGATATCCATCCACCAATCGCAGCGACGCGTTGGCGTCGAATCGCGATCCGCCATATGCCAGACCGATCGTCGCCTTCTTGCTCGGCGTGTTCGGCAGCAGCTGGTCGCCGGCCTGCTGGGAATTCACTTCGAAATCGAAGCCGGTGAACGACACGTCTGCTCTGATCTCGGGAGTGAATTGATAGCCGAGCCCCAGCTCAACGCCGCGCTCGGTCACCTTGCCCGCGTTGGTGTACGACAGCACCACCGCTCGACTGCCGTCGGGGAGCGTGGCGAGTCCCGGCGCTCCCTGGATCGTGGTGCCGGCAACCGCGCTGGCATAGCCGGCCTGTAGCACCGGGATCGGCGCCCGAAGCGCCGCGGCCTGCGCCGGGGTGATCTGGCCGCCGGCCTCCAACTGCTGAATCCGCTGGTCCAGGGCGGTGAGATCCGCGGGCACGTTGATTCCGCCGTCGGTCAGCTGGAACGTCGGGTAGACTGGGTTCACTCCGGGCAGGAGGTCGGTGACGAAGTTCTCCAGCTTGTTGATATAGAAGTCGGCGGTGAAGTAGAGCGTGTTGGAGATGCTTCCCTTGTAGCCCAGCTCCCAGCCCAAAACCTTTTCGACGTCCAGGTTCGAGTTGCCCAACGCGAGCACCGGAGTCTGGCCGGAGAAGTTCCACGGCAGCGACGAGTGGAGCGTGAGTCCGGCGAGTGCCGCGGGGGGGAGGCTCGCCTGCACCTGAGTGTAGTACTGCTCGATGCCGCCTTCGATCGTCGCCGGACCGGTGGACGGCGCCGCCGCTGGAGCCTGGAGGAAGAACTCGGAGTAGTTCGGGGTCTGGAACGCTCGGTTGACCGAGAAGCGGAACGAGTGGTTCTCGCGCGGACTGTACACGATCGCGCCCTTGGGCGAGAACTGAGTTTCGAACAGGGACCCATCGTCCACCCGGGCAGCCCCGACGATCCGGAGCTGGGGGAGCAGCTTGTACTCCACCTGCCCGTAGCCGGAGTAATAGTCGTCGCTCCGGTCATCATTGGCGAGGTTCATCAGGGTTCCGGACGTGTTGACCCGGCTGTTGCGGTACGACGCCCCGTAGACCACGCGACCGCGGTCCTCCTGAAAGCTCCAGTTCTGCTGCCCTTCTATATGGAAGATGTCGGAGCGCTCCTCCAGCGGCGCGCCGCTCGAGAGCGCTATCTGGGGATCGATCGAGGTCCTGCTGTTCCAGAATCCGAAAATGTTGTAGTGGTCGGCCGCCAGCGCCAGGCGGGCATACGGCTTGACCGCCTTGCGCACCTGTACCCGGCCGATACCGGTGACAAACACCTCGTTCTCCACCACCGCGGCGCCGCCGTCGGCGGTGAGGACCGAGCCGTTGTTGAGGTAGTAGTCGAGGCGTCCGGAAGCGTACGAGTTCTTCAGCGATGCGCGGTCGCCCAGGGCCTCGCCGGTCAAGGAATCCTTAGACTGGCCGCTCAGCGGGGTCGATTCCCGGTTGAGCGGCACCGGCTCGTCGGTGGCGTCGGCGTATTCCTTTTGGAGCGAGGTGCCGTCGTTCAGGGTGCGGGATCGGGAGTAGGTGTCGCTCTTGCTCCCGCCAACGTTGATCCGGTAACCGAATCGATCGTCACCGAAGACGCCGGCGTGGCGAAGATCGCCCCGAATCGTCTCCAGCTCCCCGCCTCCCACGGTCAGTTTGGTGCCGGCGACCTCGCGGGCATCGGGCGTGATGATGTTGATCACACCGCTGAAGGCGTTGGCTCCGTAGAGCGCCGATCCCGGGCCCCGCACCATCTCCAGTCGGCCGAGGTCTTCCAGCGGTTGAGTCATCCCGTTCCATTCCTGGGCGCCGAGGAACGCAATCGAGAGGTCGCGCCCGTCCTGGAGCACCAGCACCCGCCGGTTGAGCGAGGAGTTGAAGCCGCGGGCGTTGACGTTGAAATCATTGATCCCGCTCTGCACCACGTCCACGCCGGGAACGGTCTGCAATGCCAGCGGGGCCTGGCCGGTGAGCGAGGTATTCTCGAGCACCTGCGGCTCTACCACCGAGATCGCCGCCGGCGCCTCGACGATCCGCTCCGGGGCCCGTGAGGCAGCGGACACCACGATCTCGGTCAGCGCGACCACGACCGGCTCCAGCCCTACGTCCACCGTCACGCTGGCGTCCGCCTCCACGGTGGTCGGCACGTCGACCGGGCGATAGCCCAGCCAGCGGAAGACGATCGTCTGCCGTCCCTCGGGAACCCGCCGCAACGTGTATCGTCCATTGGGCGAGGTGATGGTGCTCAGGCCGGTACCCTGGACAGTCACCGAGACGCTCGGCAGCGGTGTTTTCTCGTCGGCCCGGGTAACCGTTCCGGTCACCGTGCCGGTCCCTTGCGCTGTTGCGGCTCGCGGTGTCAGCCAGGCGGCAAAGGCGAAGCAGGAGAGGAGTGCGTATCTGAGCGTCACGGGCGAGGGCTGTGGCATACCGGTTCCTTACCTCGAGGATTGGGCCAGGCATGAGGGAGCGATAGATGCCCCGACTGAAGCGACTAGATGCGTTGGGGGTGCGGTGGTGGAGCACCATCAGTATACGCATTGAAGAGCGATGTGTCATGGCGGCAGCCCGGGGAAACTCTATTCCCATCTTTTCGTCCGCCCCGATGGGCGGCAGCCCAGAATCCCCGAGGCGGGGCCTGCCGGGAATGCGGCTCCGTGAAGAGATTACGAAAGCGGTCTTTTGACAGCAAACCTTTTCTGACGGTCATCTCGATGCGCACAGCTTATCTGGCAGCGGTTCTTTCTCTGGTGACCGTCCTCCCGGTCCAGGCCCAGGATATCTCGAAGGCGGAGTACGCCGCCCGGCGGGATTCACTCGCGGCGCGGCTGGACAGTGGCGTGGTGCTCGCGTTCGGAGCGCCGGAGCCGACCAGCATACACAAAGAGCCCCAGCTCGCCGGGTTCCGCTATCTCACCGGGTTTCTGGAGCCCAATGCGGCGTTTCTCCTGATGAAGCGCGGCGGTTCGGCCCAGGGCATTCTGTTCACCGCGACTCGGGATCCCCGGCGGATGCTGTACGACGGCTTTCCCCCCGATTCGGCGACGGTGGCCCGGCAAACCGGGCTCGTGGTCCGCTCGCTCCCCGCACTTGCTCCAATGGTGGATTCATTAGTGCAGTCGGGCCTCCCAGTGTACGACCTGCGTGACTTCGGCTCGTCGGATGCTGTGCAGGCCGACTCGCTCACCCGGGGGTCCCGCTTCCTCGCCGATCTCTCCCAGCGGCATGCCGGGACCCAGGTGCAGGACGCGCATGCGATCGTGGATCAGCTGAGAGCCCGAAAGTCGCCGGCGGAGTTGGCGCTGCTGCGCCGGGCGATCGACATCACCACCGCCAGTCTCAAGGAGGCGATGCATTCCGCCAAGCCGGGGATGTGGGAGTACGAGCTGGAGGCGACGATCGAGGGCGGATTCCGCCGGGCCGGAGCCGACGGCACCTCGTTCGGCTCGATCGTGGGGTCGGGACCCAACTCGACGCAGTACCACTACGAGAAGAACGACCGGCAGATGCGGGCGGGAGACGTCGTGGTCATGGATGTCGGCGCCGCCTATCACGGCTATGCCGCTGACGTGACCCGTACCATTCCGGTGAGCGGCAAGTTCACTCAGGAACAGCGGGCGGTCTACCAGCTGGTGCGGGATGCGCAGGCGGCGGCGGAGAAGGTCGCCAAGCCGGGAGCGACGTGGAAGGCGTGGAGCGATACAGCCCGCGCGGTGGAGGCCCGGGGCCTCGCCAAGCTGGGCCTGATCGAATCGCCCGAGGCCACGTTCGATCCGCCCTGGAAATCGACGTGCACCGCCCGTCCGGTCGCCTGTACCCAGGCGTTCCTTTATATGGCTCACGGCCTGGGCCATGGGATCGGGCTCGAGGTGCACGACCCGCCGCCGACTTATGTGGAAGGCGGCAAGTTCGAGGTGGGTCACGTCTTCACCATCGAGCCGGGGGTGTACATCAGCACCAAGCTGCTCGACATGCTCCCGGATACCCCGAAGAACCGGGCGATGATCGCCAAGGTGCGGAAGGCGGTCGAGCGGTACAACAACACCGGCGTCCGGATCGAGGACGACTACCTCATCACGCCCAACGGCGTCGAGTGGCTCTCCAAGGCGCCGCGCGAGGTGCAGGAGGTGGAGGCGCTACGGCTGGTGTCGGCGCGTTGAAGCAAGCGATGTCATCCTGAGCGGGATGACAGCATCGACCCGCGACCCTTCATCTTTGTGGGCGCGCACATTGTTCACCCAGCGGCCCTTGAGGCGCTTCACCACAAAGGGCTCCTTGGATCCGAGCTGCTCCTCTTACATCGACCAAAGAAAATTTTGTTGGTTGCTGGATTGGCCTTGGTTGAACCCAGGGCAGCGCTGTTCTGGTTCTAGGAAACCTTTGTGGTTCAGCTTTCATTTGACCCAGGACTCCATGGCACATTAAGGTTCCTGTGCCGCCAGGGGCATCGGGGGCAGTCATCAGACATCAGACATCAGAGTTCGGTTTGGACGACTGACGACTGAGGACTGACGACTGACGACTCTCCCGATTGAGATGTCACCCTTGGAACCTGATCCGGCTGATACCGGCGAAGGGAGTGCGGCGCCCGCGACTCCTCGCCGGGGCGCTCATCTCCCATTGAACCCTCGGAGTGAGCGCGATGGCATCCCCCACCAAGCCTGCTCGTCCCCCACGTAAGAACGCACGCGTCCGGAAATCCTCGCCGGCAAGTCCGATCGTCGGTGACTACGGCGACGCATTTCCCCATTCTCGCAAGGTCTACGTGGAAGCCCCTCACGGGATCCGGGTCCCGATGCGGGAGACCGCGCTCTCCGGCGGCGAGCCGCCGCTTCGGGTGTACGACACGAGCGGGCCCCAGGGGTTCGATGTGCGTGATGGCTTGCCGTCGGTGCGGGGGGAATGGATTGCGGCGAGGGAAGTTGAGCAGTCGCCAGTCGCCAGCCGCCAGTCACCAGCAGAGAGTCACGAGTCAGGAGTCAGGCAGGGCCGTGACGGCCGCGCTTCGCTCTCTCAGAGTGACAACCCTTCTACCGCCTTACCGCCTTACCGCCTTACCGACCGGCCTGGGGCCAACCTCATCCCCGAGACACTCCGTCGCCTTGCGCTTCGGGGCCGGGCGGCGATCACTCAGCTGCACTACGCCCGTCGCGGAGAGATCACCCCCGAGATGGAGTTCATTTCCATTCGCGAAGGCCTGCCCGCCGAGTTCGTCCGCAGCGAGGTGGCCCGGGGACGCGCGATCATCCCGGCCAACATCAACCACCCCGAGCTGGAGCCGATGATCATCGGCCGCAACTTCCATGTGAAGATCAACGCCAACATCGGCAACTCGGCGGTGACCTCCTCGATCGAGGAGGAGGTGGAGAAGCTCCGCTGGGCCACGCTCTGGGGCGCCGACACGGTGATGGACCTCTCCACCGGCAAGAACATCCACGAGACCCGGGAGTGGATCATCCGGAACTCGGCGGTTCCCATCGGCACGGTGCCGATCTACCAGGCGCTGGAGAAGGTCGGCGGCGTCGCGGAGGACCTGACCTGGGAGATCTATCGCGACACCCTGGTCGAGCAGGCGGAGCAGGGGGTGGACTACTTCACGGTGCACGCCGGTGTCCTGCTCCGCTACATCCCGCTCACCGCCAACCGGATGACCGGGATCGTCTCCCGCGGCGGCTCGATCATGGCCAAGTGGTGCCTTTCCCATCACAAGGAAAGCTTCCTCTATACCCGCTTCCGCGAGATCTGCGAGATCATGGCGGCGTACGACGTCTCGTTTTCACTGGGGGACGGACTTCGCCCTGGCAGCATCGCCGACGCCAATGACGAGGCCCAGTTCGCCGAGCTCAAAACCCAGGGCGAGCTGACCCGGATCGCGTGGGAGTACGACGTCCAGGTGATGAACGAGGGGCCGGGACACATCCCAATGCATATGATCAAGGAAAACATGGAGAAGCAGCTCGAGTGGTGCGACGAGGCGCCGTTCTACACCCTGGGCCCGCTCACCACCGACATCGCTCCCGGCTACGATCACATCACCAGCGCGATCGGCGCGGCGATGATCGGCTGGTACGGCACCGCGATGCTCTGCTACGTCACCCCGAAGGAGCATCTCGGCCTCCCCAACAAGGACGACGTGAAGGCCGGGGTGATCGCTTACAAGATCGCGGCCCACGCCGCCGACCTGGCGAAGGGACACCCGAGGGCCCAGGCCTGGGACGACGCGCTGAGCAAGGCGCGGTTCGACTTCCGCTGGGAGGATCAGTTCAACCTGGCGCTCGACCCGGTGACGGCGCGGGCCTTTCACGACGAGACGCTCCCGGCGGAAGGGGCCAAGGTCGCGCACTTCTGCTCCATGTGCGGCCCCAAGTTCTGCTCGATGAAGATCACCCAGGACGTGCGGGACTACGCGGCGGAGATGGAGCGGAAGGCGGCGGAGTTTAAGCAGAGTGGGGGAGAGATTTATGTGAAGACGTGAAAGCGTGAACAGCGAACAGTGAACAGTGAAACAGGAACCGGTAAGCGGTAAGCGATAAAAAATCGGAGTCATCGCGAGCGGGCGCAGCCCCGCGTGGCGATCCGGTTCCACTCCCGCACCGGCCGGATTGCCGCGGGCGCTTCGCGCCCTCGCAATGACTCCGATGTTTACCGTCCGCCCGCTCGCCCGCTCACCCGCTTACCGCTTACCGCTGTCTCTTACCTCTTACCTCTCACCTCTCACCTCACTCCACCACCTTCGCCAGGTAGTCGATCCCCGCAGCCACGCCGCCTCCCTCTGTGGATGCAAGGTGGAGGGCGCGAACGATGTGACGCGCGGCATCGGCGGTGTATCCCGGATCCAGTTTGCCGGGGGCACCGAGCAGTCGGGGCAGCAGAGGGACGAGTTCTTGGACGAAATGATCCTCCTTCGCCGCGTTCCACAGTGCCAGAAATTCCTGGGTATCCGCCGGGCGCGGGCGCTGCTCTGTCCCCATATGATCTCCTGGAATCCGCCGAGGGGTGAAACGTCGTTCTCCCATGACGATAGCGCGCGGAGAGGGAAGTGGTAAGAGGGGAAGCAGTGAACAGTGAATGGGTGGCGGTAAAGCATCAGAGTCATCGCGCCCTCGCAATGACTACGATGTTTACGTCTGCCCGCTTACCACTTAGTTCACCTCTCACCTCTCACCCTTACCGCTCACCTTCCATTGCTGACCCGTAGCCGACGGCGCATCCTTAGAGTACGCTAACCCGCCGCCGGTATGCTCCTCGGGCTCCACGGCACCGCCAAGCTCCTCCTGCTGCTCCAGGCGACCCCACCCTCGATCGCCGGGGTGGTTCGCGATGGAGAGAGCGGGGTTGCCCTGGCCGATGCGGTCGTCGCCCTGCCCGATCTGGACCGCTCGGTCGTCACCGATTCCCTCGGCCGCTACAGCTTCTCGGACCTATCCCCCGGCCCCCAGCATCTCACCATTCGCCGGATCGGGTACGCCCCTCACACCCTGCACGCCTTGGTACCCAGTGAGGGCCGACTCCAGATAGACATCGCGCTGCACCCGGTTCCGATACGACTGCCCATTCTCGTCGCCCGCACCAGGGTCGCGGTCCGGGGAGTCGAGCCCGGCGACAGCACCCCATTCCCCGACCGCGGCGTCTCCGCCTCCGCCATGCACAACGACCCATTGCTCGCGGAGCCCGACGGTCTCCTCGCCCTCGACGGCGGCGAGGTCTCGACCAATCTCGAGTCGCCCGACGGTATCAGCGTCAGAGGCGCCGCCGCTGACCAGACCGGGTACGTGCTCGACGGTGTCCCGGTGTTCAGCCCCTACCACAGCGCCGGCCTGTTCAGCGCCTGGAACCCGGACGCGCTCGAATCGCTGCAGCTCATCTCCTCTCGACCAGTAATCGCCTCCCCGGAGGCGCTCTCGGGAACGGTCGCCGCCGTCACTCGACCACCCGGAGAGATCCTGCGAGCCCAGGGAGCGGTGAGCACCACGCAAGCCCGCATGGTGGTCGACGGTCCGATCGGCGGCGCCGGCTTTCTCGCCAGCTTCCGGACCGGGTTTCCTGGCTGGATGGCACCCCAGCACGAGTCGTCCTATCTCCGGGGAGAGACCCGGGACCTGCTCACCAAGCTGGAGGCGCCGGCTTTGGGTGGCAGCCTCCGACTCCTCTTTTACGACATGACGAACTCGATCGGGCCGGGCACCGCGGAGGACGGCCCGGGCCCGCTGCGCAACAACTTCGAGTGGAGCAGCCGTTCCGCCGGCGCCCAGTGGGTCCGGCATATCGGGCGGATTACCGGGCGATTCGAGCTGTGGAGCGCCGGCTCGAATGCCGACGCGATCTGGCTCGGCGACGTTCCGGTCGGGGTGAGCGCACGGCGGCGGGACGAAGGAATCCTGGCAGCCGTCGAACGGAAATCCGGCTCCACCCTGACCGCCGGAATTCGCCTGGAGCGGAGCCATACCGATTACCGCTCTCGACAGCTCGGGCACGCCGATTCGACCTACCAGTTGACGTCACGAATCCCGATCGGAAGCATCTTCGTTCAGCACGAGCGAACGCTGGGGCGACGCTGGGGAACATCGCTCGCCGTGTCGGGTGTGGCGGCGGCCGGCGGAGTCCACCTGAGCCTGCAGGACCAGCTCCGGTGGAACCCTGCCAGAGAGCTCTCGCTCTCCGCCACCTATCTCAAGAGCCACCAGCTCGCCCAGTCCCTTAGAAATCCCGAGTCGCTGGCGGGGAACGTCTTTCCCGCCGATCTGTACGTCGGTGCCGGCGCCACCGGCGTTCCCGTGGCCCGGAACGATCGCGTCGTACTGGCAGCGGATTATCGCCCGGCCGCAACGCTCCGGCTGGGAGTGCAGGCGTATGCGAGCAGCTACGACGGGCTGGTGCTGGTGGCGCCGAGGACCGCGGCACCGTTCGCGACCGACGGGTTCACCACGGGATCGGGAAGTGCACCAGGGATCTCGGTCGACGCGGTACTGAGCGAAGCCCGCTTCGGCCTGCTCGCCCGCTACAGCTGGCAGCGGGTTCACGTGGAATATGCCGATTCCAGCTATACGCCGACGTACGGCAACGACCAGCGGATCGAGCTGGGCGGGATCGTCTTCCCCTCGCCCACCTGGTCGCTTCGGGTCGGGCTCACCGGCGCGGTCGGCCGCCGGACGACTGGGGCCACCGGCAGCTTCGAGTGGGAGGCCTGCAACCTGCTCGACCAGGGCTGTGAGTTCCTCGGCGCGCCGGATGCGAGTGGCCCACTCGGGGGCACCCGGCTGCCGACCTACCTCCGGCTCGATCTCGGGATCCGCAAGCACTGGCATCTCAACCTCGGCGGCAGAGACGTCATGCTGGCGGTGTTCGGGACCTTCACCAATCTGCTGGGCCGAACCAACGTCCTGACGGTCGTCACCGATCCCACCACCGGCGGCAGCTCCGCCATCGAGATGCGTCCCCGCGCGCCGCTGGTCGTGGGACTCGACTGGCGATTCTGAGTGGCGTCATAGATCGAACAGCTCGTGGGCTCCTTTGTTGGCTATGGACGAGGCTACGCTGTGCGGGAAGAAGGTGCGTATGGCAAGCGGAGTCATCGCGAGCGGGCTTCAGCCCGCGTGGCAATCCGGTTCCACTCGCGCACCGGCCGGATTGCTTCGGGCGTTCCGCCCTCGCAATGACTCCTCGGAAAATCGGCCGAGCCCATGCTCTTCGATGAGTCGTTCGTACTGCTCTTCGAAGCCCAATTTCCCCGGCTGTTCCGCTACCTGGACCGGCTGTCGGGAGAGCCCGACCTCGCCGCGGATCTCGCTCAGGAGGCGTTCATCAGGTTGTACCGGAGAGGGGTCATGCCGGAGCGTCCGGAGGTATGGCTGGTGACCGTCGCGCTCAACCTGTTCCGGAATACAAGAGCAACCAGCTCCCGACGGCTCCGGCTGTTGAGTCGCTGGAGCCAACTCGGGCAAGCAGCAGAGTCATCGCTCGGCGTGGGCGACAGCGAAGCGGCGGAGCCAGTCCGGGCGGCGTTGGGGCAGCTGCCGCAAAGGGATCGTGAGATGCTTCTGCTCCGGGCCGAAGGCTATAGCTATCGGGAGATCGCGACCGCGCTGGACCTGCACGAGGCCAGCATCGGGACTCTGCTCGCCCGCGCCAAACGTGCCTTTCGAGAGGCATACGGGGGCTTCGATGCATCTTGACGACGAACAGATCCAGCGGCTGCTCGATCGGAGCCTCGCCTCATCGATGAAGGTCGAGGCCGGAGATCATCTCGAGGGCTGCGTCGAGTGCCGGAGGAGAGTGGCCGACGCGGAGCGGGAAGAGCGCTGGCTGTTCGGCCGGCTCGGCCGGCTGGATCACCCGGTGCCCGCGATCTCTGCTCGGGATGTCATCAACGCAGGCAGGCGGCAGCCTTCGCGGTGGGGGCGGCTGGCAGCGGGCATCGCTCTGGCTGTGGGAACGGCGGGTCTGGCCTACGCGGCGCCGGGCTCACCGCTGCCCGGCTGGGTGCACCGCATCGCCGAGGCGATATCTCCTTCTCATCCCGCCGTGCGGGAGACCACTCCTCCGTCACCGGCCCCCGCCCCGGCCACGCAGGCCGGCATCGCGGTCGACCCCGGCGACCGATTCCTGGTCGAGCTCGCGCCCAACCAGGCCCTCGACTCGGCTGTGGTCTGGCTGACCGACAACCCCGAGCTCACGGTCCGGGCTCGCGGCGGCATCACCAGCTTCACCTCCGATGTCGGGCGATTGGGTGTAACCCACACCGGCGCGGCCGGGATATTGGAGATCCAGGTGCCGCGGGCGGCCCCGCGAGTCGAGCTGCGACTGGGAGGGCACCAGGTGTGGCTCAAGGATCAGGCGCAGATCAGGAGCGCCGCTTCGGCCGATGCCGCGGGGCGATACCATGTGAGCCTGATTCATCCAAGCCGTTAGTCCGGCCGAGCTCGCTGTCACAAACTCCCCCGTTCGGTTGCTGCATGAGGACGAAGCGTCCTCGACCATGGGGGAGTATGACAAACCAACCTCCGCTGACACACCTGATTGTCCTGGCCGCTCTCACCCTCACCGGGTGCAGCAGCAACAGCACCGGGCCGACCCAGACCATTCCCTTCGATCCCAACAACTTCGTCGCCGGCGTCACCAATCAATTCTTTCCCCTGACGCCCGGCACCATCGATTACTACGAGGGCGTGAGCGAGGGATCCGCCCAGACCGACAGCGTCGAAGTGCTGAGCGATACCAAGCCGATCATGGGGATCAATGCGATGATCGTTCACGATCGGGTGTACACCGCGGGAGTATTGACCGAGGATACCTTCGACTGGTATGCCCAGGACAACGACGGGAACGTCTGGTACCTGGGTGAGGATACCAAGTCACTGAACAACGGGCAGGTGGTGAGCACCGAGGGCTCCTGGGAGGCGGGCGTGAACGGCGCTCAAGCCGGGATCATCATGTGGGCGGACCCCGCGGCGCACATCGGCGAGGAGTACCGGCAGGAACTCGCCCGCGGAACAGCGGAGGATCTGGGAAGGTCGTCGCGGTCGATCAAAGCGTCGATGTGCCCTTCGGCAGCATGACCGGGTGCGTAAAGACCGAGGACCGTAGCGCCCTGGAGCCGGGAACCCTGGAGAACAAGTTCCATTGCCCGGGCATTGGGATCGCGCTGGAGCAGACCATCCAGGGCGGGGACGACGTGAACCGGCTGGTCAACGTGATTGGACCGCAACAACAGTGAACAGTGAACAGTGAACAGTGAACGGTGACCGCTCACCGCTCACCTTGCCACGAATGGGAGAAACCATGTCACGCAGAGCTTCACTCGCACTCGGGCTCGCGGTCGTACTGATCGCGGGTTGCCAATCGCAGCCGACCGAACCAAGCCAGAATTCCCCGGCGCCGAGCCTGGCTGCGGGAGCCGTGACCTCGGCTGCCGCCACCACGGCCGATTTCATCACTCTCAACTTCGATCCCAATAACTTCGTGCGGGTAGTGGACAACCGCTTCTTCCCCCTCCAGCCGGGGACCCGTTTCACCTATAAGGGGATCGAAGACGGCGAAACCGAGACCAACGTCACGATCGTGACCCACGACCGGAAGAACATTCTGGGAATCAGCGCGGTCGTCGTGTTTGACCGGGTGTTCGTTCATGGCGAGCTGAAGGAGAAGACGTTCGACTGGTATGCCCAGGACCGCCAAGGAAACGTCTGGTACCTGGGGGAGGACACCAAGGAGTTCGAGAACGGGAAGGTAGTGAGCACCGAAGGCTCCTGGGAGGCGGGAAAGCACGGCGCCAAGGCGGGGATCATCATGCTGGCGCACCCCCAAATCGGCGACAAGTATCGTCAGGAGTTCCTGCTCGGTGAGGCGGAGGACGTGGCCCGAGTGGTGGACAAGGGGCTCGATATCAAGGTGCCTTACGGCTCATTCCACAACTGCCTCAAGACGGTGGAGTTCACGCGGCTGGAGCCGGGTGTCAAAGAGGCCAAGGACTTTTGCCCGGGCGTAGGCTTCGTGAGGGCGCACGGGATCGAGGGACCGGAGACCAGACTGGTTCTGACCGGGATTACGAGGTGAGAGGCAAACGGTGAACAGTGAACAGGTGAGCGCGACGTCACCACAGCGCACTCCATCGCGAACAAACGCACCTCGTCCGGCTCTAGACGCTCCTCAGGGTGAGGTGCGAGGGTTGATGCCTACGGCCGTAGCGATGCGGTGATGCTGATCAGGTTATGCGGTCGTACGCGAATCAGTCCGCCTCGCGGAGCATCGATGTCCGCGATCAGCAGTAACGCCGAGGACACGATCAGTGGAAGTATCCAGATCAGCATGCCCCTCGATCGGACGCGTTGCCACGACAGGCCGACCAGGATGTTGGCGCAGATCGCGATGGCGGTCAGGAGCAGCCACGCCGCGACCGGGATCCGATTCAACCAGGCCTCCCGGGTGTAGCCCTCTGAGTTGAGAACCTCGTTCATCCCGCCAACGGCGAGCGCTATTATGGGCGTCTGCTTGGTCGCGGCAGGCCCCCGCACGGCTACCCAGAGTTGGTTCTGCAACCGAGCGGTGGCGGCATCGATACGGCTCAGCGCCTCGCCGTTGCGGGTTTGGTAAAACAGGATCCGCTGATCCAGGTAATCCCGCAGCAGCTTCTGAACGGTCTCCCCGTCCGCCGGCGGCAACAGGTCCGCCCGGAGGTATTCGGTCCTGATCGCGTTCGCCTCTTCCCGCTCGTACAGTTTCCTGTGATCGTAGCGGCCCACCGCCATCGAGAAGCTGAACCCCAGAATGAGGCCCATGAGTGTGAGAGTGGCTGCCACCACGACCTTGAGGTCCTCGCGGTCTTCGGCGACGCGGGGAACGAGGCGCGCACCCAGCCGGGTGGATGCCGAGAGCACGATGAGCGATAGCGCAAACACCGCGACGGGGAAATCAACCAGTCTCATGCTGAACCAGGATGGCTGGATCTCCGCAGGCCACCATTAGACCTTCGCCTAGGAGTCGGGTAGAACACCAGGAACCACCGCCAGGGAGCTTGGATCGGTCTACACCCTCAAATTCACAGTCAGCGGACAGGGCACTCATTTCGGAGCTGCGGCCAGAAAAGCGGCGATGTGCTGGTTCAGGAATCGCGCGTCGGCCGAGTCGGCTCCGGCACCGGCGGGATGGCCCCAGAGCGACGGGATGGGCGTCAGAGTCACATGAGGAATGAACCGTGATTCGTACTGGGCATCGGCGAGGGGAAAGTAGAGGTCGGTCGCCGAGGGAATGTAGAGAACGCTCGCAGTAATGGATCGGAGCGCCTTCTCGGTGTTGCCGCCGAAGCCCTTCGTCGTGCCGACGTCGTGCCGTTGCCAGGTGCGGGCCTGGAGGATCAGATCGTTGGCGTCGAGCTGGGTCCAGCCCTCCGCGAAGGATTTGAGATAGTCGCTCAGGGTTTTCGCCTTCGGTATGTCTCGACGCCACAGCTCCTGTCGCCACCACTCCTGGGAGAAGAGCCAGGGAGCCCAGACCAGGCCGAACAGCTCCACCCCGCGTTTCGGGTTGGCGGTGTAGTTCCCATCCTTGAACGCGGGATCGAGCTGGATCGCCGCGATTTGGCTTTCCAGGCGCACCACTCCATGAGGCCAGCAGCGGGCGGTTCCCGCCGTCGCGACAATCCGCGGGCTGAAGTCGGGATAGCTCACGGCCCACTGAAACGCCTGCTCCGCGCCCATCGAGAAGCCGATGATCGCCTGAAGGCGGGTGATGCCCAATCGCTCGACCAGGAGCCGGTGCACCGCTTCCACGTTGTCGCGGATCGTGGCCACCGGGAACTTCGGTCCGTGGAACGGCGCGGGGGTATTACTGGGTGAAGACGAGTGACCATTGCCGAATAGCTCGGTGGCGACCAGGAAGTAGCGGGTGGTGTCCAGCGCCAGCCCCGGACCGATCAGCCAGTCGTATCCGTGGTGATCGGCCATGTAGTGCGAGGGCAGGAGAATCGCGTTGTCGCGCGCGGCGTTGAGTCGGCCATAGGTTCCGTAGACGACCCGCACGTTCAGCACGGTGGCCCCGCTCTCGAAGGTGAAGCGCGGTAGATTGAACACCTGATGCACGGCATGGTCGGGAGCACGAGAGGTGGAATCCTGAGCTCGGGCCGGCATCGGCCCGGCGGACAGCAAGGCCCAAGCGAGGGAGTATCTCATCAGTATGCTAACCACGACCGGTCTCCTGCTGGCGGTTCTCATAGCTGCGGTCAATTCCGTCGCGGCGCAAGTCACTCCAAGCAGCCATCGGTGGAAGCAGCACGACATGGGCCGGCCCCATCCCGTCCCCGTCAGGAGCGGTACCCGTTTGATGGCGACCAGGCCGCCGAGCGACGCAACGGTGCTCTTTGATGGACTGAATCTCGACTCGTGGGAGGCCGCTGACAGCGGACCGGCCACGTGGCGGGTGCTTAGCGGCTACGTCGAGGTGAAGCCAGGAGCGGGATCGATCCGAACCAAGGAGAAGTTTGGAGACATTCAACTCCACGTGGAGTGGGCGACTCCCAAGCGGCCATCCGGAACCGGTCAGGATCGGGGAAACAGCGGCATCTTCCTGATGGGGCGCTATGAAGTGCAGGTCCTGGATTCCTATGACAACGAGACCTACGCCGATGGACAGGCGGGCGCGCTGTACGGCCAGTATCCGCCGCTCCTGAACGCAAGCCTTCCCCCGGGAGAGTGGCAGTCCTACGACATCGCCTTCCGAAGACCGAGGTTCGATAGCGCCGGCCACCTCCTCGAACGGGCACGCATCACCGTGGTGCACAACGGGGTCTTGATTCAGAACAACGAGGCGCTGCTCGGCCCGACCGAATGGCTGGTAACGCCACCGGACTCGTCGGTTGGGGACTCGGGACCACTGGAATTACAAGATCATGGTACTCCGGTGCGCTTTCGAAATATCTGGCTGCGCAAGCTGCCGCCGCGTGCGGACCCTCCGGCGGATTACCTGGCTCGGAGTGAGCGGCCCGACCTCTCCGCTTCGGCGCTGAAAAGGCTCGCGGGGAGGTACCGGTCAACCGACGGGTCAACGCCGGCAGTGGTCGCCGTTGGTAAGCGGGGACTCCAGCTCCGACTCTCAGACGTCACTCTCGAGCTGGTACCATTGACGCCGGTGAAATTCGAAGCGACGAAGACCGACGCCACCGTAGAATTCATGGGCGATAAACGAGGCCATCCCGCGGCACTGACGTTCCGGGTTGGCGGAGAGGAACTGGCGTTCGACCGCGTGAAATGAGCGACGTCGAGCCGTCAGTCCACGGAGCGCGCTCTCGACGGCGACCCGGTACAGCGGCATCTTTCCACCGCACCTCCGTAGGAAATAGTCCGTCGATAGCGCCTCACCGCGCCCGCCGACACCAGGAGTCCGCCATGACCGGCACCTCCACTCGACTTACGTCGGCCCTCTCGGACCGCTACGGCCTCGAGCGCAGGCGTAGGGGCAGCCGTCCAGGTTGAGGAAAATGATGAGCATTGAATCAAACGACATCCTTAGTGTGATAGGTATTGGTATAGGCGCAACTCTGGCCATAGACCTGTGGAATCTGTTCTTGAAGCGCACGTTCGGCATTCCATCGCTCAGCTACTGTTTGCTCGGACGCTGGTTTCGCCACCTGCTGGAGGGCACCCTCAGGCATGCGAGCATCATCGCCGCGCCACAGAAACCCCATGAGTGCACGGTCGGTTGGATTGCCCACTACACCATTGGTATCGTGTTCGCGCTGGTGTTCGTAGTGTTGACCTCAGGCGACTGGCTCGCACGGCCAACCGTGCTGCCCCCGGTACTCTATGGCATCGCCACCGTAGTGTTTCCCTTCTTCCTCATGCAGCCATCGTTCGGCCTCGGCATCGCGGCATCGAGAGCGCCCAATCCAAGGCAGGCCAGGCTGAAGAGCCTTGCGACTCATTTCGTATTCGGAGTTGGGCTGTATGTATGTGCACTTGGGGTGAGCTACGTGCTGCGGGTTGATTCCTAGAATACCGACGGTTCCCTGATTGCCCGACACAGCCGACCTCTTCGCGGCCGCCCTGGCCGATCGCTATCGGATCGAGCGCGAGCTCGGACGCGGTGGCATGGCCACGGTCTACCTCGCCCGCGACCTCCGGCACGATCGCTCGGTCGCCCTCAAGGTCCTGCGCCCCGAGCTGGCTGCCACGCTCGGACCGGAGCGGTTCCTCCTGGAGATCAGGACCGCCGCCCGCCTGCAGCATCCGCACATCCTCCCGGTGCACGACTCGGGCGAGGCCGCCGGTCGGCTGTGGTATACCATGCCCTACGTGGCGGGTGAATCTCTTCGCCAGCGAATGACGCGCGAGGGCCAACTTCCGCTCGACCAGGCAGGGCGGATCGCCACCCAAACTCTGAGCGCCCTGGGCTACGCCCATGCGCACGGCGTCATCCATCGTGACATCAAGCCGGAGAACATCCTGCTGGAAGGAGACCAGGCGGTGGTGGCGGACTTCGGTGTAGCCCGAGCCATCAGCGCCGCCGGTGAGGAGCGGCTGACCGAGACTGGAATCGCTCTCGGCACCCCGGCCTACATGAGCCCGGAGCAAGCCACCGCCGCCCGGGATCTGGACGGTCGGAGCGACCTGTACGCGCTCGGCTGCGTGCTGTACGAAATGCTCGCGGGCCAGCCGCCGTTCCTGGGAGCCACCGCGCAGCAACTATTGGCCCGCCACGCGATCGATCCGGTCCCGCCTCTCCGAACCGTGCGCGCCACCGTGCCGGAAGCAGTGGAGCAGAGCGTGATGCGGGCGCTGGCCAAGGTCCCGGCCGACCGCTTCCCCACCGCCGCCGAATTCGCCGCG
>JBKPAO010000019.1:0-3606 GCA_046726475.1 Gemmatimonadota bacterium | reverse complement strand
GCGCGCATCTCCGTGCTCCAGTCCCGGCGCGGAGGTCCGAGGTAGGCATCGAAAACGCGGTACATGAGTGCGTGGCGCAGCTCGGCGTGATCCCGGTTGGCGACCACTACCAGGCCTAGGCGCCGGGCGGGCATAAGACCTACGATGGCGACCAGCCCGTCGATACTGCCGGTGTGAAAGACCACCTTCTCTCCCCGGTAATCTTCCAGAAACCACGCCATGCCGTAGGCGATAAAGTTTGGGTTCGTGAGCTTGGCTGTGGGATAAAACTCTTTGCGCTCGACGAGGGCCTGGGGCCGCATGAGCTCGGCAAAGGTGGTGTCGCTCACCAGCCGCTTCCCCTCAACCCGTCCGCTATCGAGCAAGAACCGTATCCATTTGGCCATGTCCAGCACGTTCGAGTACATGGAACCGGCTGGGGCGATGGGATCCACCAGCTGCTGAGCGACCGCGGGGAGCGCGCGAAGCGTGTCATGGATGTAGTAATGCGGGCGGGTGACGTTAGACTTTCGCCTGAGCTCGGGTCCCTCCATTACGGTCTCCGACATTCGGAGCGGTGCCAGGATGCGGGTGCGCACCAGGTCGACCCACGAGCTACGGTTGGCGCTTCCCGCGATCAGCCCCGCCGCAGCGTAGCCGATATTGTTGTACGCGAAGTGCGACCGGAAGCTGGTCTCTGGCGGCAGGTAGCGGAGCCGGCGAATCATACTGGCGAGCGTCTGGTCGTTGCCGTACCAAAGGTACTCCGGGTCCGCAAAGCCCATCTCGTGCGTCAGCAGGTCCCGAATCGTGAGCTCATGCGTGACGTACGGGTCGCGGAGCACGAAGCCGGGGATGTAGCTCGCGACCGGATCGTCCCACCGGAGCTTTCCCGCATCCACCATGAGCGCCAGCGACATCGCCGTGAACGCCTTGGTCGTAGAACCAAGGGCGAACAACGTGTGCGTGTTGACCGAATCGTGGGTCCCGACGGCACGCACGCCGTACCCCCGCGCGAACACCGTCGAGTCATCCTTCACGACGGAAATAGCCAGCCCCGGCACGTTCCAGTCCTTGACTGCCTGGGCGACGTAGCCATCGAAGCCGGCCAGCGGCTGGTCCACGCCTTGTGCCGCGGCGGGGAGGGCTATGGGGGCTGCGGCGAGTCCGCTGACCATTACGATGGCGGGGCGGCGCAAAAAACTGAGAGAGAACATGGGTCGCCAGGAAGAAGGGAAGTCCACTAGGTCAGCGCCGGGATGACTTATCCGGGAACGGTGGATGCTTCGGGTGATCTGGGGGATGCTTCTGCAGCTCGGCCATCACGACCTCGATGGCACGCTCCAGCTGGGGGTCGTGACCGGCAATCACCGCGGCTGGGGTCTGCTCGACCGCAATGTCTGGCGGCACGCCGACGTTCTCTACCGTCCATCCTTCGTCGGTGGTCCAAATGGCGACGTTCGGCACCGTGTTTGTCCCGCCATCCATCAGCTCCGGGACGCCCAATATTCCCACCAGCCCTCCCCAGGTGCGCTCGCCAATCAAGGGCCCGAGCCCCAGTTTCCGGAATGCCCACGGAAAGAAGTCGCCGCCGGACGCTGAGGCCTCGTTGATCAGGAGCACCTTCGGTCCCTGCACCGCGGCCGTCGGCGTCTTGAAGTCCTCCCCGTAGCGAGTCGTCCAATGCGCCAGGAAAGGTCGCCGGAGGATGTCGAGATAATAGTCTGCGATCTGACCCCCGCCGTTGAACCGTTCGTCGACGATGACCGCATCCTTATGTGCCTGGGGATAGAAGTACCGCCGGAAGTAATCCGCCCCCGGCTGGGCGGTGTTCGGCACATAGATGTACGCCACCCGTCCCTGAGTGACTGAATCGACCTGGCGGAGATTCCCCTCGACCCAGGCACGATTTCGCAAGGCAGTCTCGTCGGCGATCGGCACGACCTGCACCGTGCGCGCGCCGGAGCCGCCAGCGTCCGGCCCCACGGTGATGTCGATCAGCTTCCCTGCAGTCGTCTCGAAGGCGCTGTAGAGGTTTGTCGGCGGCCGGAGAGGCCGACCGTTCACTGCCAGCAGGTATTCGCCAGGGCGCACGTTCACGCCCGGCTCCCTGAGTGGGGCACGAAGATCAGGCGTCCAGTTGAGTCCGCCGTATACCCGGGCGAAACGGTAGCGCCCTTTCTCTATCGTGTAATCGGCGCCGAGAAGCCCCACCGAGACCTCTTCGGGTTGGGAGAGTCGATCTCCTCCGAAGGTGAAGTGGTGGCCTATCGAGAGCTCGCTCGACATCCACTGGATGACGCGGTTAAGGTCGGCCCGACTGGCCAGGTCATCCAGGAACTGGGAGTACTTCTTCCGCATCCCGGGCCAGTCGAGCCCATGCATGTTGGGGTCGTAGAAATAGTCGCGGTTCAGGCGCCAGGCGTCAGTGAAGATTTCGGCCCATTCGGCCGGCGGATCGCTGCGGACCTCGATCTCATCAGTCCCGACGCGTCCCTCGCCCGTGTCAACCGGACCCTCGGCCGGGGCAATGAACCAGTCCTGCGCCTGCTGATAAAGGAGTTTCTTCCCATCCCGGGATAGCCGGTAGTCGCTGAGCGCCGGGACCAGAGTCTGGTCCTTGCGCTTCGCAACATCGAAGCAATGCAGACTCTTGGTGGTGTCCACCGTCTGCAGGTAGTACACGATCCCGGGCGCGCCCGCGGCCAGCGATGAGAGGTCCGCAGCCGGGACCGGCAACGCTACCATGCGCGTGGTAATCCCAGCGATGTCCACCCGCATCGGACCTGCTGTTTTGTCGGATTCCGGCGCGGCGCCGCAAGCCGGTCGAGCCAGCTCGGCCGCGGCCTCGGCAAGCAGGGTCGCCGCACGCCCCGCCGCACTCGTCGTATCCGGTTCCGTGCGCGTCTTCGGCTCCTGAGGCTCCCGTGGCTGCCGAGGTTCCTTTTTTTGCCGTGGCTGCGGCGGTTCCGGAGGTTCGGGGCGCGCCGCGGCCGCAGCCCGCTCCTCGTCGCTCTCTTTGGCGAAGGGGTTCGGCAGGTCATTCCGCAGCACGACCGCGTAGATGCTCCTCGTTCGGCGCAGGAGATCGCTGGACTGGGCAAACCAGTCCTGCACCGGTCCCGCGTCGGTCGAGCCGAACAGGTAGAGATACTTGCCGTTCCTGTCGAACACCGGCGTGGTGACTTCGGCCAGATCGTCCGTTACCCGGAACGACTTGTCCTGCTTGACGGAATAGAGGAAGAGCGTCTCGACCAGCGGATGGGTGTTCACCCGATAGGCGATCCACCGCGAATCGGGCGACCAGGCGTGCATCGACGAGATGAACTCGGGGTCGGCCGGCGCGTATGTGGAGTTGCCGCCGAGGCGCTTCGACCGGCTGGTTTCCAGATTGAGCAGGTAAATGCTCTC
This sequence comes from Gemmatimonadota bacterium, assembly GCA_046726475.1. GTDB lineage: Bacteria > Gemmatimonadota > Gemmatimonadetes > Gemmatimonadales > GWC2-71-9 > CAVVWJ01. The sequence continues at coordinate 216 of JBKPAO010000019.1, read as the reverse complement.
GGAGTTGTCGGTGTACGCGAGATACCGACCATCGGGTGACCAGTCGAGGTCCCAATAGAAACCAGCACCGGCCGGCTTGAACGACTTGACCGGTCCCCGCCCTCCCTGGGAAGCAACCTTGATCTCGTACTCCCCCGACTCGTCGGACAGGTACGCGATCCGGGAACCGTCGGGCGACCACGCCGGCGACCGCTCATGGGCACCCGCCGTGTTCGT
>JBKPAO010000018.1:0-6592 GCA_046726475.1 Gemmatimonadota bacterium | reverse complement strand
CAGAACGAGACAGTGGGCGCTGGTGGGTTGCCGAAGAAAATCCTCGGCCGAGGCAAAGCTCTGGGTTCGGAATCCCGAGAGGCGAAGCAGTCGCCCGATGGCGGTGTTGAAGGAGGCATCGTCATCTATCACTGCGATCAGGGGCGATTCAATCACATTCTCGAGCGAGGTGGAGCTCGAATGCGTCACTTCAACCGCCTCGTCTCAATGCACGGGAGACTGCGGATCCGACCATGGCCATCCCGCCGGGACCTGGGATAGCTACCCCGAACGTATCTGCCCGGTTGCCCTGCCTGCCACTGTACTTTGGTCGAGGACGAAAAGTGAGACGTTTCTAGGCAGATACCTCGATTCCAGCGGGTGGGGCGGCAGCGTCCTGTGCCAGCCGATCCGACATCCGCACCAGATCGGTGACCGAATGGGCGTTGAGCTTCCGCACCAGGTTGGCGCGGTGCAGCTTCACGGTGCCTTCCTTGGTGCCCAGCTGTCCGGCGATTTGCTTGTTCAATAGCCCTTTCGACACCAGGTGGAATACCTGACGCTCCCGCACGGTGAGCAGGTCAAACCGCCGGCGCAACTCCAGGTATTCCGCCCGCTCTCGGCGGCTGACCCGGCTTCGGTGCAGCGCAGTGGCTACGGCGCAGAGGAGCTGGTCGTCGTCGAACGGCTTGAGCAGGAAGTCGACGGCGCCCGCTTTCATCCCCACGACGCAGGTCTCCACGTCGGCAAATCCCGTCATCAGGATGATCGGCAACGTGCGATCGGCCTGGTTCACCGTTCGCTGCACGTCGAGGCCGGTGAGCTGAGGCATCCGGATGTCGAGGACTAGGCAAGAGGGGCAATTAGGATCGGGATAGTCCAGGAACGCCGCGGCGGAAGGAAACGACTGCACGGTATGCCCATGGACCCGGAGCAGTCGGTCGAGGCTCCGCCGGAGCGAGTCGTCGTCATCCACCACAAACACAATGGAAGCTGGATCGGGCATAAACGCCTGTTGGTAGAGTTACGCTTCTGCCCCCAACATGCACCGATGGGCAGCGGTGTGGAAGTAGGGATCCGACTCGGGCTGGTAACGGGTCGGTGACAGTACTGGCGCCAGGATGGGGCAGGGCGCCTCGCAAGGACTACTTCACGAACGGAATGCTGGCGGCGGCTTCACTGGCGACCGCCGCATCCAACTTTCTCTCGATCTGGTAATACCGGGCGGTTTTCTTCCAGGGTAATACCTTCTCGAACTTGCCCAGGTAAGAGCGCCGCAGCTTCAGACGGTCTTCCTCGATGGCGAGCTGCTGCTTGAGCAGCTGCTGGGCCTTGTCGTCGCTCATGGCTTCGTAGTTGGCGGCGTAGTCTTGGACCAGCGCAAGGGCCCGGTCATCCAGCTTACTCCACTTGGCGCGGTACTCGTTGTAGAGCGGCCAGAACTTCTGAGCTTCCGCCTCGGTCAGCGGGAGGTTGTCGGCGACGATCTTGGTCCGCTGGGCCTGAAGGTCTGCCCGCGCCGATTGAACATCACCGGGGTTCTGGGCTGCCAGGGTGGTGGTGTGGATCAGTGCGATCCACCCAAGGAGGGCAAAAGTTCGCATGAAGGACTCCGAAGCTCTGGATCTTTAAGGGATTGATTAATCGCAGCTATTCTGGATCCGATTACCCGAGGTGGCAAGCTGTCACAACTGACAGTTTCAACCGGTGTGCCGGTCACCCAACTTGATCGGGCTACATTCTCACCAGGATCGCGCTAATGCCCCGGGTCCGGGTTCTCCTTGTCGACGATCATCCGCCACTGCTGGCAGCCATACGGAGGCTGCTGGCAGCGGAGTTCGATGTAGTAGGCGAAGCCTCGGATGGGGCCGAGGGGATCAGGCTGGCGAGAGTTCTTCAACCCGATGTCCTGGTGATTGACCTGGCCATGCCGCGAGTGGGGGGTATCGAAGCGATCCGGCAGATTCAGGCCGCGCGCCCAGGCTTGGCCATCGTAGCGCTCACGGTTCTGTCGGATCCTGCCGTGCGGGCAGCGGCCCTCGAGGCAGGGGCTCGCGGCTATGTGCTCAAGTCCCAAGCGGGCAGTGATCTCATACCCGCTATCCGGGGGGCCTTGGCTGGGGAATCGCGGGTACCCGCAGGGCCGGAGCTCGAGCGCGAGGCGACGAAAAGAGAGGCTGATAGGCCAAACCGACTAGTCTAAGGTCCAGTTACACCCTCCGCAGTGGATTCCTAACGTAAGCATTGATCCGTCACGACAATTTCCCACTCTGTGTGGTGCAGAGCTCACATGAGTGCACCGGTTGTTCCCTGGTACAACGGCTCGACGGAGCGGTGGGCCGGCAGCTATTCCAGACGGGCCGCCGGGCGCCCCCGGCTCCTGTTGGCCGATGATCACGATTTGATCCTGAATGCGCTGCGCCACCTCCTCGAGCGGGAATTCACCGTCCTGCGCAGCGTAACCGACGGTGAGGCCTTGGTCGAGGCTGCCCTCGAACTCCGGCCGGATGTGGTGCTTTGTGATGTCACCATGCCCCGCCTCAGTGGATTTCAGGCCACTCACCGAGTCCGGCAGAGCCTGCCTCAGGTCCGCTTCATTTTTCTTACCATGCACGAGGACCCGGAGCTCGCCGCAGAGGCGTTTCGGGTCGGCGCCTCGGCATACATCCTCAAGAGCGCCCCGGCCGCGGAGTTGCTGCGTGCCATCCGAACGGTCCTGGCGGGAGACTCGTGTCCCCCCAAAGTCCCGGCTCACGCGGAAGTCCCGCCGGCGAACCGCCGGATGACCGACGTGTGTGAGGCCGAGAACCTTTCTCCTCGGGAACGGGAGGTCATTCGACTGGTGGCTGCCGGCCGGACCATGAAGGAAGCAGCCGCTACCCTGGGCATCACTCCGCGGACCGTCGCCTTCCATAAGTACCGGATCATGCGGCAGCTTTCGATGCGCTCCAGTGCCGAGCTGGTCCAGTTTGCCGTCAAGCGCCGCCTGATTTGAGGGTTCTTCCCGCCCATCAGCGCGGCCATAACTGAGAGTTCGGCCCTTTGGCTGGCTCTCCTACCGATGGCACGGTGATCGACCCCGGGATCGAACCATGCAGAACTATCTCACGGAGTTCTTGGGCACCTTCTTTCTGGTGCTGACGGTTGGCCTCACCGTGCTGAACGGCACGCCGCTGGCGCCACTCGCTATTGGCTCATCGCTCATGGTCATGGTGTACATGGGGGGCCACGTCTCCGGCGCGCATTACAACCCCGCGGTATCGCTGGCGGTATTCCTCCGGGGGAAGATGGCATCCGGGGGGGAGCTGGTGGGCTACATGGTCAGTCAGCTGCTTGGATCGATTGGAGCCTGTCTTGTGGTGTACTTCATCACCGGGAAGACCTTCGCTCCGGCGCCGGGACCGGGCGTAGCTCCTGCTGCGGCGCTTCTCGTCGAGCTGCTCTACACCTTTGCCCTTGCCCTGGTCGTGCTCAATTCGGCCGCCTCAGCCAAGACCCACGGCAATTCGTTCTATGGTCTGGCAATCGGGTTCACGATCGTAGTTGCCGCGTTTGCCGGCGGGGGAATCAGTGGTGGCGCATTTAATCCGGCAGTGGGCACCGGACCGATCCTGGTCAATGCCCTTCTCGCAAAGGGGCCCACCGGGCACCTCTGGTTGTATTTGGTTGGCCCCTTCCTCGGTGGCGCCGCGGCGGCTTGGGTCTTCGGCTTCCAGGAACGGCCTCCGCTGCAGCTGCACGCGGAGCCCAGCCGCGTGCCCGAGGGCCGTCCCTCCCAGGCATCGACATGAACCGCCGCCTTGCGTGGCTAATAACCGCAGGGCTGTTAGCACTTATCGGATTCGCGTTCATTGCCCCAGGCGAGGCCCAGGAGCACCGGGTACCTGAGGCCCAGAGGGAAACCCCCGGATGGCGCATCACCTTTACCCCAGATTTCTGGGCCGCCGGTCTCGCCGGTCGCGTCGGAGTCGGGGGGCGGGTCTCGGACGTTAGCCTCAGCTTCGGCGACATCATCGACCAGTTCGATATCGGGGTCGTAGGGTTGCTCGAGGGCCGCCGAACCCCGTGGGTACTCCGGGCAGACGTGTTTTACGTGAACCTGAGCGATGAGGCAGGTGGGATTACGGTCAACCAAGAGCAGCTCATGCTCCAGCCGGAGGTTGGACGCACCATAGTTTCGCGACCCTGGGGCGACGTCGACGTCCTGCTCGGAGGGCGCTACTGGCATCTGAATGTCGACCTGACGGCTCCGCCGCAGGAGTTGTCCGGTAGTCAGGACTGGGTCGATGCGACAGTCGGCGCCGCCTGGCGTTTTCAGCCGGGCCAGGACTGGCACCTATTCGCCAAAGGAGATCTGGGTGGCGGAGGAGCCAAATTCACCTGGCAGGGGTATGGGGGTGCCGGATACGACCTGGGTCGTTGCTGCACCCTTCTGGCGGCCTATCGCTATCTTGACGTGGACTACGAAAAAGAGAATGGTCTCGTCTATGACGTGAGCTTGAAGGGGCCCGCGCTCGGGGTGACACTGCGTTTCTGAGCGTCCCATCCACATTACTATGTCCCTTGTAGAGTTCCTTACCACCCTCATCACGCCAACCGCTCTGGTAGTCGCGGTGTGGGCCGCATTCCGGGCAACTCAGGGCCGCCGGATAGCGGAAGCAGACCAGGTACGACTCGGCGGGGGCCTACTCAAGATGCTGGAAGCCGAACGGACCCGGATCGCGAGAGAGCTACACGATGACATCAGTCAGCAGCTGGCGGTCCTGGCCCTCGAACTGGATGCACTCGCTTCGTCCCCCTCGAGCGCGCCGGAGCAGTTTCGGCCGGCCATTACCAACCTGGCGCAGCGGGTCCGCTCCGTCGCGGCCGATGTGCAGCACGTGACTCGAGGACTGCACCCGGTACGACTGGAGTACCTCGGGCTGGTGCCGGCGGTACGGGCGCTGGGGCACGATATGGAGCACTACGGACTCAGGATCGATGTGTCGCGCAGCAATTGGCCGGACGACCTTCCCGCGGCGGTGGCGCTGTCTTTGTATCGGGTGACGCAGGAGGCATTACACAACGCGGCGAAACACAGTGGGGCGGATGCGGTGTGGATCATGTTCGAGGGCAGTGACACCACGCTGAGGCTCACCGTTTCCGATGCCGGCGTCGGCTTCGAGCCTCACCGAATGGACACGGTCAGTGGCTTCGGATTGATGAGCATGCGCCAGCGACTGCGGGCGATTGGGGGGTCGCTGGTCGTGCACAGCGCTCCGGGACACGGTACCCGGATTCAGGCGGTACTTCCCCGTTTCATGTCTCTTCCGGAGATCGAGCCGGCGGCTGCCGGCGCCCAGGAGAAAACCAGCCTGACGGCTGTTTCCTGAGCCGGCCGTGACTTTCCGGTCAGGGTTGCACGTCCTGGGTGGGTGGGTTCTCCTCTCCCTCCTCCCCGGGAGCGTTGCATCGCAGCAGCCGGCTGGGGTGCAATCCGATACCGTACCCCAGCGGGACCTCATGGATGTCCTCGCCCGGGTGCTGCATGGAAAGCCCAAGCTGAGCGACAGCATCAAGATCCCACCCAAAACCGTAATTACGGTTCTGCCCGCAATCTCCGCCAGCCCGACGACCGGTCTCCTGCTCGGCGTATCCGGCAACGCCGTCACCCGGCTCGGAAAGGATGAGAGCACCAACCTCTCGACGGTCTCCGCGTCGGTCAACTACACCACCAAGAAGCAGTTCAATATCCTGCTTCGCTCCAACGTGTACACGTCGGCCAACACCTGGAAGCTGGAAGGCGACTGGCGCTACCTCGACAGCAACCAGCCTACCTACGGTTTGGGTCCTGCGTTCCCTGGGGACCGGGAGTCGCCGATGGACTACTACCTGGTGCGTTTCTATGAGACGGTGTACCGCGAGGTGTCCGAGGATGTCCTCATCGGGCTGGGATACCACCTGAACCACTATTTCGGGATCGTGGACCACAACGCGAACCAGGGGATCGTGACGCCGTACGTTCAGTACTCCGGAGGTCAGCCGACTACCTCCACTTCATCGGGGCTCTCCTTCAACGTGCTGAACGATACCCGGGATAACCCGCTTAACCCCTCGAACGGGTTGTATGTTCGAGGAAGCTTCCGGTTCCTCCCTACGTGGCTGGGCAGCGACGACAACTGGCAGGCATTCGAAGGCGAGCTGAGGACCTATCCCAGAGTGGGGCCGGGTGTGCTCGCGTTCTGGGGGTTGACCTGGTTCACCTTGGGCCGGCCACCGTACATGGATCTACCAGCCATCGGATGGGACTACAACAACCGGAGCGGGCGGGGGTACGCGCAGGGGAGAATCCGGGCCCAGGATCTGGTGTACGGAGAAGCTGAGTACCGGGTGACGCTTTCTCGAGATGGCCTGTTGGGCGCCGTGGCGTTCTTCAACCTCACCTCTGCCAGCGACTCCCTGACCGGCTTACAGAGTCCCGATCCTGGAGGAGGTGTGGGACTCCGCATCAAGCTCAACAAGCACTCCAGGACGAACATCGGCGTCGACTTCGGGTTCGGGGTAGAAGGATCGAACGGCGTCTTCTTCGGTACGGGTGAGGCATTTTGAGTTAGAGTCGAAAGTCGAGAGTCGA
>JBKPAO010000017.1:0-48387 GCA_046726475.1 Gemmatimonadota bacterium | reverse complement strand
CGTGGTGGTGAACGCCTCGAAGGTGCGGCTGACCGGACGAAAGCTGACGAACAAAGTGTATTTCGGCCACACCGGCTACATGGGGCACGAGCGGTTTACCGCGGCTCGCGATCTGCTCGCCAAGCATCCCGAGCGGGTGATTGAAAAGGCGGTCTATGGCATGCTCCCCAAGACGTCGCTGGCCAAGCAGAAGCTTCGCGGCAAGCTCAAGGTCTACCCCGGGGCCGAGCATCCCCACGCGGCCCAACAGCCGAAAGTGTTCTCGGTAACTCCCTCGAAGGCGAGTGCATGACAGCGACACCTCAGTTCCGGTGGCAGGCGGTGGGCCGGCGCAAGACCAGCGTCGCCCGGGTGTATCTCACGCCGGGCACCGGTAAGTGGGACATCAATGGCCGGACGCTGGGTGATTATTTCCCCCGTCCTTCGCTGGTGCAGCACATCCAGCAGTCGTTCACGGCGACCGACACTCTGGGCGCCTTCGATGTAAAGGCTCATGTGAACGGCGGCGGTCAGGCGGGGCAGGCAGGCGCCCTGCGCCACGCGATTGCCCGGGCGCTCGTCGAAGCCGATGGCCAGCATCGGACCAAACTGCGGGCCGCTGGTCTCATGACCCGCGATCCGCGAGCAGTCGAGCGGAAGAAGCCGGGACGGCCCGGAGCGCGCAAGCGGTTCCAGTTCAGCAAGCGCTAGTCGCGCTTGCTGAGGCAGGGCAGCAGTCAGCTGGGCAGCGGGGCGGTAACTGCCCGTTGGCCCTGCGGTCCCGCTACCCCGCCGATCTCGCACACCGCAGGATTCGGTCGTGGGTGCCCCTGCGGGGGTCGTGACCGGAGATGAACGCGGTGGACGTCTAACCCCAACACGGATTGGAAGTCAGTTCAGCATGGCACAGCCTCAATTGCAGGATCTGCTCGAAGCCGGTGTCCACTTCGGTCACCAGACCCGCCGGTGGAATCCGAAGATGCGCCGTTTCATCTTCGCCGAACGTTCCGGCATCTACATTATCGATCTCCAGAAGACACTCCGGCAGATCGGCAAAGCGCAGGAGCTTCTGAGTAGCGTGGTGCTGAAAGGCGATGGGGTCCTGTTCGTCTGCACCAAGAAGCAGCTCAAGGCGATCGTCCAGGCCGAGGCACAGACCTGTGGCGCCTTCTATGTGACCGAACGCTGGCTGGGAGGGATGCTGACCAACTTCCAGACCCTCAAGAAGCAGATCCGCCGGCTTCGGGAGCTGGAACAGGGAGCCGCCGAGGGTGAGTTCGAGAACTACACCAAGAAGGAAAAGCTGCTCTTCGAGCGTGAGCGGGTGAAGTTGAGCCGCAACCTCGAAGGCATCAAGGGCATGGGCCGGCTCCCCGGGGCGCTTTTCGTGGTCGACGCCAAGAAGGAGAAGATCGCCGTCGCCGAGGCCAACAAGCTGGGAATCCCGGTGGTCGCGATCGTCGATACCAACGCCGACCCGGACGTGATCACCGTCCCGGTTCCGGGCAACGATGACGCCATCCGATCAGTCTCGCTGATCACGGCGGCCCTATCGGACGTCATCAAGGAATCGCGCTCCCAGATGCCGATGCGGGAGGTGACCGAGGATCTCGAAGCGGAGACCTATAGCACCGATGCCGGCAGCGAGGGAGATGCCGATGCCGATCGGAAGCGCCGCCGTCCGCGCCGTAAGCGGCGGCCCAAGCCCGAGGCGATCGCCGCCCGGCTCAAGACCGACGCCGATGCGGAGGGGGTCGCCGAGACCGCGGCTCCCAGCGTGGCGAGCGAACCGGGCGCATAGGCGGCGGCACTCCCGGTCGCGCCTCCGCCGCTCTCGGCCTCCCGGCCCGAGCGGCGGCTTTACTATTCACCCCTGAGGTATCTGGTTGGAGATTATGGCAAGCACGACGATATCGCCCAAGAACGTAAGCGAGTTGCGGGCCCGCACCGGCGCCGGCATGATGGATTGCAAGCGCGCGCTGGAAGAGGCCAGCGGCGACATGGACCGCGCCTCGGAGATACTTCGAAAGAAGGGAATCGCCAAGGCGGAGAAGCGTGCCGGGAAGGTGGCGTCGCAGGGCGTGGTCGTGAGCTATCTCCACCACAACGGTCAGGTCGGTGCGTTGGTCGAGCTCAACTGCGAGACCGACTTCGTCGCCCGCACCGAGGACTTCCAGCAGCTGGCGCGCGACATCGCGCTGCACGTAGCATCGGCCGATCCGATCGCGGTGAATCCGGAGGATGTTGCCGCCGAGCTGCTGGACCGCGAGCGGCGCATTGCTGAGGAACAGGTTGCCCAGGAAGGGAAGCCGGAGAACATCCGGGGCAAGATCGTCGAGGGCAAGCTCAAGAAGTTCGTCGCGGAGCGCACCCTCACCGAGCAGCCCTTCGTCCGCGACGACAAGAAGACGGTGGGTCAGCTGATCAAGGAGGCTTCCGGCAAGCTGGGCGAGGTGATCTCGGTTCGGCGTTTTGCCCGGTTCAAAATCGGTGAAGTCTGATGGCGCTGGCCTACACCCGCGCCCTACTCAAAATCTCGGGTGAGGCGCTGGCCGGCGACAAGGGTTTTGGACTCGATTACCACATGGTCGAGTCGTTTGCGGAGGAGATCAAGGCGGTGCACGCCCTCGGCGTGCACCTGTCTCTGGTGGTTGGCGGTGGCAACATCATCCGGGGTACGGTCGCGAGCCGGGAAGGCTTGGACCGGGTCTCCGCGGATTACATGGGGATGCTCGCCACCGTCATAAACGCTTTGGCACTCCAAGACGTGCTCGAGAAGATCGGGGTCCACACCCGGGTCATGACGGCCATCCGGATGGAATCGGTGGCGGAGCCCTATATCAGGCGCCGGGCCATTCGGCATCTGGAGAAGGGGCGGTTGATCATTTTCGCCGGCGGGACGGGGAATCCGTTTTTCTCGACCGATACGGCAGGCGTGCTCCGGGCCCTGGAAATCGAGGCACAGGTGATCCTCAAGGCGACCAACGTTGATGGCATCTACACCGGGGATCCGCGCAAAGATTCCAGCGCTACTTTTATTCCCGAGCTCACCTACCAAGAAGCCATCGTCAAAAACTACGCGGTCATGGACGCCAACGCGTTCGGGCTCTGCAAGGCCAACCAGCTCCCCATCGTCGTCTTCAACATCAACCAGCCCGGCGCCATCAAGCGTGTGCTCCAGGGCGAGCGAGTAGGGACCATCGTCCGATGAGCACGATCCCCGAACTGATCAAGCATAGCCGGGAGTTGATGCACAAGGCGGTCGAGAGCACCAAGCGGGAGTTCAGCTCGATCCGGAGCGGCAAAGCCAGCACCTCGCTCCTGGATATCGTCCGGGTCGAAGCCTACGGAAGCCACGTGCCGCTAAATCAGGTGGCGATGGTGGCCGCACCTGAGCCCCGCCTACTCACCGTCCAGCCGTTCGACAAGTCGCTGGCTCAGGCAATCGAGAAGGCCATTCGTGATTCCGACCTGGGACTCAACCCGGCGACGCAGGGAAACCTGATTCGGGTTCCCTTACCCGCGCTGTCGGAGGAGCGCCGCCGGGACCTGGTCAAAGTGGTGCACAAGCTCGGAGAGGAAGGGCGGATCGCGGTGCGGCACGCACGCACCGACACGCTCAGCAAGGTCAAGAAGCTGGAAAAGATTTCCGAGGACGACAAGCGCCACGCGGAAAAGGACATTCAGAAGCTCACCGACGAGCATATCAAGCAGATCGATGGCCTGATCCACTCGAAGGAAGCGGAAATTCTGGAAGTCTGACCGGATGAGCAACGACCTCCTTCAGCGGCTGCGCGTACATGGCGCCGTCCCCGGCCATATTGCGATCATCATGGACGGGAACGGCCGCTGGGCCAAGGGCCGCTCGCTTCCCCGCCCGCTGGGCCACCACGCGGGGATGAAGGCAGTGCGGGAGGTCGTCGAAGGGTGTCTGCAGGCCGGCGTTGGGGTGCTGACGCTGTTTGCCTTCAGCCAGGAAAACTGGAAGCGACCGGCGGGCGAGATCGAGGCCCTGATGAAGCTGCTCGAGGAGTACATCGCCCGGGAGGCCAGCGAGCTGCGGGACCAGGGCGTGTCGGTCCGAGTGCTGGGGTATCTCGGTCAGCTCGGAGACGGTGCCCGCCGGGCTGTGGAACGGATCATGGCGGAGACCGCCGGGGGCCGCGCGCTGGCGCTGAATCTTTGCATCTCCTACAGCGCTCGCGCCGAGATCGCACGGGCTGCCCGGATGCTCGCCGAGGAGGTTGCCGCGGGACGCCTGGAGCCGGCCGACATCGACGAAGAGGCGGTCGGGCGGATGCTGTATACGGCGGAGTGGCCCGACCCCGATCTGCTGATCCGCACCTCCGGCGAGATGCGGATCTCCAACTTTCTCCTGTGGCAGCTGGCCTACGCCGAGCTGTACGTGACCCCGGTCCTATGGCCGGACTTCACCCGGCGCCATCTCTTCGAAGCCATACTGGAATTCCAGCGGCGCGAACGGCGGTTTGGTCGCGTCGAAGCCGGATGAGCGTCGACGCCAACCTGGTTCGGCGCGTGCGATTCGCGGTCATGGCCATCCCCTTGGCCCTGGTCCTGGTCTGGTATGGTGGAGTTCCCCTTGCCGGCGTCCTAGCGCTGGCGGGAGTGCTGGGAGTAAGGGAACTGTTTGACCTCGCCGCCCGACAGGGCATACGCCCGGTGCGACCGCTGGGCCTCGCCACAGCCGCGGCGCTCGCGCCGTTGGTCTACGGTGCGCTGGTCTCGCCCGACATTCGGCTCTGGACCACTGCCGCCTGGCCCTATGTCGCGGCGCTCTGGCTCCTCACGCTGTTGACGTGCGTACTGGCGGTCCGCGCTCCCACCGACCGGCCGCTTTCGGTGGCGGGAGTCACGCTGCTGGCGGTCCTCTACGCTGGAGCACTCCCGGCATTTCTCCTGGCCATTCGCCACGCCCAGCACTCAATTCGGTCTTGGAGCGGCGCCTGGTTGGTATTTTTTCCGCTGGTAGTCACCTGGGTATGCGACACGGCGGCAATGTTCGGCGGACGTGCCCTGGGGGGACCGAAACTTGCACCCAGGGTGAGTCCAGGGAAGACCCGTTCCGGGAGCACCGCCGGTGTCATCGGCGGCCTGCTGGTGGCGCCGCTTTTCAGCGCGGTGGTCTTCCCGCGAGTAGGCCTGGATGTTCCGCTCTGGCACCTTCTGGTGATCGCTGGAGTTCTGTCGGTGGTGGGACAGATCGGGGATCTGACCGAGTCATTGTTCAAGCGGGAGGCAGGTGTGAAAGACTCCAGCGCGTTGATTCCGGGTCATGGTGGGGTGCTGGACCGTTTGGACTCTCTGTATTTCGTGATCCCTACGGCCGCGGCGATGTACCATCTCTTCGGAGTGATCTGATGGGCAGGTCCCCTGCCAACCTTGAACGTCCTGCCGCGCCAGTCGCTCGAGGCCGAAGTCGGGGGCAGCGCGGAGTTGCCCTCCTCGGCTCCACCGGCTCGATCGGCAGGAGCACCCTGGACGTGCTTCGCCGGCAACCGGAGCACTTTCGCCTGGTGGCCATGACCGCCGGTCACAATCGCGAGGAGCTGGAAAGCCAGTTCGACGAGTGGCGCCCGGCGTACGCCGGCCTCGCAGGCGTTGCTAACGACCGCCGCTGGCCCACCGGCGCGCAGGTTCTGGTGGATGCCGCAACTCACCCCGAGGCAGACATCGTGGTGAACGCGGTGGTCGGCGCGGCGGGCCTGGAAGCTACACTCGCGGCCCTGCGGGCCGGCAAGCGGGTGGCGCTCGCTAATAAAGAAACCCTGGTCATGGCCGGTGAGCTCGTCGCCCAAGCCGCCTGCACCGGCGGCGGCGAGATCGTGCCCATTGACTCTGAGCACAGCGCCGTGCTCCAGTGCGTGACGGGGAGGAATGATGGGCTGACCCGTCTGATCCTCACGGCTTCCGGTGGCCCGTTCCGGGAGTGGGAGCCCGAACGGGTCTGGCATGCCACCGTCGAAGAGGCGTTGCAGCACCCCACCTGGCGGATGGGTACGAAGATCACGGTCGACTGTGCCACGCTCGCCAACAAGGCCCTCGAGCTGATCGAGGCGCACTATCTGTTCCGGCTTCCGTACGACGCCCTCGAGGTGGTGGTCCATCCTCAAAGCATCATTCACGCGTTCGTTGAGTTTCATGACGGCAGCGTTCTGGCTCAGCTTGGCTTCCCGACCATGGAGCTGCCCATCCTGTACGCGTTAACCTATCCGGAGCGGTTGCCCGATACTGGAATCCGGCGGTTCGATCCCGTGGGTGCCGGTCCGCTGACATTCGAGCCGGTGCGGACCGATGTATTTCGCGCTCTCAGCTTCGGGATCTCGGCAGGACGGACAGGGGGGACCTCCCCCGCGGTCTTTAACGCCGCCAATGAGGTGGCCGTAGCCGCGTTCCTGGAGGGCAATATTCCGTTCGGCCGCATCAGTGAGACCATTGAAGAGACTCTCAGTGCGCACACACCGGTGCCGGCGTCTTCGATCGACGCCGTCCGGGCTGCTGACACCTGGGCCCGAGACAAGGCGCGTCAAACGTTGAGGCAACCGTGCTGATTAGCATCCTGGCCCTGATCGTCGTCCTGGGTGTGCTCATTTTCGTGCACGAGGCAGGGCACTTCATAGCCGCGAAGTGGGCCGGCATCTACGTGCACCGCTTTTCGTTGGGCCTGGGGCCGCCGATCCCGTGGCTCAGCTTCCGACGGGGAGAGACGGAGTATTCGATCTCCTGGCTCCCGCTCGGTGGCTATGTGAAGATGGCCAGCCGGGAAGAGGACATCAGCGGCAGCGCGCTTGAAGGAGGCGCTCCTGCGGTCGCAGTTCCGCCCGACCGGATGTTCGAGGCCAAACCGCTGTGGAAGCGGATGGTCGTGATCCTCGCCGGCGTGACCATGAACGCACTCTTTGCCTGGCTGGTGTTCAGTCTGGTTGCGTATAAGAGCGGGCGCCAGATCGATCCCAACACGATCGTGGGCCGGATTGCGCCGGAACAGCTCCCGGAGGAAGCCGCTCCGCTGAAGCAGATCCCGCCCGGCTCCCGGATCGTCCGGATCAGCGGCGACTCGGTCAAGTCTTGGGACGACATTGTCTCTGGGATTGCTAACACACCGCAATCCACGGTCCGGATCGAGCTGGCGGACGGCAAGGTGGTGGTGCTTCCGATCCACCCCGATGCGCTGGAGAAGCGATTCAAGGCAGCCCAGGCGGTGCAGCCGTATCGGACCCCGCTGGTGGACACTGTGTTGCCAGGCAAGCCGGCCGCCGCCGCCGGAATGTTGAAAGGCGACACGGTCGTCGCCGTCAACGGTCGCCCCGTTCAGCAGTGGTACGATCTCCTCGAGGTGGTGCAACGGAATGCCGGCCACATTCTGACGATCACGGTGGCCCGGGACGGCAGGCGGCTCGCGTTCAGCGTTCGGCCCTATCTCGACACCATCCCCGGACCCGACGGAAAGCCTCAGGCTGTCGGGCGGATCGGGGCGGCAGTAGCCTCCCACCTCATCCGGGAGAAGCTCGGCCTGGGTCAGTCAATCCTCGAGGGCGGACGCGCCACGATCAACGCCTCTACTCAGATCATCCGCACCGTTCGAGGCCTTTTCAGCGGCAGAATTTCGGGCCGCACGGTGGGAGGCCCGATTCTCATCGGCCAACTGGCTGGGGAAAGCGTGCGCCTGGGTCTGGACGTGTTCCTGGGGTACATGGCGCTGATCTCGATCAATCTTGCCATCCTCAACATGCTCCCGGTTCCGGTGCTGGATGGCGGACAGTTCCTGTTTCTTCTGGCGGAGGCGGTTATTCGCCGGCCACTGCCGATCAAGCTGCGCGAGCGGCTTACCACGGTGGGCCTGGTGCTCATCGTACTGCTGATGGGACTCGCGTTCTCCAACGACCTGAGGCGCTTGTTCGGCGGGGGGTAGCTCTCTCAAACCGGTTATCGGCGGGCTTGCTTCAGTCGGGTGCCCTCGCTTATTTTGCCATGCTACAACGGATTACGACGCCCGACATTGTGCACGAGGACGCTGGAGCATGAGTTTCGACAAGCAGGCAGTGGTGGCTAAGCACCAAGCGCACGCAACCGATACCGGTTCGGCCAAGGTGCAGGTTGCGCTTCTTACCGAGCGGATTAACTCGCTCACCGATCATTTCCGCACCCACTCGAAGGACCACCACAGCCGCCGCGGCTTGCTCAAGATGGTAGGCACCCGGCGTCGGCTGCTCACGTACCTCAAGCGAAGCGATCTGCCGACCTATCGAGCGCTCATCGAGCAGCTCGGTCTCCGGCACTAATCTTTGTGCTGCCCGGGGCGTCCTGATCGAACATCGGGACGCCCTTTGTGTATTTCTAGACCCTTGACGCTTTCAAACGCAGCAAAGACGCCAACTAGAGAGAAGGTAAAGAAGTGACCGTCCAACGCATGGAAACCGAATTCGCCGGCCGCCCCCTCGTTCTCGAGACCAGCCGCATGGCGAGACAGGCCGCCGGCTCCGCCGTCGTTCGTTTTGGGGATACGATGGTCCTTGGGGCTGTCACCGTGTCCCCCAACGTGTCCACCCTTCCATTCTTCCCTTTGACCGTTGAATACCGGGAAAAGACCTATGCTGCCGGCAAGATCCCCGGCGGATTTCTCAAGCGTGAGGGACGCCCCTCCGACAAGGAAATTCTGGCGAGCCGGCTGATCGATCGCTCGATCCGGCCGCTGTTCCCGGAAGGCTTCAAGAACGAGGTCCAGGTCTTCGTCACCGTGCTCTCGGCCGACCAGGAGAACGACGCTGATATTCTTGGTGTGATCGCGGCCTCGACCGCTCTCAGCCTCTCTGGTGTCCCCTGGAATGGACCGCTGGGCGGAGTGCGGATCGGACGGGTGGAAGGGAACTGGATCCTCAATCCGACGTTCCAGCAGTTGGAATTCTCCACCATCGACTTGGTCGTGAGTGGATCGGCTGACTCGATCGTCATGGTCGAAGGTGGAGCACTCGAAGTCTCCGAGTCCGAGATGTTGGAGGCGCTGAAGGTCGCGCAGCGGGGCATCCGGGATGTGATCAAGATCGAGCAGCAGCTGCTCACGAAGGCTGGGCCTCCCAAGAAGTTCCAGTGGACCAAGCCGGAGGTGAATCAGGCGTTGGTCACCCGGGTGCGCGAAGCGGCCGAGTCACAGATGGCCCAGGCCATCAATGCCAAGGACAAGGCCGGTCGCTCGCAGGCGGTCAAGGCGGTGAAGGAGCAGCTGCTGGGGAATCTGCCTCCCGAGTTGGCCGAGCAGGCTCGTGAGGTCGGCACCGAGCTGGAGGATATCGAGTACCGGGTCATGCGGGCGCAGGTGTTGGAGCGCGGAGAGCGGGTCGATGGGCGCGACCTGGACACCATTCGGCCGATCAACATCGAAACTGGCGTCCTCCCGCGGACTCACGGATCGGCTCTCTTTACTCGGGGCCAGACCCAGGCACTGGTGTCGGTCACGCTCGGAACCACTGACGACGAGCAACGAATCGATAGCATCGACGTCGCCGGCGAGACGACCAAGTCGTTTATGCTGCACTACAACTTCCCGCCTTACGCCACCGGCGAAGTCAAGATGATGCGGGGCACCAGCCGGCGTGAGATCGGGCATGGAGCGCTGGCTGAGCGGGCGCTGCAGCCGCTGCTTCCTCAGTACGAGGACTTCCCCTACACGCTCCGCGTCGTCTCCGAGATCCTGGAGTCCAACGGCTCTTCGTCGATGGCCACGGTGTGCGGTGGCTCCCTGGCGCTGATGGATGCTGGGGTGCCGATGAAGGCGGCCTGCGCCGGCGTGGCGATGGGGCTGATCAAAGAGAGCGAGAAGGTCGCGATCCTCACCGACATCCTCGGCTCGGAAGACCATCTCGGCGACATGGACTTCAAAGTGGCCGGCACCGAGCGGGGCATCACCTCGATTCAGATGGATATCAAGATCCAGGGCCTCGATCTCAAGATCATGGAAGACGCCCTGGAGAAGGCCCGTAAGGGCCGACTCCACATCCTCAAAGAAATGGCCAAGGTACTTCCGACCGCACGCACGGAGCTTTCGAAGTACGCTCCGCGCATCTTTACCATGCAGATCAAGCCCGACAAGATCGGCGACGTGATCGGACCCAAGGGGAAGACCATTCGCGGCATCCAGGACGCGACCGGGGCCAAGATCAGCATCGAGGATACCGGCGTGGTCACGATTTCAGCAGTCGGCGGTGAGGCCGGCGAGAAGGCACGCGCGATGGTCGCGGCGATCACCACCGAACCTGAGGTCGGCCGCACCTATGAAGGTCCGGTCAAGAGCACGACCGCCTTCGGTGCATTCGTCGAGATCCTCCCTGGGGTCGAGGGCCTGCTTCACATCAGTGAGCTCCAGCACGGCCGAACCGAAAAGACCGAGGACGTCGTGAAGAAAGGTGACATCGTCCAGGTGAAGCTGCTCGAAGTCGACGACCGCGGCCGCATGAAGCTGTCCCGGAAGGCGCTTCTACCCAGGGACTAAGCCTTCGTGGAAACGGTTTCCCTCGACGAAAACCTGTTCTGCACCACCGCCGCGAACGGGCTGGTCGTCCTCAGTGAGAAGTTACCTGGGGTGCGATCGGCCGCGGTGGGGATCTACGTCCGAACGGCCAGTGCCCACGAACCCGCCAGGCAGCTGGGAATCTCCCATCTTCTCGAGCATATGGTCTTCAAGGGGACCGAGCGGCGCAGTGCGCGCGAGCTCGCACTCGAGCTGGAGGTGCGGGGCGGGGGTCTGGACGCGTTCACCGGCCGGGACTATACCAGCTACCAGGCGCACGTGCTCGACGCCGACCTCCCGTTAGCCCTTGAGATCCTCACCGACCTGGTGCGCCGGCCGCTACTGCGGCAGAGCGATTTGGAGTCCGAGCGGAACGTCGTGCTGGAAGAGATCAACGGGGTGGCAGACACGCCGGACGATCTGGTCTTCGAGCTTCATGCCCGTGCGCTCTGGCCCACTCACCCCTATGGCTACTCTATCCTCGGTACCCCCGAGAGCCTCGACGGGCTCTCGGCGGAAGATCTCCGCGTCCTCCACCGCGCTGGGTACTATCGGGGAAATTGCGTCATCGCCGCTGCCGGTAACGTGGTACACACCGAGCTGCTCTCGGTCCTCGATCGCGAGGGCTGGTTTGAAGGCGATACTCGCGAGCCTCCGCGGCCACGCATAGCAGCGACCCCTGCGGTGACCGGCGGCAACTGCATTGAACACCGGGATACCGCGCAGACCCATATCGTGTTCGGCACCGATACCTTCCCCTTGCGCGATCCGCGGCGCTTCCCCCTCGCGATTCTCACCAACGTCTTTGGCGGCGGCATGTCCAGTCGCCTCTTCCAGCGAGTTCGCGAGGAGCTCGGCTTGGCCTACGCCATCTATGCGTACAAGCAGTTCTACCAGAGCTCTGGGCAGCTGGGAGTGTATGTCGGGACTCAGGCCTCCACGGCTGACGAGGCGGTGGACGCTATTCGAGAGGAATACTCCCGCCTCGCCCGGGAAGGACTTCCCCCAGCGGAGCTGACCAACGGCAAACAACAGCTCAAGGGCCAGATCATGCTGTCGCTGGAAAGTCCCGGCGCCCGCATGGCCCGTCTGGCGGGGTTTGTTCTATACGACGACCAGTACCGGCCGCTGGATGAGATGTTGCGGGAAATCGATCGTGTCACCCCGGATGACGTGTCAGCAATTGCCACCGACTTCTTCGCGCCGGAACGGCAGACGGTAGTAAGATTAGGCCCGGAAAAAGCGCAAGCGGTGAGCGGTAGGCAGTAAGCGGGAAAGTCCGCTAGGAGTTCGCCGGCGATGTCCTCTCGAGATCTGGCCCGCTCACCCTTTCCGTTCACCGCTTACGGTTTCACCCCTTCACCTCCGGAAGAAGATGATGAAGATCGGTGTTCCCAAGGAGATTAAAACCAACGAAAATCGGATTGCCCTGGTGCCGGCGGGCGCCGAGGCCCTGGTGGGAGCAGGTCACACCGTTGTGGTAGAGCAGGGCGCGGGGATCGGCAGTGGGTTTCCGGATGAGGCATACCGCGCGGCAGGAGCAAGTATTCTGCCGACCGCCGATCAGGTCTGGCAGCAGGCAGAGATGATCATGAAGGTGAAGGAGCCGATTGCCGTCGAGTGGCCCCGGATGCGACGCGGCCAGGTGATTTACACCTATTTTCACTTCGCGGCAGCCGAGGACCTCACCCGAGCGGTAATCGACTCGGGGTCTATCGCGGTGGCCTATGAGACGGTTCAGCTCCCCAGCGGGGAGCTGCCGCTGCTGACACCCATGTCCGAGGTCGCCGGACGGATGGCAGTGCAGGAGGGAGCCAAATATCTGGAGAAGGTTTTCGGCGGGAGTGGGATCCTATTGGGTGGCGTCCCCGGGGTCGCTCCAGCAGCGGTAGTGATTATCGGGGGAGGGGTTGTGGGCATCAATGCCGCCAAGATGGCCGCGGGTCTCGGAGCCCACGTGACCATTTTGGATATCTCCCTGGACCGGCTCCGCTATCTCGACGACGTGTTGCCGAGCAATGTCGATACGGTCTACTCCAACCGTCACAATATTCTCGATGCCATCCGGCGGGCCGACCTGGTGATCGGCGCGGTGCTCCTTCCAGGGGCGAAGGCACCCCACCTGGTGAAGCGAGCGGACCTCAAGGTCATGAAGCCGGGATCGGTGATCGTTGATGTCGCCGTCGACCAGGGCGGATGCGTGGAGACAATCAAGCCTACCACCCATGAAAACCCGACTTACTTCGTTGACGGCATTCTGCATTACGCCGTGGCAAATATGCCTGGCGGAGTCCCCAGGACGTCTACCCTCGCCCTCACCAATGCTACGCTGCCATACGGACTTAAGCTGGCCAAACAGGGCTGGCGTGCGGCGTGCAAGTCCGACCCCTCGCTACGGCTGGGTCTGAACGTCGTGGAAGGCAAGGTGGTGTATCCCGGAGTGGCCGAGGCCTTCCGACTCCCACTGACCGACGTCAACACCATTGTCTGAGCGGGTATCGAAGCCGGCGGTCGAGGTGCTGCTCACGCGCCTGCCGCACGCCGACGGCCTTCCGCTTCCCAGCCCGGCCACTCCCGGCTCAGCCGGTTACGACCTGGCCAGCGCAGAGGATGGAGCGCTGGCCCCACTCGAGCGGAAGCTGTTCAAGACCGGTTTCAGCATCGCGCTCCCCGATGGGTACGAGTGCCAGTTGCGGCCGAGATCCGGGCTGGCGCTCCGGCATGGCATCACGTTGCCGAACACCCCGGCGACCGTCGACAGCGATTACCGGGGTGAATTGATGGTCGCCCTGGTCAACCTGAGTTCCGAGACCTTTCAGGTGATCCGGGGAATGCGGATCGCTCAAATGATCGTCGCCCCGGTCGTGCGGGTGGCGTTTCGACCGGTGGACGAGTTGCCGCCCACATCGCGAGGCACAGGCGGATTTGGCAGTAGTGGGGCGTAGCACCGGGGCAGCGGGACAGCGCGGCGGCAGGGCAAAGGGGCAGATCGGCATTTCACCCGAGAGAGTGACTTGAACTGATTGCGGCCCCGCGGCCCCGCGGCCCCGCCGCCCTGCTGACAATGGATAGCCGTCCATTTACCTTCACCAGCCATGTGCCTAGCGGCGCTTCGATGAAAGTTCCCGCCTTGAATCTGATGTCCTGGCTCCCCGCGAACGAGATCGCGGTCGACCTCGGCACGGCCAACACCCTCGTGTATGTGAAGGGCGAGGGCATCGTGCTCAACGAGCCGTCGGTCGTCGCGATCGAGAAATCCACTGGCAGGATCAAGGGCATCGGCCTCGAAGCCAAGCGAATGTTGGGACGCACACCGGACGGAATTCTGGCGGTCCGGCCGCTGAAGGACGGCGTCATCGCCGACTTCGACGTCACCGAGAAGATGCTGCGATATTTCCTGAAGACGATCATCGACAAGCATGTGTTCCGGGTCAAACCGAAGGTCATCGTGTGTGTCCCCTCGGGAATTACCGAGGTAGAGCGGAGAGCGGTCCGCGACTCGGCGGAGACGGCTGGCGCCAAGCAGGTGCTGATGGTGGCTGAGCCGATGGCCGCGGCGATCGGCGTAGGCCTCCCGGTAGAGACTCCGACCGGCAATATGGTCATCGACATCGGGGGAGGGACCACCGAGATCGCCGTCATAGCGCTGTCGGGGATTGTGTCCGACACCTCGATTCGGACCGGCGGCGACGAGCTGGATCAGGCAATCGTGCAGTTCATGCGGAAAAATTACAATCTCCTCGTTGGCGAGCCGACTGCAGAAGCCATTAAGATCAAGATCGGCTCCGCGGCCCCGACCGGCGACGAACGCGAGATGGAGGTCAAAGGCCGCGATCTGGTCTCCGGAATCCCCAAAACGGTCCGGGTGCATTCGACCGAGATTCGCGAAGCGGTCCAGGAGCCGATTCAGCAGATCGTCGACGCGGTTCGGCGAGCCCTCGAGATCACGCCGCCCGAGCTCGCCAGCGACATCGTAGACCGCGGTATCGTGATGACCGGTGGGGGCGCACTGATTCGCGGGCTCGACCTCCTCCTCGCCCAGGAGACCGGTCTTCCCATTCATGTGGACGAGGATCCCTTGACCTGCGTGGTCCGGGGCACCGGACGGATCCTCGACGATTACGAGAAATACCGTAGCGTCTTGTCAGCCTAAGCATGTCCAGCATCTCAGACCGCCGTTACACCCGCCGAGACACCGTTTTGTTCATCATGTGCCTCGGCCTTTCCATTCTGAGCCTCTTCTCGCCGGTAGGCCTGAGTTACAGCGTGGCGGATACCCTCCGGCGGACGGTGCTGGCACCCCTGGTATGGCTCCAGACCCGAGCCGAAGAGGGCCGGACCAGCCGCGTCCGTTTCCGCACGGTGACGGCGCAACGGGACTCGGCGTCGTACCTGGCCCAGTTCCTTCCATCGTTGCGCGCGGAAAATGAGCGCCTGCGACAACTTCTCAAGCTCAGTCACCGTCTCACGACCGGATACGTGCCCGCGGAGGTGCTGCACCAGCCGCACGCCACCGACGGCCGCACCCTGTTGCTGAGCGCTGGCTCGCGACAGGGAATCGGGCCGTTTAACCCGGTCGTCGCTCCCGAGGGTTTGATCGGCGTCATCCTGACCACGACTCCGCAGAGCAGCGTGGCCATGACCTGGGCCCACCCCGAGTTTCGGGTGAGTGCCTTCACCGTCGGGGGCAATGCTCTCGGGGTCGTGGCTCCTTCCACCGAGGCCGGAGGCGGCGAGGGTGCCCTCGAGCTGCGCGGCGTTCCCTTCCGCGACTCTATTCCGCAGGGAACCCTGGTACTCTCGTCTGGCCTGGGCGGAGTGTTTCCTAAGGGAATCCCGGTCGGTACCGTCGTCGGTACGATCCGGGAGGAAGCCGGATGGGAGCGGGTCTATCGTCTGCGCCCAGCAGCCAATCCGGGCGCGGCGGCGCACGTCCTCGTGCTGATAGGATCCCGTGCTACCGATCTGGTAAGCGCCTTCCCTTCTGACTCGCAGCTGGAGGCAATGCGCCAGGATTCGCTGGTGCGGGTCCAGCGAGCCGATTCACTAGCCCAGGCAGCGCGGGCGGCACGGGCGGCAAGGGTCGCCGCTCGCCGGGATTCGCTGCTGAAGAGCTCGCCCATACTGGGCGGCGTTCCCACGGCGGCCGCTCCCAGCACGAAAGATTCCGCGCAGTGAGCGCGCAACGGGTTACCCGCATCCAACTGCTTCTGGTGATGCTCTTCCTGCTCACCCTGCAGTTTTATCTGCGGCCCCGCCTCGGGAGCGCCCGCGTGAGTCCCGATTTTCTTCTGATCGGACTCATGCTCTTTGCGATGCGCAGTGGCGCCGGTGCGGGCGCGGTCGCCGGATTCTTGATCGGAATGATCGAGGACTCCCTGACGCCGGCCCGGTTTGGCGCCGGAGCCCTGGCGCACACCTTGGTAGGCTACTTTGCCGCCTGGGGCCGCGCGGTTTTCTTCGCCGATAACATGCTGGTGAATGCCGCATTCGTCGCGGTTGGACTCTGGTTCAGAGATCTCGTGGTGCTGGTGACCAGCGGGACCGAGCACCGCCAACTTGTCACCGAGTTGACCCTCTACAGCCCGCTCCAAGCACTCACCACCGCCGGTTTCGCCCTCCTGGTGCTGATCACCTTCCGAGCCTGGTTCTCGATCCGGCTGGACGCGTGAACGGCTTCGATTCGTATCGGGTCCGTGAGCGAGCCGAGATCGCCCGGCTCGTGCTCATCGGAGCGTTCCTGGTCCTCGCCGGGGCGTTCTTCCGCACCCAGGTCCTCCAGCACGACAAGTTTCAGCTCAAGGCGGAGACCAACCGGCTTCGGCCCATCCCACTGACCCCGCCTCGCGGCTCAATCCTGGACCGTAACGGCAAGACCATCGCCGAGAACGTTCCGGGTTTTTCGGTGAAGTTGCTCGCGACGTCCGCCGACTCTCTAAGGGGGGTGCTTGCTCGAGTGGGGCGCTACGTTCCATTGGACAGCGCCCAGATCTCGGACATCATCGAGCGGTATCTGCAGGCCCGCTATCAGCCGGCACTGGTATTCGGCGACGCATCCTTCGACATCATTGCAAAGCTGGAGGAGCATCGGTCCGCGCTCCCGGGACTGGTGATCCAGGCCGAGCCCAAGCGGCTTTATCCGGCGGGGAAATCGGTGGCCCACTTGGTCGGGTACGTCTCGGAAGTCACCGAGGCCGATCTGGCAGCGGACCGCTATCCAGGAGCTGTGCTCGGTTCCATCGTGGGAAAGGCAGGATTGGAACGGGAGTACGATGACACTCTGCGGGGCAGCGAAGGAGTTCGCTACATCGAGGTGAATGCCCGAGGACGCCTGGTCCGGGAGGGCGCTGCTTCGGCGGGGCTCTCGCCGACACCCGGCAAGCCGATCGTCACCACCTTGGATCTGGATCTTCAGCGTTTCGTTGACAGCATCTGGCCGGCGAACGTTCGGGGCGCGATGGTCGCGATGACGCCCAATGGCGAAATTCGCGCCCTGTATTCGGCCCCCACGTTCGATCCGAACCACTTTGTGGGCGGAATCTCATCAGCCGAATGGCGAAAGTTGAATAACGATCCGGCCAAGCCATTGTTGAACCGGGTCATTCAGGCTCGGTACCCCCCGGCTTCGCCGTTCAAACTGGCCATCGCCGCCATGGCCCTTAAACGCGGACTGATCCGGCTGGATACGCGAATGCCGGAGCCGTGCCGGGGCGGGATGCGACTGGGCAACCGGATCTTCCGGTGTTGGAAGCGAGAAGGACACGGGTCGCTCGACCTGACCGGCGCGGTGGCGGCGAGCTGTGACGTGTATTTCTATCAGCTCGGACTCAGGCTGGGTTTGGATGCCATCATCCAGGATGGCTTGCTCATGGGATTTCGAGACAAGAGTGGCATCGATCTCGAGAACGAACTGAACCCGATCTATCCCTCTTCCACCGCGTACTTCGACAAGCTGTACGGTCCCCGTTATTGGAGTCCGCCGGGTACGACTCTCAACTTCTCGATCGGTCAGGGTGAGAACACCCAGACTCTCATAAACATGATGAGGTTTTACGAGGGCTTGGCCGGAAATGGGGAGACGGTCACTCCGTACATCGTACGGCCGACCTCCGACCGCAAAAGAGACCTCGGGTTGAATGGCCGGCAGCTCGATGGCCTGCGCCGGGCTCTGATTGCGGTCGTCGAACATGGAACTGCTGCAGCCAGTCGCCGGGCCGATCTCGCAGTCGCCGGAAAGACCGGGACGGCCCAGAACCCGCACGGTGAAGATCACGGATGGTTCATCGGGTTTGCCCCCGCAGAAAAACCGGAGCTGATCGTCGGTGGCATCATGGAGTTTGCCAAGCACGGTACCGTGGTGGCGCCGTACGTCGTTCAGGCGCTACGGCGCTATATCCTGGGCCCCGATGCCACGGGGCCCGTCAAGGTCGGCGTGCTGCAGGATGAATCGGTGACTCCGGTCGACAATACTCCGCACCCATTGGAGCTGGATCCCGACTCCGTGGCCGCTCCGCCAACGCCCGATTCCGCTCAGGGAATAACCGGCCCATGAGATCCCCGACCGTCGACCGGCAGTTAATTACCGTCACGATCGGGCTCGTGCTGTTCGGGCTGGCCACCTTGTACTCGGCGGGTCAGACCGACGTGCCCACCCGCGCTGCCGGTGTCTGGTACCGCCAATTCTTCTGGTTCGGCTTCGGCATCGTGGCGGCCGGTATCATCTTCCATGTGTCACTCCGAGTGCTCGAGTGGCTCTCTCCCGCACTCTATGCGTTTAGCGTGCTGCTACTCGGCGTGGTTCTCTTGGTGGGGACGGGGGCGGGTACCGCCGAAGGCAGTCACAGCTGGCTCTCCATTGGAGGCCACCAGATCGGCCAGCCGTCCGAGCTGGCCAAAGTCGCCACTGTGCTCATGCTGGCGCGATTTCTGTCCAGCCGGAAAGAGCCGCCTCGCTCACTCCGCGATCTCATTGGCCCGGTGTTGATCGTCGGGGTACCCTGCTTGATGGTTCTCAAACAGCCGGACCTCGGCAGCGCATTGGTGTTCGTCGGCATCTTCTTCGCGATGTTGTTCTGGGCCGGGGTGCGGCCTCGAATGCTGTTCCTGCTGGCCTCGCCCGTGGTGAGCCTGTTTCTCGCATTCAATACTGTGGCTTGGAGCGTATGGATCATCCTCTTCGTGCTGGTCCTCATCGCGTGGCGCCCCTATGTGTGGGATTGGGTGGTCTTTCTCAGTGCCAACCTGGTCATGGGTGCGATTGCGATGCCGCTGTGGCATCGTCTTGCTCCGTATCAGCAGAACCGGCTTCTCACCTTCATAAATCCTGAGGCCGATCCTCGAGCGGCGGGATATCACGCCATTCAATCGCGAGTCGCCATAGGCTCCGGAGGGTGGTTCGGAACCGGGTACACTCACGGTCCCCAGAAGCGGCTCGCGTTTCTGCCGGAGCAGCACACCGATTTCGTCTTCTCTGTGGTGGGCGAAGAGCTCGGATTCGTGGGAGTGCTGGTCGCGCTGTGCTTGTTCCTGGGTCTCTTTCTCGTCCTGGTCCGCGTCGCCCGCCGAGCCACTGATTCGTTCAGTAGCCTTACCGTCTTTGGCATCGTCGGGCTGTTTTTCACCCACGTGTTCGAGAACGTGGGCATGACGGTCAATCTCATGCCGATCACCGGTATTCCCTTGCCGTTCTTCTCCTACGGCGGGTCGTTCTTCATCATTTGCTCGCTATGCCTGGGTGTCGCCCTTCGGGTGGCGTGGGACTCGAGGTTGTCTGGCTATACTGAAGCGTGACAGCAGGTTAGCCGAAGGGTCTGGCGCGGGAGACTGGCCCCAATGAAATTGCAGGGACTTTTCGGAGCCAATGCCGATCGATCACCCTCTCTACCTACTTCCCTATGGCCGTGATGGCATGGTTTAAGAAGGAACGCAAGCCACGCACCTCGCAGCGCGAGCGGCTGGAAATCCCTGCCGACGCCTGGGAGAAGTGTGACGCTTGCGGCCACATCGACATCCGGGAAAAGTTCGAGAAGGCCCTTCACGTCTGTCCCGAATGTGGGAGGCATCGCCGGATCGGCGCGGAGGACTACATCGACCTCCTGACCGATCAGGGCACGTGGCGGGAGCTGTACAAGGAACTGCGCTCCGCCGACCCGCTGGAGTTCGAGAACTATGTCGAGCGGCTGGACATTGCCCGGCAGAAGGCGGGCGATACCGATGCCGTCTACACCGGCGCCGCCAAGCTGGACGGCCTGCCGTTCAACCTGGCGGTCATGAACTTCAGGTTTATGGGCGGATCGATGGGCTCAGTCGTCGGCGAGAAGATCGCTAGGCTCGCGCGCCGCTCCCTGGAAAAGAAAATTCCCTTGGTGATCGTCTCGACCTCCGGAGGCGCCCGCATGCAGGAGGGTGTGTTGTCGCTTATGCAGATGGCCAAGACATCGACGGCGATCGCTCAACTGCACCGCGAGAGCATTCCCTACATCTCCATCCTTACCGACCCCACCACGGGCGGTGTTTCGGCCTCGTTTGCGATGCAAGGTGATGTGGTGCTGGCCGAGCCCGGCGCCGTGATTGGCTTCGCCGGGCAACGGGTGATCAAACAGACTATCGGGCAGGACCTACCCGATGGCTTCCAGACGGCGGAGTTCCTGCTGGAGCACGGCCAGATCGACGATGTGGTTCCCCGTGGCTCGCTCCGCGACACCACAGCCCGGTTGCTCCGCCACATGCAGGGCCAACGTCCTCACGTCGAGCTTGCTGAAGTGAGCTGAGGACGAATTGCGCCGGTCTCGCGCCCCACCGACGTTCCGCCGGCTGGGGCGTTGTCGTTTCGGAACCTCTCGATCGGATCCGATGTCACTCACCTACGATGAAGCTCTCGACTTCCTCTTCCCCCGCACTACGACGATCAAGTTCGGCCTGGCGACTACGCGCGTCCTGCTCAAGTCGCTGGGCAATCCCCACGAGGTCATGCCGTCCATTCATATCGGGGGCACCAATGGGAAGGGGAGCGTCAGCATGTTGGTGGCAGCCGTGCTTCGCGAAGCCGGCTGGAGGGTAGGTCTCTACACCTCGCCACACCTGGTCTCCTTTCGCGAGCGAATCCAGGTCGGTGGGATTCCCATCTCGGAGGAGGCAGTCGCCATGTGGACCGGCCGCCTCCTCCCCGCCATCCTGGAACGAAAAGCGACTTTCTTCGAGGCCACGACGGCGCTCGCCTTCGCGGATTTTGCCGCCAGGGGCGCGGAGATCGCCGTCGTGGAGGTGGGACTCGGAGGGCGGCTGGACAGCACCAATGTCGTGCGTCCGCTGGTCAGCGGAGTCACCAAGATCGAGCGGGACCATATGAAATACCTGGGGGACACGCTGGAGCTCATCGCCGGGGAAAAGGCCGGGATCGCGAAGCCCGGAGTGCCGTTCGTGATCGGTGAAAGAAACCCAGCGCTGGTCGAGGTGCTTCGGCGGGAGGCGAGGCGAGCGGTGGCTCGCGCCAATACTCGAGGGCACGCGGATATCCGGGTCCTTCCACCTGACTATGAATGGTGTGGGCCGTTGAGCGTGGCCGGACCTCACCAGCGGCGCAATGCCGCGGTGGCGCAGGGCATCCTTTGCGCCTTACCGCGGCCGTACCGGCCGACCCAGAAGCAGATCGAGGACGCGTTTGGTGCCGCCAGGATCCCTGGACGGCTGGACCGTCGCGGCCGCTGGCTGTTCGACGTCGCACACAACCCTGATGGAATGCGCTCACTGGTCGGCGCATTGACCGTGATGAAGTTGCCCCGTCCTCTCCACGCACTGGTGTCGATTCTGGGCGACAAGGAGTGGCCCGGGATGCTGGTGCAGCTCGATCAGGCGATCGACCGCGGCATTCTCACGATTGCACCGACGGCAGCCGTGCGCGGCTGGGACATCGAATGGCTGGGTCGTTGGCTGCGCGATCCGGCGCGCCCTCCGGCGCACGCGGAATGGACCTTGATTCCGGACTTCAAGGAGGCGATTGGGCGGGTACAGGAGGGGGCAGGGACGATGTTGGTGACTGGTTCATTTCACACCGTCGGCGATGTTATGACGGTCCTGGGAATGGACGTATGATCAGGTAGCTCCTCTTCTTCACAGCCGTCACCGCTAATAGCTCACCGCTTACCGCTTCCGCGCGACCCAGCTTATACTCCGCCCATGCAAACCCAAGCCCTGCCGGGATTTCGTGATTTCTATCCCGACGATCTCGCGCTGCGTGACCACATCTTCCAAACCTGGAGGACGGTGGCGACGCGGTACGGGTTTGAGGAGTACGATGGTCCTCCGCTCGAACCGCTCGAGCTGTACACCAAGAAAAGTGGAGACGAGATCGTCGGGCAGCTCTACAATTTTGTGGATAAGGGAGATCGTAACGTAGCGCTCCGACCCGAGATGACCCCCACACTGGCCCGGATGGTTGCCGCCAGAGCCAAAGGTCTCAGGAAGCCAATCAGATGGTTCTCGATACCTCAGTTGTTCCGCTATGAGCGCCAGCAACGAGGCAGACTTCGAGAGCACTTCCAGCTCAACTGCGATCTGATCGGAGAACCCGGCCCGCTGGCCGATGCCGAGATCGTTGCGCTTGCGATCGATATCATGCGAGCCTTCGGGCTCGGTCCCAATGACGTACGCGTGCGCCTGTCTGACCGCCGCGTGCTCACTGCCATTCTCCGGCAGCGGGGTGTGCCAGAGATGGGCATGGGGAGGGCATTTGACTTCATCGACAAGGTGGAGCGCCTTCGCCGGGATCAGATCGAGGAATTCTCGTCACGTCCTCAGGCGTTCGGCCCAGCGACTGTACTTGATTTGCAGGAGGTAGCACGGATCCGTGGGTGGGACCGCTTGAACCCCGAGCTCGCGAGGAGCCGCGACGCCGAGAAAGCGGCGGAGCCGCTCCGCCAGACCTGTGCGGCGCTCGATGCTATGGGACTCGGCAGCTTCGTGGAGGTGGACCTCACCATCGTGCGCGGGCTGGCGTATTACACTGGGATTGTCTTCGAGCTCTTCGATGCGGGAAAGACCCTGCGCGCCATCTGCGGAGGTGGACGGTACGACTCGTTGCTCCAAGAACTCGGCGGCGTCGAGCTTCCGGCGCTTGGCTTTGGTATGGGCGATGTAGTCCTGAGCGAGCTACTGAAGGAAAAGGCGACGCTGCCGACCGCCGGGACCAGTGTCGATGTGTTTCTGGCATTCATCACTCAGGACGACATCCCACACCTGCTCGCCTTGGCTCATCAGCTCCGAGACGCCGGCCTCAGAGTCGAATACCCGCTGGGACCGCAATCCGTCGGCAAGCAGATGAAGCTGGCGGATGCTCGCGGGGCGCGATTGGCAGTCGTGCTGGGCCCTGACGAACGCGCCCGCGGCGAGCTGGTGCTCAGGGATCTTCGTTCTGGTACCCAGGAAACTGTAAGAGAGTCAACCGTGATAGACACGATTAAGACCCGCATCCATGGCTGACAGCAAGGCGCTGACCCCTCGCGCCACCGACTTCAGCGCTTGGTACAACGAGGTCATCGCCCGGGCCGAGCTGGCCGACTACAGCCCGGTGCGTGGGTGCATGGTCATTCGGCCTAACGGCTACGCGATCTGGGAGCAGATGCAGCGCGCCCTGGATCAGATGTTCAAGGATACCGGTCACCAGAACGCCTACTTTCCGCTCTTCATCCCGCAGAGCTTCCTCTCACGTGAAGCGGAGCATGTGGAGGGATTCGCGCCGGAACTCGCGGTGGTGACGCACGGAGGAGGGAAGGAGCTGGAGGAGCCGCTGGTGGTTCGGCCCACCTCGGAGACGATCATCTACGCGATGTATGCCAAGTGGATTCAGAGCTACCGCGACCTGCCGGTGCTGATCAACCAGTGGGCCAACGTGGTACGCTGGGAGATGCGGACTCGGCTATTCCTTCGCACCACCGAATTTCTGTGGCAGGAAGGGCATACCGCCCACGCCACCGAAGCGGAGGCCGAGGAGGAAGCCCGCCGGATGCTCGGGGTGTACCGTACCTTTATGGAAGAGTGGATGGCGATGCCGGTCCTCACCGGCCTCAAGACCGATAGCGAACGGTTCGCTGGAGCTCTCCGGACTTTCAGTACCGAAGCGCTAATGCAGGACAACAAGGCGCTTCAGGCGGGAACCACTCACAACCTGGGGCAGAACTTTTCTCGCGCCTTCGAGGTCACCTTCCAGACTGCCAACGGCGATCTCGATCACGTCTGGAATACCTCATGGGGGGTGTCGACCCGACTGGTAGGTGCGCTCATCATGACCCATAGTGACGACCTGGGTTTGGTGTGCCCGCCCAAGCTCGCCCAATACCAGGTTGTCATCGTTCCCATCTACAAGAGTCCCGAGGAGCGGACCGTGGTGTTGGAGGCATCGGACCGCTTGCGGAAGGAACTGGCAGCCGGCGGGGTACGGGTACACCTCGATGCGCGGGAAGGCATGAAGCCGGGTGCCAAGTACTATGAGTGGGAGGGTCGCGGAGTGCCGCTCCGGCTGGAGATGGGGCCCCGCGATGTCTCCTCCAACACTGTCGTGCTGGCCCGACGCACCGGAGGCAAGAAAGAGACGGTACAGCTGCAGGGCGTGGCGCCGCGCTTGATCACGGCGATGAATCAGATGCAGTCGGACCTGTTCGCGGCGGCCAAGGCCCGGCGCGAGGCCGCTACGCTGCGCGGGGCAACCAAGGCACAATTCATCGAGAAGATGGAGCGGGAAGGCGGATTCGTGTACGGCGGCTTCTGCGGCTCACCAGAATGCGAAGCAGAAATCAAAGATCAAACCAAGGCCACCATCCGGGTGCTTCCCGACGAGGAGTTCCGCTCGCCGACGCCCCCAACCAACTGTATGTGGTGCGGTCGACCCAGCGTGTCGGAGGCGGTGTGGGCGAAGGCGTACTGAGCGGTCCGGCCGGGCGGTCCCCTGCCGCCAAGGCAGGAGCCGGCTCCGTGATATCGAGGGAGCTGTTGTTCGCCGACGCCGGCCTGGAGCGACGGGGAAAGAGCCTCTACCTCGGGAGCGTCTTACTCTCCGACATAGCGCGCGAGGTCGGCACGCCGGTCTATGTCTACCACGCTGAGGCTATCCGAGACCGCTACCGCTCGCTCGATTCCGCGATGGCGAGCGTTCCGCACCGTATCTGCTTCGCCGTGAAGGCCAACAGCAACCTGGCAGTGCTCCGCCTACTCAGCGAGCTCGGAGCCGGAGCTGACATAGTGTCCTTGGGCGAGATGGCTCGGGCGCTGGCGGCAGGGTTTTCGCCTGACACTATCGTGTTCAGCGGGGTGGGGAAGACGGCGGAGGAGCTGAAGGCGGCGGTGCAGGCGCCGGTGGGACATCTCAATGTGGAGTCACGTGAGGAACTCGAGCTGTTAGGTCGGATCGCCGATGAGGAGCGAGCCCAAGTGAAGGTCGGGTTCCGGGTGAATCCTGATGTCACTACTGACACGCACCCCTACATCTCCACCGGCAAGAGCGGAATCAAGTTTGGACTTCCCACCGATCAGGTGTTGCCCGCGGCCGAGTATGTGTTACGTCATCCCCGCCTCGTCCTCACCACCATCGCCATGCACCTCGGCAGCCAGTTGGTGGAGACCGAGCCCTATCTCGAAGGCATCAATCGCCTTGTCGAGCTGGTGAACCAGCTGCGGGAAGCCGGGGTGTCGACCCTCAAGGTCATCGACATCGGAGGAGGGTTGGGGATCCGCTATGCCGAGGAACACTCGGTCGATCCGGGAGACTTCGCGGAGGCGATCATTCCCCGGCTCGAGGGGACGGGTCTCACCCTGTATCTCGAGCCGGGCCGTTTCCTCGTGGGCAGCGCCGGTGTGCTGCTTACTCGAGTACTGTACAAGAAACATTCCGGAGGGAAGGAATTCGTTGTAGTCGACGCCGGCATGAACGATCTGGTCCGACCGAGCCACTACCAGGCGTATCATGAGATCGTAGAGCTGGAGGAACGCGACCGGCCTCCCAGCCGAGCCGACGTCGTCGGCCCGGTTTGCGAGACTGGTGACTTCCTGGCCCTCGACCGCAGGCTCCCCGGACTTCAGCCCGGCGATTCGCTGGCGGTACTCGGCGCCGGGGCCTACGGCTTCGTCATGGCCTCGAACTACAACAGCAGACCCCGGCCGGCTGAAGTCATCGTCGATGGTGGGCGGTGGTGGACCTCGCGGCCGCGGGAGAAGGTTGAGGACCTCTTTCGATCGGAGCGTACGTCACCATGAAGGTTTCTGCGATGGCGAGGGCCGCAGACGCCGAGGGCACCGCCAGTGTCCCGGCGCATCACGAGGGAATTCTCATTATCGACTTCGGATCGCAGTACACCCAGCTGATCGCGCGGCGGGTACGCGAGGCCCACGTGTATTGCGAGATCCACCCTCCGTCGCGGACCGTCGAGTGGATCCGGGCCTGGAACCCGAAGGGAATCATTCTGTCGGGTGGTCCCAACTCGGTCTATGGCGAAAGCGTTCCGACAGCGGACCCGGAGTTGCTGGAGCTAGGAGCACCGGTGCTGGGACTCTGTTACGGAATGCAGCTGCTGGCGCAGCTGGCCGGAGGAAAGGTTGCTCGCGCCAATCGGCGGGAGTACGGACGCGCCAGCCTGAAGGTCGAGGGTGGCCGGCTGTTCCAAGGCTTTGGCAGTGGAGAAGAGACACCGGTATGGATGAGCCACGGCGATCATGTCGACGCGGCGCCGCCGGGCTACACCGTTACCGCATCGAGCGTCAACTCTCCCGTCGCCGCCTTCGAGCACACCCGGCGACCCCTCTTCGGCGTGCAGTTCCATCCCGAAGTTGCCCATACTCCACGGGGCGGGGAGATCCTCAACAATTTTCTGTTCGAGATCTGTAGTTGCAATCCTGACTGGACGCCGGGCCATTTCGTCGAGACCGAGGTCGCCCGCATCCAGGAGATCGTGGGGCCGGACCAACGAGTCATCTGCGGCCTGTCAGGCGGCGTCGACTCTTCGGTAGCCGCCGTCCTGGTTCACCGCGCCATCGGCGACCGGCTCACCTGTATCTTCGTGGATCACGGTCTGCTGCGGCTCCACGAACGGGACCAAGTCGAGCAGACCTTCCGTCGTCATCTTGGTATCGACCTGCGGGTCGTCGATGCCGGCGCCAAGTTCTTGGAGAGGCTGGCCGGAGTTGACGACCCCGAGGAAAAGCGGCGCCGTATCGGACACACCTTCATTGACGTTTTCGAAGCGGAAGCGCGGTCAGTCGGAAGGGATGTCGCATATCTGGTGCAGGGAACCCTCTACCCCGATGTGATCGAGTCAGTCTCTCCGTTGGGCGGCCCGTCGGTCACCATCAAGACTCATCACAACGTTGGAGGGCTCCCCGATCGGCTGCCATTTCAGTTGCTGGAGCCTCTGCGTGAGCTGTTCAAGGACGAGGTTCGCCAGGTCGGCAGAGAGCTTGGTCTGCCCGAGGAGATGGTCGGGCGGCATCCGTTTCCCGGCCCTGGGCTCGCGATCCGCATCCTTGGTGACGTCACGCCGGAAAACCTCGAGATCCTGCGGCGGGCTGACCACATCTACACCGAGGAGATCAGGGCGGCTGGGCTCTACGATGACATTTGGCAGGCGTTCGCGGTGCTGCTTCCCATTCGCTCCGTTGGAGTGCAGGGCGACGATCGTACCTACGACCAGGTGATTGCACTTCGCGCGGTCACCAGTCGCGACGGAATGACTGCCGACTGGTACGCCTTTCCTCCCGAGGTCCTGGCCCGAATCTCCAATCGCATTGCCAACGAGGTGGACGGGGTCAACCGGGTGGTCTACGACGTCAGCTCGAAGCCGCCGGCCACCATCGAGTGGGAGTAGGTCGGACGGACAGGTGGACACGAGTTACTGCGGCCCTACTTGTCGATGAGACGTATCGCACGTCGTCGCGTCTGCGAGCTGCCATCGGGACCCGATACGCTCACTTCGACGACGTAATTCCCAGATTTGAGCTGATTCAACCTCACCTGACGGCGCGAGCGGATGACCTCGCCGGCGGCGGCTTCGTCAAAGAACAGAGACACCAGCGGCGACGATCCGGCTCGATCCTTCGCGCCGAATACCGTGATACTGTGGCGATACTCATGCCCCGGAACCGCTCCCGTCACCTCGTAATACAGACCCACGTCCAATCCCCGCCGGAACAGGGCTGATGGCGCCATGAAGACGGTGTCTCCCTTATCCGTATGCCAGGGGACTGACCGGCCCGGCGTTCCCAGTGCGATGTCACTGAGAGAAAGGAAGCGCGTGTCAGTCGTGCCAACCCGGACCGAATCCTTTGGCAGTACGACACCGGCGCTGTCGCCCGCCTCCAGCGCTGCTCTATAGGTCCACCGGCCGGGGGGCAACGTGAGCTCGGCACGGCCCACGACGTACTCATCGTTCTTCAAGAGTCTGCTGTGCCATATCGTCACCACCGTGTCGAGCGTGGCCACCGCTCGATCATACCGGTCCAAAGCTGCCACCCGCACTCTCACCGGATATTCGATGCCTCCGGCTCCTCTGCGAGGTGCCACTCCCGCTGCTTCGATGCCGAAAACCAGGTGGCCCCGCGTCCCGTTGGCCGCTCGGCCTATCGCAAGCAGGTCTGCCACCGCCGACAAACGATGAGCAAAAGCCAGCTCGTAACTATCCGTTGTCGTACCGATGGCGATGCTGGTTGCGCCGATGTTCCGCTCCCGCGCTTCGGCGTTCGCGGCCCCGTACGGTCCCCAGTTGAGCATTCGGCTGTAGAGTGGTGAGAGTGACTGGCGAGAGAGGATCAGCTGGTCACGGGGCGCATCCTCGGCGCCATGGAGGTCGAGCACACTCTGCACCAACCGGTAGTCGTAGAGATCGCCGCCGCCGTAACTGTCGTACCCGCTGCTGAAGTGAAATAGCAGATCTCCATCGCCGCGGGCATAGCGCCACGATTCGTTGGGCATAGCGCCGAACACGAACGGCCGGATCCGCTTGGTGGGTTCTCCCTGACGTACATAGATCACGCCGCGGTCGTCCAGCTCCGTGTTGCCGGAACGAAAGGCGTCAGATTGCCCGTAGAATCGGCGGCTGATCGTGAGCGGAAAATGGGAGCGCGCATAGAGTACCCTCCGGTAATGCTCCCTGAGGCGCTCGCCTTCGCGACGCAGCTCCAGGTGGTCGCGATCGGTCCAGAAGCGGTGCAGAAACGCGGCCCGGCTCTGGCCCTGAAGCCGGTCGAACTCACTCAGGATCGAGTCCGGCGCAATCAGTGCGAGGTCAGCCCGGTATCCAATAGTGGTCGCCGGGTCGTCCAGTGCTGCTCCCTCGTAATACGCAGGCTCACCGTCGGCTCGGCCCAAGGCCAAGCGGGTTCGGGCCAGTTCAAGCAGCGCCAGCGACCGCCGGCCCCCGCCGACGAGATACCGTTCGAATGCCACCTGCGCCGAGTCCAGGCTCCCGGCAGCTCGCTCCAGGTGTCCCCAGGCGAGGACGAGATCAGGAGGCGCGGGCGACATCGCAGCGACAGACCTCCGCACGATGTCGCGTGCGTGTTTGAGCCGTACGGTGTCCAGGAGAGTCAACTCGACCCGAGCGAGAGCGAGGGCTGCCGGAGTAAACCGCGGATCAGAGGCAAGCGCCCGGGCATTGTCCGAGGCTGAGCGTTCGAGGGCTCCGAGCCCTACCCGGCTGCCCAGCCTGAGCCGGTCTCGCATCTCCCATTCACTTCGTCCGGCCTCTGCGAGGCCGAGGCCATACCACGCCTCCGGCCGGCCGGGCTCCCGCTCGGCGGATTTTTCGAAATAGGAACGGGCCTGACTGAAATCAGGATCGGCTCCCAGCTCACCCAGGCGGAGCGCGAGAAGGCCCCGCTGCAGGAGATCAGACCGGGGCGCCCGGGCGAGTGATGCCTTCAGCACCGTGGTATCGGAAACGGTGGACAGCGACTCTCGCGCTGCGCTAAACCCGGGCTGCGGAGCAGGGGCCTGGGCCGGGAGAAGACGCGAGTGAGTGCTGAGGAAAGCGACGAGAATCGCGCTAGGGAAAGACCTCACACGCTCACCTCACACGCTACTAGACCCCCTTTTCTTCCAGCAGGCGCCAGAAGTCGTCCGGCGAGCTAAGCCCGCCAAGACGGTCGGGGACGTCAGGCTCCTTGGCAAACTGCGCAATTTTGCCCAGGACCGGAAGATATTGGTTGGAGATCTCCAGCGGGGGAGCGACAATCAGAAAGAAGTGGGACACCGGCTTCCCATCGATGGCCTGATATTCCACCCCCTCCCTCCGCGTGCCGAAAGCAAGCCGCAGGCGACTCACTACCAGCGAGCGGCAGTGGGGGATCGCAATTCCCCGACCGATTCCGGTGGATCCCAAATTCTCCCGCCGTTGAATAATCCTGAGGAGGGTGCCGGTCGATCGCTCGTCCATCCGAAGCAAACCCACCAACTCGGCCAGGACTTCGTCTTTGGATCCCCCGCGCAAGTTGAAGGTGAGTGCGTCGGGGCTGAAGAAGTCCTTGAGGTTCATGGCGGGGCAACCTAATTCCCGCCCGGGATAGTGTCAAAGTAGTTGGCGGCACCCTGTTCCATTGCTCCAGGCTCAGCGGCCAAGTATTTTCTTGCCATGAAGTTGCCCTATCCATCGGCACATTCGTTTCCATTGCTCCTGGCCCCCATGGCTGGCGTCTCGGAGGCCCCGTTCCGGCAAATCTGTCGGGCGATGGGGGCCGACGTGGTATTGTCCGAATTCCTATCATCCGAGGCAATTCGACGGCGCATCCGCACCACGCTGGAAGGGGCGGAGTTCGAGCCGGTCGAGCGCCCGATCGGCATCCAGATCTATGGCTCCGACCCAAACGCGATGGCCGAGGCCGCGGGCCTGATCACCGAGCATTACTCCCCCGAATTCATCGACATCAACTTCGGTTGCCCGGTAAAGAAGGTGGTGCAACGAAACGGGGGGTCGGGGTGCCTCCGCGACTTGGACCTGGTCGTGCGGATCATCAGGGCGGTTATCGGCGCGACCCACCTTCCCGTGACCGTAAAGACCCGGAGCGGCTGGAACGATCAGACGCGCGATCCGGTGACGATAGCTCTCCGAATGCAGGACGCCGGCGCTCGGGCATTCACCCTCCATGCCCGAACCCGCACCCAAATGTTTTCCGGTCGAGCCGACTGGGATGAAATAGCCCGAGTGGTCGAGGCACTCGATATCCCAGTCATCGGAAATGGGGATGTCGAGTCCGGTGCCGACATCGTCCGCATGCGCGAGCAGACCGGATGCGCCGGCGTCATGGTGGGGCGGGGTGCGTTCGGGAACCCGTGGCTGTTCCGGGATGGACAGGCGCTTCTTGCAGGACATCCAGCACCACCTGCTCCCGCCGCCGATGAGCGGTTCGGGGTCGCGCTGGAGCACGCCAGGCTGGCGATCAGACTTCAGGGCGACACCCGTCGGACCGTTATGGAGTTCCGCAAGCATCTGGGTTGGTACACCCGCGGGCTTCACGGGTCGAGCGCGCTTCGCCAGCGCCTCTTCCAGATAGAGTCGATCGGGGAAGCGGAAGCCATCTTCCTCGAGTATCTCGAGCCGGTTGCTCAGGTGGCGTGACTCCCGAGCAGCTCGAAGCTCTCCTCGCCGAGGTCGCCGCCGGCCGCATGGCTCCTCGCGCCGCAGTCGACCGGCTGCGCCATCTCCCCTTCGAAGACATATCCTTCGCCCGGCTCGACCACCATCGTGCGTTGCGCCAGGGCCATCCCGAAGTGGTGTTCTGCGAGGGCAAAACTCCAGAGCAGGTGCTGGCGATCTGTGAGCGTCTCGAGGCCGCCAGCGGAGGGTTCCTCGGCACTCGGGCAAGCCGGGACACCGCTGCACGGCTCCAATCGCGCTTCCCCGGGCTCACCTGGAACGAGCTTGCTCGCACGGTGCACCTGCCCGCTCCCGGAATCTCCAAGCCGTCGGTGACCACGGGGACGATCCTCGTGGTGTCGGCCGGAACCAGCGATCTGCCGGTGGCGGAAGAGGCCGCGGTTGTCGCTGAGGTCTTCGGCCACCCCGTCGAGCGCCTGGTGGATGTCGGTGTGGCCGGGCTCCATCGGCTGCTGGCCGCAAGCGATCAGCTCCGACAAGCCCGAGTGATCATCGTCGTTGCCGGGATGGAGGGAGCGCTGCCCAGCGTGGTTGGTGGCCTGGTCGGGACACCGGTCATCGCGGTACCTACCAGCGTCGGCTACGGAGCTTCCTTCGGCGGGCTTGCTGCCTTGCTTGCGATGCTCAACTCCTGCGCCTCAGGGGTGACGGTGGTCAACATCGACAACGGCTTCGGAGCCGCTGCCGCGGCAAGCCGGATCTGCCGGTCGTGACCGTCCAGGTCGTTCTGTCCAGCAGCGAGCCTCCGTTTACCTGGGTGGATGTGGTGAACCCTTCTCCCGGTGAGCTGGGAGAAGTGGCCCGGCAGTACAACCTGCACCCGACGTCGGTCGAAGACTCCCTGGACCCGGAGCACCTGCCGAAGTACGAGCGCATCGGATCGACGACCTTCATCATCGTTCGCGCGATGGATACCGCGGCCCCCCCCGATTGCTCCTCGGTGCACGAGATGACCCGCAAGGTGGCCATCTTTTACGGGACCGACTTTCTGATCACGATCCATCGCAGTGAGCAGCCGTTCCTTACCGCGATTATCGACGAGTATGTAAGCGCCTCGCCCCCCCCTGGCATAGCGGAGCGACGCAGGGGATTTATGCCCCGACTGTTGATCGATCTGATCAACGGCGCCATCAGTACCTACGAAAAGCCTCTCGCCGCTGCCGAGGCGGCGATCGACGCGTTCGAGGCGACGATTTTCGGGGAGCACGACTTTACCACGTTGCTTCGACGTATCTACCTCGAGAAGCGGCGGGTCACCCAGATGCGCCGCATGCTATCCCACACTCGCGATGCGGTTCAGAAGCTGGTTCCCGCTTCCGAGCCCACGGCACCACTCTATCAGGATCTAAGGGAGAACGCCGAGAGCATGCACTCTTATGCCGACGAGTTGGTGGATGACGTCAACAACCTGTTGAGCATCCAGCTCTCGCTCGCCTCGCACCGGACCAACGAAGTGGTCCGGATACTCACCGTGTTTTCAGTGTTCTTCCTCCCACTCACGTTCATCGTGGGTGTCTACGGAATGAACTTTCAGCACATGCCGGAGTTGCGAGAGCACTGGGGCTACCCGGCAGTTATCGCCGGCATGGCGCTGGTGACCATCGCCATCTATGTCTGGTTCCGCCGACGAGGATGGCTTCGTTAGCGATGGACCCCCTCGCGCTGGCCCTGGCCGCTGGTGTCGGCGCCCTGCTGGGCTGGAGGACTGCACGCCGGCGGTCCGGGCAGCAAATCGCTTCCGCTGTTGCCCCGCATCTCCTACCCGATCCGGCGCTGGAATGGCTGCGACGAGCCCATCAGGCACTGGGCGTCTGGATCACCGAACTGGATGCCAGTGAGGAAGGTCCTCGCGCGGAGCGAATTTTGGAGCCGGAACAGCTCTCTGTCGCCCAGATTGTCGCAGTAGACCGGCGGCTCGAGCGTGCCCGCGACCAGGAGCAGAGCGGGGTCGAGCGCATGGAAGGCGGCATGTTGGTCTTTCGAGGCCAGGGGGGCGCGGCTGTGGGGCTTCTGCTGCCGGAACAATTCGAGGCGGCCCGCTTGGATGGAGTCGAAGATGATCTCCGCCGGCTGTTGGATGGGGTACGGCGGCGGCCGCACATCGTCGCTCTCACCCAGGCCCAGGCCCAGGAGGCCTCCCTGGAATCGGTCGGCAGTGTGGGACTTCGGCTCGCTTACCAGCTAGAGCGGACATTGGATGCTCAGGTCGTGGTGGCGGCGGTGGAGAACGGCAGGGCCTGGGTGATCGGAGTCTCTGGTCGAGGCGATCGCCGGCTGCTGGACACCGTTCTGCCTGCCGAGAGCACGCTGGCTCGGGTCGCGGATGGTACGCTGGAGCCGCACGTTTCGACGACCGATCCGGTCGGGGGAGTTGTCGCGGACCGGCGGAGTCGGGCCGGTTCCGTACTGCTCGTGCCGCTCAAGAAAGATCTCAAGTGTGTTGGCGCGGTCGCTATTTGGCTCGGTGCCGGCCGGGAGCCGACCGGGGCGGTTCGGGCGGAGATGATGGAAGCGCTCCACAATGCTGCACCCCGGATCGATCGAGCTCTCGAGGCCGATCGGCACAAGCGAGCTGCCACGGTAGATCCGCTCACCGGCCTGCATAACCGTAGGGGCTTTGACGAGGCGTTCACCCTCATCACCGCCAAAGCAGGAACGCTGGTGTATGCCGATCTGGATCGCTTCAAGAATCTGAACGATACGCTGGGGCATCCAGCCGGAGATGCTGCGCTGGTACACTTTGCCCGCATCATACGGGAACAGATCAGGAGCGGGGACGTGGCGGGACGCATTGGGGGAGAGGAGTTCGCCGTCTGGCTCCCCGAAACCAGTCTCGAACTGGGCGCCAGGATCGCCGAACGGATTCGAGCGAAGCTCGGGACCACGGCGTGGGACTGGCGCGGCCGCACCTGGCCCCTGAGCGCATCGTTCGGCGTCGCTGCTTGCCCCGAGACTAGTCGCAGCTTGGACAACCTTCCGGCTCAGGCCGATTCAGCGTTGTACGCGGCGAAGCGGGGTGGTCGCAATCGGGTCGAACAAGCGGCGAGGTAACAACCATATGCACAAACGCCGAGGGGCTCTCCGCGAATGAAGAGTCCCTCGGCGTCAGCCGAATGGAGGCGCAGGGAATCGAACCCTGGTCCGAGTAAGCTTCCAGAACCGCGTCTACGTGCGTAGGCTCGACTTCTTGCCGTCACCTCGGAGCGCTGTCGAGCCGACCTCTCCGAGGTCTATCTCCTGAAATCTCACCAAACGCATCGGAGCGATACGATCGGCCAGCCCGGATTTGCGATTCGGCG
Organism: Gemmatimonadota bacterium; assembly: GCA_046726475.1. Classification (GTDB taxonomy): domain Bacteria; phylum Gemmatimonadota; class Gemmatimonadetes; order Gemmatimonadales; family GWC2-71-9; genus CAVVWJ01. The sequence continues at coordinate 13,957 of JBKPAO010000017.1, read as the reverse complement.
CGAGGCGCCCCAGGCAGGCTCCATCGACCGAAGGAGCATAAGCGAGCTTAGCTCAGCTTACGCAGCCAGTGCCAGTTCAGTATTGGCAGTTGAATCATTCCAGACGGTTTTACCAGGAACCTGGACCTGGGCACGCTGCCATTCCTTCACCAAACCCGTCGAAGCCAGTCGCCCCCGGGTGATTGAATTATAGCGGAGCCGGGCGACCACGGGAAGGGGCGAGATGGCTCGTCCAACTTCGTAGGCCATTGAATATCAACCACTTAATGCTGCAGCTCTGAGTATTGGGCTCACGATCGTGACTGCTTGCTGGCGCTAGTCAGACCCTGCATCATCATACACCTTTCGATCTCACCTTCACCGGACCTCAGATGAGCACTGTTACCACGCCCCGAGCCGCCACGGCGTCAGTTCCCGAAGTGCGGGCTGCCTTTCCCGCATTGCAGCGGAGACACCTTGGCCAGGCGGTTGCCTACTTCGACGGACCCGGCGGCACCCAGGTTCCTCAGGTGGTAACGGATGCGATGGTGGATTACCTGTTGCATCACAACGCGAACACTCACTGGCAGTATCCCAGTAGTGTTGAAACCGACGCGCTGATCGCCGCTGCTCGGCAAACCGTAGCCGATCTGCTTGGAGCCGGTCCCAGCGAGATCGTCTTCGGTGCCAACATGACCACGCTCACGTTCCATGTAGCGAGGGCCCTGGGAAGGGCCTGGGGGCCGGGGGATACGGTGGTGGTCACTGAGCTGGATCACCACGCCAACGTCGCTCCCTGGCGCGCACTCCAGCGGGAGCGGGGGATCACCATCGCGTCAGTTCCCATGATCCCAGCTACGGGACAGTTGGACTGGGAGAAGCTGGAAGAGGTGTTGGCTTCAGGCCCTCGTCTGCTGGCCATTGGGGCAGCGTCCAACGCACTGGGCACCATTACCGATGTGCGCCGGGCGGCCGCGCTGGCCCGAAAAGTGGGAGCGCTCACCTTCGTGGACGCGGTGCACTACGTGCCCCATCAGTTTACCGATGTCTGCTCGCTCGGCTGTGATTTCCTGGCCTGCTCGCCTTACAAGTTCTGCGGGCCACACCTGGGGGTGCTTTTCGTCCGCGAACCAGTGCTTCTGTCCTTGGACGTACCAAAACTCGCTCCGGCACCCGATACGGCACCGGAGCGTCTCGAGACCGGCACCCTCAATCATGAGGGCATCGTAGGAGCGGCGACCGCCGTCGACTACTTCGCTTCGCTTAGTGCCGGACTCAGTCGGCGAGAGCGCCTGGCAAGCACGTTTAACGAACTGCACGTGAGAGGGCGCGCGCTGCTGGACCGGCTCTGGTTTGGGCTCAAGGACATCGGCGGGGTCACCCTCTACGGGCCCGAGCCGGGACTTCCCCGCACCCCAACACTCGCGTTCACGCTGGCCGGCCAGACCGCCGATTCGGTCGCTCGGCGGCTGGCCGGCCTGGGGCTGTTTGTTTCCAGCGGGGATTTCTACGCTGCGACCGTCGTCGAGCGGTTGGGCGTCACCGGAGGCCTGGTGCGAGTCGGCTGTGCCTGCTACACGACCGATGACGAGGTTGAGCGCCTGATCCAGGGTGTTCGGAAGATCAGTCTGGGATGAAGCATGGGGGTGCTCCTATCCCTGCGCCCGAATAGGAATGCGAACCCGGGATTTCTCCCATTCCAGTACCAGGGAGGCATTCTTCCCGGCGGGCTCGGCTCTGATGGTGAAAGTCTCGATCGGCTTGCTCACGGATTCACTCTTGACCTTGGCACGGCCGACCTCCTGTGCCTTCACCTGATCGGTATACTGGTCTTCCTTCCCCCATTGAGAGATCGAGCGATTCACGATGATCTCCCACTCGCCTGATCCCGGCACGGTGTATAGAGAGTAGACCCCTGGCTTCACGTCGATTCCCGCTACCCGCAGCGGCAGCGGCGTATAAAAGATCGTCGGCTCGTTTGCGCCGGTTCGCCACAGCTTGCCGTAAGGAATATCGGCTCCTCCCAGCATGACCCGGCCGCGCGACGACGGCCTGCCGTAGCATACCTTCACGCTCTGGTCAGAGATCTTAAAGCTCACGGAATCGAGGGGGCTCTTTCTCCCTTGAAGAGGCACATTCCTATGGGGACAGGTGGTGTCGGAATGGATGATGGGTGTCGGGGCACTGCCGGTCAGAATTCCGGTGAGCGCCACAAATGAAACCAGGAACATTGCTGAATCTCCTAGACTGTGTTTGAGCGGAGCGCGTCTCGCGTCTCGAGAGCGAGGGCCAGAGCACGATCGGGATCGGCTGCGAGACAGTTCAGGTGTCCCATCTTCCGCCCGGGGCGGGCTTCCGTCTTTCCGTAGAGGTGCAACCGGACCCCAGGCCGCCGCAGCGCTTCCTGCCAGTGTGGTTCTCCCGCGCTCCAGAGATCGCCCAGCAAGTTGATCATGGCGACGGGGGAGAGCAGCCAGGGTTGCGCCAGAGGCAAACCGCACAGGGTCCTGAGCTGTTGCTCGAACTGGTCGGCCGAGCAGGCATCCATGGTATAATGCCCGCTGTTATGAGGCCGGGGAGCCATTTCGTTGACCAGCAGTTGTCCTTCTGTCGCGACAAACAGCTCCACCCCGAGCACTCCAATGTAGGCCAGCGCCTCCGCCACCCCGGTGGCGATGTTGCGTGCCTCGCGAGAGACCTTTTCGGAGATACGGGCAGGAACCACGCAGGTTTCGAGGATCCCGTCGCGATGGCGGTTCTCGCCCACGGGAAAAGTAGCGATCTCGCCATCGGCGCCTCTCGCGACGATGACCGAGAGCTCGCGTTCCAGGTCGATGCGCTCTTCGAGTATGCATGGCACTTTCCCAAACCGTTCGAAGGCGCGCTCTCCCTCCTGCGGGCGACTGATCGTTGCCTGTCCCTTCCCATCGTAACCCAGACGGCTGGTCTTGAGCAGCGCCGGTAACGGAATTTCGCTCATCGCTGCTCTAAGCTCGTCTAGGTTACCTACCCGCCGAAAGGACGCGGTACTGAATCCATGCTGCTGGAGGAAGCTCTTCTCCGCAATCCGATCCTGCGCGGTTGCAACTGCGGCCACCGGCGGGCGTACCACGGATGAACGGGCCAGACGCTCGAGGGTAGCTGCGGGGACGTTCTCGAACTCGGTGGTGATCGCGGCGCAGACAGAGGCCAGGTCGGCCAGACCACGTTCGTCGTCGTAACCTGTCCGGATCTGCCGGTCGGCGACGGCTCCGGCAGGGCTGCCGGGATCGGGGTCCAGGACAATGACCCGGTAGCCCATGGTGCGTGCCTGAAGGGTAAACATCCGACCCAACTGGCCACCACCCAAGACGCCGAGGGTGGCGCCGGGAAGGATCACGACAGCTCCGGTAATCTCAGGTCGAGGACTCGCCGCTCCTGGGATCGACGGAACTCCGCCAACCGGTCGGCGAGCTCCAGGTCGTTGAGCGCCAGCATGGCGACGGCGTAGAGGGCAGCGTTCCCGGCCCCGGCGTTCCCGATGGCGAAGGTGGCCACCGGAACTCCGGCCGGCATCTGCACGATGGAGAGAAGCGAGTCCAAGCCCTGCAGGTGCCGGCTCGGTATCGGCACACCAAGCACGGGGAGCGTGGTTTTGGAGGCCAGCATTCCCGGCAAGTGAGCCGCACCACCGGCCCCGGCAATGATACATCGTAGTCCCCGGCCGGCCGCGCCCTCCGCATAGCGATACAAGAGATCCGGTGTGCGATGCGCAGACACGATCCTGGCCTCGTGCTCCACGTTGAAGTCCAGCAGCCGGCGCGCGGCGTGCTGCATGACCTCCCAGTCGGAGTCGCTGCCCATCACGATTCCCACGACGGGCTGAGTCACGGCGTCCTCCTCAAAGCTGGTGGCGCTTTGCGCATGCTCACGAGGCAGGAATAAAGAATCAGGCGCCTAGTCGTGGCAAGACTCGGTACGGCACGGCTACCTTGAGGGTTTGTTACCGAGAGGTGCACAATGCCTGAGCAACAAACCACGCCACAGTCTCCTGGTACCTTCCCCGAGCTCACGACCGGTGAGCGACTGGTCCGGGCCATCCTCGATCACCGGGTTATCGAGTTCGGTTACCAGGGTTATCGGCGCACAGTCGAACCCTATCTCTTGGGTATTCACGAAGCCGGCGAGCCGATCCTGCTCGGTTTCCAGACCGCCGGTGGAAGTCAGAGTGGCGAGATACCGGGGTGGCGCACATTCATCACCACAGCTATCGGAGACGTGGAGGTGACCAGCCAGAGCTTTGCCGGGCCTCGATCCGACTTCGACCCTTACGGACACTCCATGCTGGAGATATTCGCGAGAGCATAGAGCCCGGACCTCATACGGTGGCCCGGGTGCGATCCATGGTTCCGCGGGTTGCGAGGGCAGCCTGCGCCGCGGCCAGGCGGGCGATGGGAACTCGAAAGGGAGAGCAGGACACGTAGTTCATCCCGAGCCGATCGCAAAATGCGACCGCCGAAGGATCGCCCCCGTGCTCCCCACAAATGCCGAGCTTGAGATCGGGGCGGGTACGCCGACCGAGATCGCACGCCATGCCGATCAGCTTGCCGACGCCGGCCTGATCAAGCACCTGAAAGGGATCGTCCTCGATGACCCCGTGCTCGAGATAATAGGGTAGGAAGCGACCCGCATCGTCCCGGGACATCCCCCAGGTGGTCTGCGTCAGATCGTTGGTGCCGAACGAGAAAAACTGTGCTTCGCGCGCCAGCTCGTCCGCCGTGAGGGCGGCCCGGGGGAGTTCGATCATAGTCCCGAGCAGGTAGGGAACAGTGATCTGCCGCTCCTGAAAGACTTCTTCGGCAACCTGCCGGACGATGAGCGCCTGCTTGCGGAACTCCACGACGCTCGCCGTAAGGGGAATCATGACCTCTGGCATGACTCGGCCCTTCCGGGCAGCGACGGTGCACGCCGCCTCGAAGATCGCGCGGACCTGCATTGCGGTGATTTCGGGATAGATGATCCCCAACCGGCAGCCGCGCAGGCCAAGCATGGGGTTCACCTCGTGGAGCCGCTCTACGATCGCGTTGAGCGCCGTTGGCTCCATCTTGAGCTCTCGGGCCAAGGCCTCGATCTCGGCGGGATCTTTGGGCAGGAACTCGTGCAAGGGAGGGTCCAGCAGCCGGATCGTGACCGGGAACCCTTCCATCGCCCGGAAGATGGCCTCGAAGTCCCCGCGCTGCATTGGAAGCAGCTTACTGAGGGCGCGCTTTCGGCCGGCGGTATCCTGGGCGACGATCATCTCGCGCATGACCGCCAGGCGCTCGTCATCGAAGAACATGTGCTCGGTTCGGCACAGGCCGATGCCTTCTGCTCCGAAGTCTCGGCCCCGGTGGGCGTCGGCGGGGGTGTCGGCGTTCACCCTGACCCGGAGCTGCATGATGCGGTCGGCCCACCTCATTACCCGGGTGAAGTTCCCACTGAGCTCGGGAGCGATCAGCGCCGCCTGACCGGCGAACACCTTTCCGCTGCTACCGTCCACCGTAATCCAGTCGCCCTGACCCAAGCTCCGTCCGTTCACCGAGAGCCGGTTGGCTTTCTCGTCCACCTGAAGCGCCTGCGCGCCGGCCACACAGGGTTTCCCCATGCCCCGGGCAACCACCGCGGCATGCGAGGTCATGCCCCCCCGGGCGGTCAGAATCGCCTTGGCGGTCACCATGCCGTGGAAATCTTCAGGAGAAGTTTCCCGGCGCACCAGAATCACTGACTGTCCAGCACGGCTCAGTCGCACTGCTTCATCGGCATCGAAAACCACGGTACCGCAGGCGGCACCCGGTGAGGCCGGCAAGCCAGTGGTGAGCAGGTCCAGCTTGCTGCTGGGATCGAGCGTCGGATGAAGCAGCTGGTTGAGATCGTTGGGGGGAATGCGGGCCACCGCTTCAGCTTCGGTAATCACCCCCTCGTCGACCATGTCACATACAATTCGCACCGCGGCATGGCCCGAGCGCTGGGCTCGACGAGTCTGCAGCATGTAGAGGTTGCCGCGCTCGATGGTGAACTCCATGTCCTGGACATCCCGGAAGTGGCGCTCCAGCGTTCGCGCCACCCGGTCCAGCTCCTGATAGGCGTGAGGCAGCTGCTCTCTGAGCCGGTCAATCGGTAGCGGGGTGCGGCTTCCCGAGACCACGTCCTCCCCCTGGGCGTTCAGGAGGTACTCGCCATACAGCCCCTGCTCTCCGGTGGAAGGATCCCGGCTGAACGCGACGCCGGTACCTGAGTCTTCTCCGAGGTTCCCAAAGACCATCGCCACGATGTTGACCGCAGTCCCCATCGTATCGGGGATATCGTGCAGCTTTCGATAGTCGATGGCTCTCCGAGTGTTCCAGCTCTCAAAGACCGCGGCGATGGCCCCCCAGAGCTGATCGAGCGGCTCGGATGGAAACTCCCGCCCGGCTTCGGCCCGGACCAATTCCTTGAACTGTCCGACGATCGCCCGCATTTCCTCGACCGGGAGGTCGATATCCCGCTCGATGCGGCAGCGCTGCTTGTGTTCGTCCAGGATCTGCTCGAACGGCTTCCTGGGCAGCTCGAAGACAACGCTGCCGTACATCTGCACGAACCGCCGATAGGAATCCCAGGCAAACTCAGGATTGCCGCTCTGAGCGGTCAAACCTTCGACGGTCGTATCGTTGAGCCCCAGATTGAGAATCGTCTCCATCATTCCCGGCATCGAGACCGCCGCGCCTGACCGGACCGACACCAGAAGGGGATTCTCACCATCGCCCAGATGCTTTCCGGTGGAGGCCTCCAGCCGCTGGAGCGCATTCTCCACCTGGGCCTGGAGGCGCTTGGGGAAGTTGCCGTTTTCGAGGTAGTGGATGCAGAGATTACTGGCGATGGTGAAGCCGGGGGGGACTGGAATACCGATGGTGGTCATCTCGGCGAGGCCGGCGCCTTTGCCGCCGAGGACGTCTTTCATGGCGGCGGTACCATCCGCACGCCCTTGCCCAAATGAATAGACCAGCGGCTGGGTGTAAGGCCCGCTCATGCGGGGGTCGCGATCAGTGGCGTGGCATGTCGAAGACGCACCGAGTCATCGGGGGTTGGCGTAGGATACTGGCCCGAGAAGCAGGCATGACAGAAGCCGGTCTCCTTGCCCGCCGCCTGCAGCATGCCGTTGAGCGACAGATACCCCAGCGAGTCGACGCCGAGGAATTGGCGAATTTCCTCCACTGAGTGCGTGGCGGCGATCAGCTCGTTGCGATTCGGGGTGTCGATCCCGTAGTGACACGGACCGGTGATCGGCGGCGAGCCCAGCCGCAAATGCACCTCCCGGGCACCGGCGGCGCGGATCATCTGCACCAGCTCCTTGCTGGTGTTGCCACGTACCAGACTGTCGTCGACGACGACGACCGACTTCCCGTGTATTACCTCGCGCACTGGATTGAACTTGATCTTGACCTTGGCCACTCGGAGCGCCTGGGTCGGATTGATGAAGGTTCGACCCACGTAGTGGTTTCGGATCAGACCATGCTCCAGCTTGATGCCCGAGACCTCGGAGAAGCCGAGCGCCATCGCATTGGAGCTGTCGGGAACGCTGAAGACGACCTCGCCACCGGCGGCGGGCTGTTCCCGCGCCAGCTGCCGGCCCAACTCTCGGCGCACCCGGTCTACCGACTCGCCGAACAGCGTGCTGTCCGGCCGGGCAAAGTACACCAACTCGAAGACGCACCGGCTTACCGGGCGAGGTGCAAGCCGGGGCAGGTGAGTGACGTGTCCATTCTCGATCCGAACGAAATCGCCTGGGCGAAGCTCGCAGTTGAACGTTGCGCCGATCAGGTCCAGGGCGCAGCTCTCCGATGCGACGATGATCCCGCTGCCCATCCGCCCGATCACCAGGGGACGGAAGCCGCGGCTGTCGACCACCGCGTACATGGTACGCCCGACGGTGATGACCAAGCTGTAGGCGCCGTCCACCTGCTCCAGCGCTTCCCGGATCTGACCGTCCACCGAATCCGCCTCGGAACGGGCGATCAAGTGGACCAGCACCTCGGTATCGCTCGAGCTCGTGAAAATGGCGCCACGCTCCACCAACTCGCGCTTGATCGGCTCGGCATTGATCAGGTTGCCGTTGTGAGCGATCGCCAGCGGTCCGCAGCGGGTATTGACGTTGCAGGGCTGGGCATTGGCCAGGACTGTGCTGCCGGTAGTTGAATACCGAGTGTGGCCTACCGCGACGTCGCCAGGGAGTGCAGCGAGGCTCTCGTCATCGAAGTTCTCCGAGACCAGTCCCATACCGCGGTGGGATCGTGCCGCCCCGTCGCGGTCGATGGCCACGATGCCGGCGCTCTCCTGTCCCCGATGCTGCAGGGCATAGAGGCCGAGATAGGTCAAGCGGGCCGCGTCCGGGAGTCCAGAGACTCCGATGATACCACACATGCTATTCCCCCGCGGTGCGATCGACGTCGGGGTGCTGCATCCGACGTGGAATCGCATCAAAGTAGATTCGCCGTAACGCTTCGGTGCTCCAGGAGAACAGCTGGGAGCCCACCCGGAGTTCCAATGTCCCCGCGCTTTCCACCAACCCGGCTCGGAACAGAGGTACTTCGTGAGTATCGGCGAGCGCGATGAGAGCACGGGCCGATCCTTGGGAGCAGGATACCACTGCCCGGGCGCCGTCTTCGCCGAACAGCAGGCCGTCGAGCGGGACGTCGGGTGCATACCCGGTGAGGTCGAGATTGGCTCCCAAGCTCCCCGGGACGTAGGGCCCGCCGATCACCGCTTCGGCGAGGGTTACGGCAAGACCGCCTTCGGAGCAGTCGTGGGCCGACCGGAGTAGCCGCTGCTCGGCGGCCGCCACCAGGAAGTGTTGCAGGCGGAGCTCTGCGTCCAAATCGACCGCCGGAGGGTCGCCCCCGACGAAGTCGCAGACCTCGGCCCAATAGGTGGACCCGCCCAGAATCCCGCTGGTCAATCCCAGAATGAAGACTTCATCCCGCGGCGATTCGAAATAGCTTCCCACCCGGTGCTCCACTCGGGAGAGCAAACCCACCATCCCGATCGTCGGCGTGGGGTCGATGGCACCGCTGGGGCTCTCGTTGTAGAAGGAGACGTTGCCGCCGGTCACCGGGGTCCCGAAGGCTCGGCAGGCGTCAGCGATTCCCCGGCACGCTTCTCGGAACTGGAAGAACACGTCCGGCTTTTCCGGGTTCCCGAAGTTGAGGCAGTTGGTGATCCCCAGAGGCCGCGCTCCAGTCGCTGCCACATTGCGCGCCGCCTCTGCGACAGCTGCCTTGCCGCCCTCGTACGGGTCGAGGGCGACGAGCCTGGAGTTGCAATCGATCGACATCGCCAGACCGTAGTTGGTGCCTGGCACCCGGATCACCCCGGCATCCGAGCCGGGCGGAAGGACCGTAGAGGCCTGGACCGTAGAGTCGTACTGCTCATAAACCCATCGCTTGCTGGCGACATTGGGATGATCCAGCAGTAGCTCGAGCGCGCCTTCCAGATCGACCACTGGGTCGCCGGGCTCGATGACCGACCGTCTGAGGCGAGCCTCCTCATTTTCCTCTGCATCAGGGAAATATGTCGGGCAATCGTCCACCAGTCGCTGTCCGGGGATGGCGACCACCACCTGTCCATGGTGCTTGACCCGATAGATCCCGTCATCGGTCACCCGGCCGATCGGGGTGGCGGTCAACTCCCACTTGGCGCACACCTCCTGCACTTGAGGTACCTGGGCTGGCTCGGCGACGACCAGCATACGCTCCTGCGATTCGGAGAGCAGGATCTCGTAGGGAGTCATCCCCTCCTCCCTGGTCGGTACCAGCCCGGTATCGATCTCCACCCCAACTCCGCCTCGTGCTGCCATCTCGGCCGAGGAGCTGGTCAGGCCCGCTGCGCCCATATCCTGTATTGCCACGATCAACCGTGAGGTGATCAGCTCCAGGCTGGCCTCGAGGAGCAGCTTCTCGGTGAAGGGATCGCCGACCTGAACCTGCGGTCGCCGGCTTTCGCTCCTCTCGGTCAACTCTTCCGACGCGAAGCTGGCTCCGTGAATGCCGTCCCGTCCGGTCCGGGCACCGACGCACAACAGCACGTTGCCGACTCCTTGCGCCGCAGCCCGGATGAGGTCGCGTTCACGAAGCAGACCAACGCACATGGCGTTCACCAACGGATTACCGGTGTAGGTCGGAGCGAAGTTGACTTCGCCCCCTAAAGTCGGCACGCCGACGCAGTTGCCATAATCACCGATCCCCCGGACCACCCCGGCAAAGAGGTAGCGATTCCGGGGCGGATGATCGAGCGGCCCGAACCGGAGGCTGTTGAGCAGGGCCACCGGTCGCGCGCCCATGGTGAACACGTCGCGGAGAATGCCACCGACGCCGGTCGCGGCGCCCTGATAGGGCTCTACCGCGGAAGGGTGGTTGTGGGACTCGATCTTGAAGGCCACCGCCCAGCCTTCGGGGAGCCGGAGCACGCCGGCGTTCTCCCCGGGTCCTTGAACAACAAGTGGGCTGCTGGTCGGAAACGTCTTGAGGACCGGTCGGGAGTGCTTATAAGAGCAATGCTCCGACCACAAAGCGGAGAACACCCCGAGCTCGGTCAATGTCGGGGTCCGTCCCAGCAGCTCGACGATCTTGCTGTATTCCAGCTCGTTGAGGTTGTGCTCGCGCACGATCTCCGGAGTCACCGGCCGCTCACCCGGTGCGGTGATGGTTTCGGTGACTGCGCTGGCGATGCCGGAAACAGTCACGGTCGGGTCCTCAGCTGAGAGGCTTGCCAGGGTCGTCAATCGGCTGGTCGCCGCGCCGGGCTCGTGGAGAGCGCCGAAACGTCGAGAGCGCATCGGAGAGCACCCGGGTCATCAGGCTGGGATGGTCCTCGTGGGCTACGGCCTCGAGCTCGCCCGCATCCAGCCACATGCCACCGCAATGGGGGCAGGTCTCGATCTGAACACCGTGATATTCGCTGCTGGTCAGATCATATCCGTCCTTTGGGCACTTCATGTAGTGCGTCTTGCGCTCGGCCTCTACCGCTGCGGCATGGGCCCGCTCCCGCTGCTTGCGCAGCAACTCCGCATCCTCGCGGGCGAAGTACTCGTCTTCGTTGCGGCTGGGCTTGTCCGACTTCATTGATCGCTGACCCTCGTGGTGGGGCGCTCGTCCGGGGCCGGGCGCTCTTCATAGGAGGACACCGGGGACGTGAAGAACCCTACCCCGCCCGTCAGTCCCAGCACCCGGTCGGCGGCCCGCTCGGGGTGCGGCATGATCCCGACGATGTTGCCTGCCGCGTTACAGATCCCGGCAATGTGGTTGGCCGAACCGTTCGGGTTGGGTTGAAACGGCGAGCGCTCGGTCGCGGCGACGTACCGCAGTACCACTCGGCTCTCGGCCTCGAGCATGCGCAGGGTATCAGCCGAAGCCACGAAGCGTCCTTCACCATGGGCGACCGGCAACCGGAGCCGGGCGCCCGGCTCGTAATCGCAGGTAAAGGCCGTGTCGGTCTGCTCGACTGTGACATCGACCGGCTTCGACACGAAGCTGAGCCCCGCGTTCTTCATCAGTGCGCCAGGCAGGAGCTGGGCCTCGCACAGGATCTGAAAGCCATTACAGATGCCCAGGAGTGGACCTCCCTCAGCGGCGTGGCGCTGAACCGCTTGCATAATCGGACTGAAACGGGCGATCGCGCCCGAGCGCAGGTAGTCGCCATAACTGAACCCACCGGGGAGAATCACGATGTCGGCCCCGCGAAGATCGCGGTCCCGGTGCCACACGAAGTATGCCTCTGCGCCGTAGCGCGAGGCCGCGCTCAGCGTATCGAAGTCGCAGTTACTGCCCGGGAAACGCACTACTGCCACCCGTGGCATTCAGTCCTCCTCCACGTTGACGAGGTAGTCTTCCGTGACCGGGTTGGCCAGCAGCTTGTCGCACATGAGTCTCGCCCTGGCCTCGGCTTCATCTCGCGACCCGGCATCGAGATCGAGCTCGATGGCGCGACCCACTCGCACCGTGCCCGCTTCCTCGAAGCCCAGGGCCGTCAGCGCGTGTTCCACGGCCTGCCCTTGAGGGTCCAGCAGCCCGGTCCGGGGCATCACTCGCACGTGTACTCGGAAGGTCACAGGTCAGGCTCCTGGCGGCGGTCACCCCACCGCCCACGACGTTCGTGAGAGAGCGGGGGCGGCAGAGTGGGGTCGTGCCCGTCTGCAACCCGCTCATCGATGACACGGACTGGCTCGGGCCGCTCCATCAGACCCAGCACCGTAGCCCGGACGAGCCCAAATGCCATGTAAAGCAGGCCCAGAGGAAATAAAAAATACTCAGGGGCGAGCAGGCCGCCGAGTAAAATCAGGAGGTGCACAATCAGGCCCAGAATTCCCCTGGTGCTGTGAAGCCCGATGGGGGGGAACTTGGGGTATTTCACGTTGCTCACCATCAGAACCGCGAGCAGCAACAGAAGAACGACCAGCCCCTCGTGTTGCAGATCGAGGTAGGCCAGCGAGGCTCTATACCAGTTGGTCTGGCTGAAGGGATAGTAGACCGCCAGCGTCATTCCCGCGGACGGAGACGGCAGTCCGGTGAACCAACCGGTCGACGGCTTTCCCGCAGACAGCACGTTAAAGCGAGCCAAGCGCAAAGCAACGGCCACAACGTAGATGTAACACAGAACCCAGGCGAACCGCCCAGCGCTGGAGAAGTCCAGAAAATACATCAGCAGGGCCGGGGCGACGCCAAAGGAGATCACATCCACCAGCGAGTCCAGCTCGGCCCCGAACCGGGTGCCCGTTCCGGACAGCCGTGCCACCCTGCCGTCCAGCATGTCCAGAATCCCGGCGAACACGATGAACCAGCCGGCCCAGCGGAAGTTGCCGTTGAAGGCGGAGACAATGGACCAGAAACCGAAGAAAAGGTTGCCGAGCGTAAATGCGCTGGGCATAACGACGACAACGTGTCGAATGGAGGGCCGCCGCAACCCGTGACGACGTTGTCTTAGTTCCATTCGGCCACCACCGTTTCTCCAACCAGTGTGTTGTCCCCCGTGTGCACCAGAATGCGGGTGCCGGTCGGCAGGAAGAGATCGACTCTGGATCCAAACCGAATCATCCCCAGGCGCTGGCCCTGTTGCACTCGAGTTCCAACCTCGTGGTCGGTGACGATCCGGCGCGCCACCAGGCCGGCGATCTGTCGGATCAGCACTTTCCCCCGATGGGTGATCAGGCCGACCGAGGACTGCTCGTTATCCAAGCTGGACTTCTCTGCTGCTGCGTGACCGAACTTACCCCGGTTGTAGTACCGATACTGGACGGTGCCATCGGTCGGATACCGGTTCACATGGCAGTTGAACACGTTCATGAAGATCGAAATCCGAACTGCGCGGCCATGAAAGAACGCCGGTTCATCGGTTTCGACGATACTGACCACCTTACCGTCCGCCGGTGCCAGTACCAGCCGATCGCCCCGCTGACCGCCCCGCTCCGGATCGCGAAAGAACGCGACCACCCAGATCGCGAGCACCGTGGCGAGAACAGCTGCGACCCACCACCCCGGACTCCGGAAATGGAAGACACCGATCCAGAGCGCCAGGGCAATGGCCCAGGATGCTGCGATGAACCACCGGCCCTCGGGTGCTGTGCGGATCACAGGTCCTCACTCAGTTCCGACCCGGTCAGCAGCCGGTACACCTCGAGGTAGCGAAGACTGGTCGCCTCCACCACCTGCGCTGGCAAGGATGGAGGCGGTGCCTCGCCATTCCACTGGCTCGCTGCTTTGAGCGACGCGAGATAATCCCGCAACGGCTGCTTATCGAAGCTGGGCTGGCCTCTCCCGGGCGCGTAGCGGTCGGCCGGCCAGAACCGGGAAGAGTCGGGCGTGAGGAGCTCGTCTATCAGCCGTAGCGTGCCCTCTCCATCGATCCCGAACTCGAATTTCGTGTCTGCGATGATGAGACCCCTGCGCTCGGCGTGGTCCCGGCCGGCCTGATAAATCGCAAAGCTCGCGTCCCG
>JBKPAO010000016.1:0-37723 GCA_046726475.1 Gemmatimonadota bacterium | reverse complement strand
TGACATCGATGGGCACATACAGCCCGGTCATGCCGGCCGCTCGCATCGCGGTCAGGATGATCCGGCTCTTCTCCGCGCTTCCCGCACCCAGCTCGATCAGCGTGCGCGTACCGAGCCGAGAGATCAGCTGGGGCATCCAGGCTTGCAGGAGCGCTCGCTCGGTGCGGGTGGGATAGTACTCCGGAAGCCGGGTAATCTCCTCGAAAAGCTCGGACCCCCGATGGTCGTAGAAATACTTGGGGGGAAGCTCCTTCTGCGGTGCTGACAGGCCCGCCGCCACCTCCGCCAACATCCGGGCATTGGGATGGCTGAGTGCCGCGCCACCGCTCCACTGCTTCACTGAGCTCTCAGGCATCGCGCGCACACCTGAAGCCGCTGAAGATCTGGCGGCGGATAGGGTAGTCCCAATTGCGGAACGTGTTGCGAACTGCTCCGGGACGAGTAGCCCAGGAACCGCCGCGTAGCACCTTGTACTCGTGGCCGAAGAACGCTTCTGAGTACTCGGAATAAGGAAAACTCTGGAAGCCGGGATAGGGACTGAAGTCACTCGACGTCCACTCCCAGACGTCACCAATCATTCCATAGCAGCCAATCGGGGAAACGTTGGCGAGGTAGCTTCCCACCGGCGCCGTACCGAAGGCCAGCTGGTCGACGTTCGCCAGCTCACTCGTCACCGGCTCGTCGCCCCAAGGGAAGCTGCGCTTGCGTCTGTGCTGCGGATCCCAGGAAGCGGCAGCCTCCCATTCAAATTCCGTTGGCAGCCGCTTTCCCCTGAACCTGGCATACGCTTCCGCCTCGTGGTAGCAGACGTGGGAGACCGGGTGGGAAGCCGGCGGCGGGCCGATCTGGTCCATGGCCCTGGTCATCCAGCCTGCTTCTCCGCGCGACCAGTACATTGGCGCTTCGACACCGGCAGCTTGTAACCAGTCCCAACCGGCGTCCGACCAATACTTCCGGGTCGAATACCCGCCTGCGGCGATGAAGTCGGCGAATTCGCTGTTCGTCACCGGCGTCACGTCGATCCAAAACGGCTCCAGCCGAATGGCATGACGAAGGCGCTCGTTATCGTAGGCGGCCGAGCGATCGTCGGTTCCGATTTCGACCAGGCCACCTGGGAAGAGAGCCATGTCCCCCCTACCGGAGACGCTGCCCCGAGGAGTGGAAGGCACGACTGAGCGTTGCAGCGGAGAGTAGGGCCGACCCTGCTTCAGCTGCAGCGTCTGGAGCATGGTCTCGTTGTGCTGGTACTCATGCTGGAGCACCATGCGGTAGACGTATCCATCGCGAAGGAGAGGGTTGTCCGAATCGAGATCCACATCAGCTAGCCGCTCGAGGACACGGTGCCGGATCTCCTCCATGATCGCCCGGCAGCGATCGAGGTCTGGGAGTGGCAGGGCGCCGCGAGTGTTTCGGGGGTGCTCGAACGGATTGAAGAGGCCCGGCATCTCGATGAACTCGATCGGCCCGTCCAGGTTACGGGTAAGCCAGAGCTCCTCGAAATGGGCGATATGACCCAAGTCCCACAGCAGTGGGCTCATGAGGGGATCGTGCTGGAGCCGTAATTCTTCGGAAGAAAGGGGAGCCAATAGCTGAAACGTCCGGGCCCGTGCCTCGCTCAAGTCGCGGGCAAGGGCCTGTCGATCGGACCGGCTGGGGGTAGCAATCGTAGTCATAAGCTGGTGCATCCCCATCCGGCTAAGAATTCGGAAGGACTACTGCCATTATGATACGGCAGATTCGGCGGGTCCGCGAGTTGCCCCGAGGGAGCCTCGGTATCAGCTGTAACGCTCTATGGGACAAGGAGGTTCCATCCTTAAGTTTGAGCGCAAAAAGCAGGTAGTGCAGATCCTGCCGGGGTGCTAGGATAATCGTTGGGCCAGGTGGGAGCAGTCAGTGAGCTATAGCCAAGCAGGCCAGGGAGGCACGGTGACTCAGGCAGATTCCGCATTGAGATGGCAGGCGGTCATCGATCGAGACCCCGGAAGTGACGGTCGATTCTTCTACGGAGTCTCGTCAACCGGGATCTATTGCCGGCCCACCTGCCCCTCCCGGCGCCCGCAACGGGCCCACGTCCGCTTCTTCGACACCCCCGAGGCAGCCGAGGCCGCTGGGTATCGGGCCTGCCGCCGGTGTGAGCCCAGGAGCAGCCAGCCGGCCGCAACCCGGAGGGTCACGGCGGCCCGCGAATACCTGGACAACCATCCGGACGAGACCGTTACCCTGGAGCGGCTGGGCCAGGTGGCGAACATGAGCCCTTATCACCTCCAGCGAACTTTCAAGAAGATTGTCGGGGTGAGCCCGAAGGCCTACGTGACCGCCCGCCGCCTCGAGCGGATGAAGTCACGACTCAGAACTGGAGCGACTGTGAGCCGGGCGACGTTTGACGCCGGATATGCTTCCGGCAGTCGGGCTTACGAGCACGCGCGGAACGGAATGGGGATGACGCCCGGCAGCTACCGGAACGGTGGGCGGGGGATGACGATCAGTCATACCGTCCTGCCCACGCCAGTTGGGCATCTGCTGATCGCCGCTACCGAGCGGGGAGTTTGCTCCGTCATGCTGGGGGACAGTGCCGCCGAGTTGGAGACCGCCCTGCGGCGGGAGTACCCGGCCGCCACCATCCAGGCCGGGAACGGCGAGCTCAAGAGCTACACTCAAGAGGTGCTCCAACAAATTCAGGGTAAGGAAGGACGGCCGCTGCCGCTTGACGTCGGCGGCACGGCCTTTCAGTGGCAGGTTTGGGAGGCCCTCCGTCGGATCCCGCCGGGAGAAACGCGATCCTACCGCACGATCGCCCGGGAGCTGGGGCGCCCATCGTCCGCTCGCGCGGTAGCCAGAGCCTGCGCCACTAACCGGGTAGCAGTCGTGATCCCCTGCCACCGCGCGGTACGGGAAACCGGAGAGCTCGGCGGGTACCGGTGGGGAGTGGATCGAAAACAGCGACTCCTGGAGCGCGAACGGGGAGCAGTGGCGTCTTCCAATTCAGGCTAATCACCGTCTTCCAGAGTTGGTTCTTTCCGTCATACCCTGACGATGGTTCGCCGTCGGCTGGGATTGCTTGCTAGCCGCTCGCCGCCTTTGTTGATATCTATTCCTCAACAGAATTTGGTCTTCTCGTGAGCTAGGACAGTTCATGGCAACGTTGGATTCCCTGATTCCCCGGTTCAAGGCAGCCGATCGCGAAACCCGGCTGGAGACTCTTCTGGACTACTCCAAGAAGCTTCCCCCACTCCCCGAGCGACTCGAGGCCGCCAAGGAGCAAGGCCAGAACCGCGTCCCAGAGTGTCAGACCACCGTCTACCTCTGGGTCGAGGTGGATAAGGGTCGCGTTCACATCTACGCCGACGTTCCTCGCGAGGCTCCCACCGTGCGGGGGTTCATTGCCCTGTTGGCACGTTCATTGGAGGGCGCGTCGCCGGACACCGTCGCCCGGATCCCCCTAGACCTCCTGGACCGCCTTGGCCTCAGTGAGACGCTCGGCATGACCCGGACCCAGGGTCTCACCGCCATCCTGCATCGGATAAAAAGCTCAGTGGCTGCGGCTGCCTGATGCTCGGCGTTCTCGAAGTCGGGAATCGGGGAAGTGGGTTCTTGCGCCGGCGGGAGGCGAGCTACCTCCCGTCCAACGGCGACGTCCACGTCGGCGAACGGCTGATCCGGCAGTACGGGTTGCGGGTCGGCGACGAAATCGATGGTTCGGTACGAAGCGGTGGTAAGGGCAGGGGTCCAACCCTGGAGAAGATCACCGCTATCCAGGGCCAGTCTCCCGATGCGGTGCGCCAGCGGCCGGAGTTCAGCCGGCTTGGGGCGGTGCATCCGAACGAGCAGCTCCGTCTGGAGAGCACAGCCTCAGGAGCGGGCGCAGACGACTACACTAATCGGGTGATCGATCTGCTCTGCCCACTGGGCAAGGGTCAGCGTGCGTTGGTGGTCGCTCCCGCGAAGGCGGGAAAAACCATGGTTCTCCAGTCCATCGCCCGGGGGCTGAGTGTCAACTATCCCCAGGCCGAGCTCTTCATCCTGCTGGTGGACGAGCGGCCGGAAGAAGTGTTCGAGATGGAGGTCGCCGGGGTGGGTGAGGTGATCGCATCGAGCTTCGACAATCCGGCCCAGCAGCACGTGGCAGTGGCCGAGCTTACGCTCGAGCGGGCCCGACGCCGGGTAGAGCTGGGAGGCGATGCCGTTCTCATCGTCGATTCACTCACCCGCCTCGCGCGGGCCTACAACACGGTCGAGAAAGGGACCGGAAGGACTCTTTCGGGTGGGCTCGACGCGCAGTCCCTGGAGAAGCCAAAGCGCTTTCTCGGCAGCGCTCGCCGAATCGATGCTCCCCAGGGAGGCGGCTCATTGACGATCATCGCTACCGCTCTGGTCGATACCGGGAGCAAGATGGATCAGGTGATCTTCGAGGAGTTCAAGGGAACCGGCAACAGCGAGCTGGTCCTGAGCCGGGAGTTGGCGGAGCGGCGCATCTTTCCTGCGATCGACCTGGTCGCGAGCGCCACCCGGCGAGAAGAGCTTCTACTCGATGCCCCGGCCCTCGCTGCCTCCCGTGCACTGCGTCAACGCATTGCGGCAATGACCCCGATCAATGCGATGAACGACCTGCTGACCGATCTCCGCCGGAGCAAAACCAACACCGACCTGATCAAGACGCTGGCTGCGTAGCCCTCCCCGCAGTACGATTGGCGCGCTCGAACTCCTTCATGAACCGCACCAACGATTCGACCGCCTCGCGAGGACATGCATTGTAGATACTCGCCCGCATCCCGCCGGCGGAGCGGTGGCCTTTCAGGCCGTCGAGGCCGCGCTTGGTCGCTTCACTGATGAACTTTGCTTCCAGCTCCTCAGTGGGAGCGCGAAAGCATACGTTCATGAGGGACCGACTATCCTGCTGCACGGTACCGCGAAAGAACTCGCTCTCATCCAGGTAGTCGTAGAGCAGTCTCGCCTTGGTCTCGTTGTGTCGAGCCATGGCTGCCAGCCCGCCCTGGGCCTGGATCCATTTGAACACCTCGCCCATCACATAGATGCCGAAGGTGGGCGGTGTGTTGTAGAGTGAGCCCTCCGCAACATGGGTTCGGTACTGGAGCATGGTCGGAAGAGTCTTGGCCCCTGCCTCAACCAGATCGTCCCGAATGATGACCAGCACTACGCCGGAAGGGCCCAGATTCTTCTGGGCACCGGCGTAGACCAGACCGTACTTTCGGATGTCGATCGGGCGGCTATACATGTCGCTGGAGGTGTCGGCCACCAAGGGCACGCTGTTCGGCAACGGTGGCTCGGACTTCCACTGAGTTCCGTAGATGGTGTTGTTGGTGGTGATGTGGACGTAAGCCGGAGCCGGCGAGAACTTGATCTCGGCCGGCCGGGGAATCCGATCGAATTTGGTCGCTTCACTCGTCGCGGCGATGTGCACCTTGCCGATCGGCTTTGCCTCCTTGACCGCCTTTTGCGACCATACACCAGTCACCAGGTAATCGGCGGTCTGATCGGCCGTCAGGAAGTTCATCGGTACCATGGCGAACTGGAGCGATGCCCCGCCCTGGAGAAACAGCACCCGGTAGTTGTCGGGAATGCCGGCGAGCTCGCGGCAGGCTTGCTCGGCTTCGCCGATGATGCGATCGAACACCTTGCCGCGGTGGCTGTGCTCCATAATGCCGATGCCGCTGCCGTGGACGTTCCAGATGGCCTCCTGTGACTTCCGGAGCACCGACTCGGGCAGCACGGCAGGCCCAGCGCTGAAGTTATGAATGCGATCGGACATGGTCACTGATCAGGTCTAGGGTATATGGCTCTGCCGTCAGCTGCGGGCGCGTCCGTTGATCGCGCTGAGCTCGGCACTGATGATATCGGGATTTCCCTCACGTATCCGGGTCAAAGCCGACGGCTCCGGCTGGCCGTCGAGATGGATCCGGGCCAGCGTCGCATGGGCTCCATGATAGATGATATTCTCGACCTCTTCCACGTTGATGGAGGCCCCGGCCAACACGCCGAACACATGCGCCAGGACACCGGGACGATTCCGGTGCCGTATGGTCAGCACGTGAGTGGCCGAGCTTCGGGCGAGGCGATTGACGACGTTGGGGACTTCGCCCGTGGCGCGGAACGACTGCACGATCCGGATCACCTCGTGGGCAATCGCCACCTGCGCCTGCTCGGTCGAGGCACCGACGTGATGGGTGCCGTACACGCCAGGCAGCTGCCCCAGCTTGGAGGAAAACTCTCCGGTGCCTCCGGCCGGCTCGTTCCGAAACACGTCCAGTCCGGCGCGGATTCCCCGCTCCGTGACCGCCTGCTGGAGCGCCGCCTCGTCCACCACCGAACCTCGTGAGGTGTTGATGAGATACGCGCCAGGCTTCATGGCCGCCAAGAAATCGGCATTCACCAGGCTCTTAGTTTCCGGGTTGGCAGCCACGTTGATCGTGACCGCGTCGGCGTGGCGCGCCACTTCAAGTGGGGTTTCGGCATAGATAATCCCCAGCCGTTCGGCTTCTTCGTGGGTCAGGTTTCGGGACCAGGCGATGACCTGCATGCCGAACGCGGCGGCACGCTGGGCGACCTCGCGGCCGATTTGCCCCAGACCGACGATGCCCAATCTCCGGCCGTACAGCCCGCGGGCCTTGGAGTATTCCGACTTGTTCCAGTTGCCCCGTCGCAGGTCGGCGACTTGATCGGGAATCCGCCGGTCGCAGGAGAGCAGGAGTCCCATCACCAGCTCCGCCACGGCGATGGAGTTCCGGCCCGGGCAGTTGGAGACGAAGACCCCCAAGTCTGAAGCGGCGGCCACATCGATGGTGTCGATCCCGGCACCGGCCCGGATCACCAGACTGAGGGCCGTCCCGGCGCGGAGCGCGTCGGCGGTCACCTTCTTACTGCGGACGATGAGGATATTCGGATCCTCGGTCCGGATCAGCTGAGGCAGCGCCTCAGCCTTCACATCGGGCTGCGACAGAACGATGCAGCCCAACTCCTTGAGACCGTCGATTCCGACCTTCTCGAACTTATCGGCGACTAAAACCTTCATTTGAGCTCCGCGAAAGCGGTCGAGAGTCTAAACTGTAGGGTCGAAAGTCGAGAGTCGAGAATCTAGAGTCTAGAGTCTTGGTTGTTGAGGTTCCAGTGCTAGCCCTCCAGTCATTACCTCGAGCCCGAGCCTCGAACTTAGACCTTCGACTCTCGACTTTCGACTTTCGACTCTGGACTCTGGACCCTGGACCCTGGACCTAACTTCAATCCAGCTCGTGAACGAACAACCCGCTTCTCAACTTCGGCTCGAACCACGTACTCTTGGGTGGCATGACGGTGCTCGCGTCCGAGACCGCCATGAGCTGCTCCATGGTGGTGGGAAACAGCGAGAATGCGATCGCCATCTCACCCGAGTTGACCCGGCGCTCCAGCTCCCTGGTTCCTCGAATCCCGCCTACGAATTCGAGCCGTTGGTCGGTTCGGGGATCGCCCACCCCGAGCACGGGACCCAGGATCCTTTCCTGGAGCAGTGAGACATCCAGTGAGCCGATCGGGTCATCGCGGTCGACCGATCCTGCATCCAGGTCGATCCGATGCCATTCCCCTCCGAGATACATCCCAAAGGACCCTGGCCGAGCCGGCATGGGATCGTCTGTTCTCGATATTCTCCCTACGTCTCGCAATCGGTCCAGCACACCCCTCAGCGTCGTCCCGCCCAGGTCCCGAACCATCCGGTGGTAGGGAAGAATGGTGAGCTGGTCCGCCGGGAAGAGCACCGCCAGAAACCAGTTGTACTCTTCGTTCCCGGTATGTTTTGGGTTTGCTGCTCTCCGCTCCTTCCCTGCCCGCCACGCGCTGGCTGAGCGATGATGGCCATCCGCCACGTAGGCATGAGGGACTGCGCGGAATGCGCTGACCCAGGACTCGGGGTCGGGCACCTTCCAGACAGTGTGTCTGACGCCGTCAGGGGCGGTAAAGTCGTACAGCGGCGGCGTTCTCACCACCCCCGCGGCTAAGTCGTCGATCTCCCGCCGTCCCCGATAGGCCAGGAACACCGGCTCGGCATGGGCGTTCAAGGTGAGCACGTGCCGGGTCCGGTCGTCTTCCTTGTCCGGCCGGGTCTTCTCGTGCTTCCGAATGACATCGCATTCGTAGTCGTCAACGTGGACGCACCCCACCAGGCCAGTCTGGGTTCGTCCGTCCATGATCTGACGGTACAGGTAGAGTGACCGCTCCCGGTCGCGCAGGAGAGTCCCGTCCTCGACGAGTTGGTCGAGCGCCTTTCTAGCCTGGGCGTAGACCTGCGGGTCATGAGGGTCGGTGCCCTCCGGGAGATCGATATCGGAGCGTCCCACGTGCAGGAAGCTGTGAGGATTTCCTTTCGCGAGCTCCATGGCCTCGGCACGATCGACAACGTCGTACGGAACCGAGGCTACCTGTGCGGCAAGCTTTGGAGTGGGACGAACTGCAGAGAACGAATGAAGTCGCACGTTCCATTTCTTCCAGAGTGAGCCTTAGCCGGCCGGGGTGATCATCCGTTCACACCAGCCAAGAGCCCCATCAACGATGAGGGCAAGCAGCGCAGCCGGTAATGCACCAGAAAGAATCATTCGGGTGTCCGATAACGCCAAGCCCGCGGAGATGAGGTCGCCGAGTCCGCCGGCACCGATAAACGCCGCGAGCGTGGCGGTACCGACATTGATCACCGCGGCGGTCCTGATCCCTGCCATGATCACCGGGGCAGCCAGGGGTAGTCGGACATGCCCGAGAATCTGTCGCGGCGTCATGCCGAGCGCCCAGGCGGCTCCTACCGCACTGGGGGCCGCATCCCGGACCCCCGTGTAGGTATTTCGCAGAATCGGGTATAGAGAATACAGGAACAGCGCCACCAGTGCAGGTATCACACCGATCCCGAGCAGCGGGATCATGAACGCGAGAAGCGCGATACTCGGAAGCGTCTGCAGCAAGCCCACCCCGCGGATGACCGGTTCGGCGGCCCGTCTCCACCGCTCCAGCGCCAGGCCCAAAGGCAACGAGAACGCAATCGCCGCGGTAAGTGACACGCCGACCAGGAGAAGGTGGCGCAACGTCAGACCGAAGATGGTTCGGCGCTCCGCCCAGATGTATGCGGCCACCCCAGCCGCGGACCGCCGATCCGAGACCGGCTCCGCCTTCCCGGGGGTGCTGAGTCGCAGGGCCAGGAGTGCAGCCGCGGCGACCCTGGGCACGGGAACTCCATCCACCTCGATCCGGCGATTGAACCGGCGCATGTCGGACTCCGTCAGCAACCCACTCAGCTCGGTCAGGGCAGCAATCGGTCCAGGAGCGTCGCGCGCCAACGCCGGGCTTACCAGCGCAGCGGCCTCATAGGGCGGAAAGAATCGCCGGTCGTCTTTCAGGACCACCAGATTGTATCGGGCGATGAAGCCGTCGGTAGAGTAACCATCGATGACGTCTACCTCACCGGCGGCTAGGGCCTGATACTTGACTGCCGGAAGCAAAGCGCGCACCTGGGCGAAGCTGATGCCGTAAGCCTTTTCCAAGCCGGGCAGACCGTCGGGCCGGCCGATGAAATCCGGGGTGAGTCCTGCGCGAAGCGATTTTGCCACCCGCGCCAAATCGCTCAGCGTGGCCAGGTGAAAACGGGCTGCGGTCTCTTGACGGACTGCTATGGCGTAGGTGTTCTGGAAACCGAGTGGCGGCAGCCAGCGCACACTAAAGCGCTCTCGAAACTCACGAGAGACCTGGCGATACACTTGAGCCGGATCGTCTGTCGGTCGCTGTCCCAGAATCGCCAGCAGCCCGGTCCCGGTGTACTCCGGGTACACGTCGATCTGGTTGGTCCTAAGCGCTTGGAATGCGATCTCCGTAGCCCCGAGACCGGGCCGACGCTGAACCCTGAACCCACGAGCTTCCAGCAGCTGGGCAAAGATTTCCGCGAGGAGATACGACTCGCCGAACGGTTTGGAGGCGACGACGACCGGACGCACGGGGGACGGCGCCGGGCTCTGCGGGACGATGCGGCCGGCGGCGAGCAGCAGCTGAAGGACTACCGCTCCGATCATGGTATCTCCAGCTGCGAGCGAGCCAGAAGCTCGCGCACATAGGGCGATCTCGGGCGCTCGCGCAGCTCTCGCGCATCGGCGGACTCTTCCACCTTTCCGCGACGCATCACCACGATGAGGTCGGCCAGCAGGAACGCCTCACGCAAATCGTGGGTTACCAGCACCGCTGTCACGCCGAGCTCCCGGCGGATGCGTCCGAATGTGATTTGGAGATCGGCGCGAGTGATCGCGTCCAGTGCGCCGAACGGCTCATCCAGCAACACCAGATCGGGCCTCGCCGCCAGTGCACGGGCTACCGCGACCCGCTGACGCTGGCCGCCGGATAGCTCGCTCGGCCTGCGGGCAGCATAGAGCCCGGGGTCGAGGCCCACCAGTTCCAGTGCCTGAGACGCCAGCGCCCTGGCGTTCGACACCTGCCGGAGTCGCGGCACCAGCTCGACGTTGCGCTGCACCGTCCAGTGAGGAAGCAACCCACCGTCCTGTGGGACGTAGCCGATGCGACGGCGCAGCGCGATTGGGTCGAGATCGGTTGCCACGGAACCATCGACCAGGATCCGTCCCTCATCGGGATCGACTAACCGGTTAAAACACCGAAGCAGCGTCGTCTTCCCCGAGCCGCTCTCACCGATCAGGACCAGGCACCGGCCCCGCTCCACCGCAACGGAGACCTGGTCCAACGCGATGGTGTTTCCGTAACGCTTGGTCACCTGCTCTGCCCGAAGCGCCTCGCGGTTGGTGGCCGCCTCCATCAGGTGCGCAGTCGGGCGTAACCCCACAGGACCGCCAGGCCAACCTCTGCCGCGGCGTCCGCCAGGTACACGGCTGATATACGTCCACTGAGGGAGTAGATGAGATCGATGGCAGCGAGACCGATCGCGCATCCGACCGCAAGCACGATCACTTCATCGGTGACCCGGCGATTTCGGTAGCTCAGGAGGAGGACCAGGCCGACCACAGCGACGAGCACCCCCACCGTTCTTACCAGCCAGAGATCGGTCTTGGGCCCAGTCACCGCCTGAAAACTCCCGATGTCGAATAGCGGCCAGACCCCCGTCGTGAGGTAAAAGAGACCCTGGATCAATGCAAGCTTTCGCAGCATCGGGGTGTCTCCTGCGGGTGGGCGGTCATCCGGTTATGAGCGATGTTCTTCGCAATCTACCACGCCGTCAGGCGACCGCCCCCAACCGCCCACTCCATTGCGTTCTCTGCCGTCGCGGCACGCTGCAGAAACAGGCAGCCCCGAGGCAGTCGCTCCTTCGCTCCAAGTCTTTGCGCGGAAGAGAGTCCCTGGCTGTTATCACACGGCTTGCAGTTCGGCCGGTGTCACTCTGTCGAATATTCTGCTGCCATGGCGGCATGAACGAAAGTGCATTGTACTGGTGCGTGAAATTTGCGTGCACTACCGAGCCTCATCACCTCGAAGTTCGATCGAAACCTCGGGCACTCATGAGGATCGTGTATGTACCGAATCGAGCTCTCGCCGGGCGAAGAAACAGTCTTCCGGTCGATTGAGGAGCTGGCGGTCGCGATCAAACGAGGGGTGGTGACTCCTCGCGCTCGCATTTATCACAACGCATCCAGCAAATGGTTGCCGATCCAATTTCACCCCCATTACAAAACCGCCCTTTCGATGCCGCTGAGCCAGTCGGCGCTGGTGGCTGGACCACCGGTAAAGCCGCTGTCTCCGCTGAGCCTGGAACAGTCGATTCCGGTAGAGCCGCCGCTGCCGCCTACACCCGCCGCCAAACCGGTCGAGGCCTCGGCAGCTCCGGCGCCGCGGAAAAAGACCCCCGCTAAGGAGAAATCGGCGAACGAGAAGCGTCCGCGCCGGCAGGGCAAGTCAGGCCGGCAATTGAGGATCGCATTGGTGGGAGCACTCTTGCTTGGTGGGGCGCAGTGGGTTCTCTCGGCGCCATTGTTCTCCCGCGGGGACGTCGCCGGTCTCTTCCGATCTCATCGCCGGCTGGTAGTGACCCCGGCTAACACCGCTGCGATGGTTCCGGTGATTCCAACTGAAGAGCCGGCGCCCGAACCTGCCTTGCAACGTCCGGCAGTGCCGACGTCCGCGCCTTCATTCGGTGGCTCGGCAGACTCGAGGGTTGCGCGGCCCGCCCCATTACCGAAGCCAACCGTCGAGAGTGGTGCGACCGACGACATCGAGCCCGCACCCGTCACCATCGACGTGTCCACTCCACGAGCGCCGTCAGCAGATTCGCTGGCGAGCAAGTCGGGCAATTCCGCCAACCACAAGGCGATCAAAGGAATTCTCCGCGCGGTAACCAAGCCGTAGTTCCACGGTGTGACTCATCCCACAGCAAGCGTCTCCCAGACGACGAATACTCCATCGTCGTAAGTCTTTATTTATCAACAAGTTATGTTGATAAACCTGTGGATAACGACGCGGCAATGTGGAAAAGCCGGGCACAAACTCGGAGGAGCCTGCCATGGCCAGGGCGATCTGGAGCGGGTCGATCAGCTTCGGGATGGTGAGTATCCCGGTCAAGCTCTTCGGAGCGACCGAGAGCAAGGACATCTCTTTCCACCTGCTCCACGCCACCGACGGCACCCGGCTGCAGCAGCGGCGCTGGTGTCCAACCGACGAAGTGGACGTGCCCTGGAACGAGACGGCGCGGGGCTACGAGTACTCCAAGGGGCAGTACGTGATGCTGACCGACGAGGACTTCGAGCGGCTCCCACTTCCCAGCAAGCACACCATCGAGCTTACCGCGTTCGTCGACCAGAAGGAAATCGACCCCGTTTACTACGAGCGGAGCTACTACCTGGAACCCGGCGAGCGTGCGGAAAAGCCCTACGCCCTCCTGATCAAGGCACTGGAGAAGAAGGGTCTCACGGCAGTCGCGACGATCACCATCCGTAAAAAGGAGCAGCTCTGCGCCATTCGAGCGCATGAGGGCACCATCATGCTGGAGACGCTCTACTATCCGGACGAGATCCGGATGGAGCGTGGCATGGACCTCGGCAACGTGAAGGTTTCCGACCGCGAGCTCGAGATGGCGTTCACGCTGATTGACATCTTCCGCAAGCCGTTCGACCCCAGCGAATATCACGATCACTACCGGGAGGCATTGGCCGAGCTGATCGAGGCCAAGCTGGAAGGGAAGCAGGTTGTGAAGGCGCCGGCAGCGCGCGAGACCCGAGTCATCGACCTGGCTGATGCCCTCAAGCGCAGCGTCGAGGCGGCAAAGAAGGAGGCGGCCAAGCCGAAGCCGCCGGCTCGCGCGCGTACCCGCGCGTCCCGGCCGGCTCGCAGGCCACGGAAGGTTGGATGAGCCAGGTCGTGACCGAAGTCGGCACCGTCCTCGAGCAGCTCGAGGCACGGGAGCAAAGAATGGTGCTGACGGTCGATGGCTACGATCTTCCGGTCACCAATCTCGATAAGACGCTCTGGCCCGCTGTGGGCCGCGCGAAGCCGCTGACCAAGCGGGACCTGCTCCGTTATCTCACCCGGATCTCTCCCTGGCTGCTGCCTCATCTAGCAGGCCGGCCCATGTTTACCACTCGCTTCCCCGATGGCGTGAACGGGAAGAGCTTCTACCAGAAGCATTGGCGGCCAGCTCCCCCCTTCGCTCGGACCGTCAGCATCTATTCCAGCCACAATGAGGGCGACAGCGAGTATCTGATTTGTGAGAACCTCCCGACCCTGTTGTTCCTGGCTCAGATGGGAGGTCTGGAGCTGCACCCATGGTTCTCCCGAGTGGATCCGGCTCCCGATGCGCGGGGACGGAGCCGGAAATTTTCTGGTTCCGAGGCGGACCTGGACAGATCGGTGCTCAACTATCCTGACTTCGTGATCTTTGATCTGGATCCCTATCTCTACTCGGGACGGGAAGGAAAAGGAGAAGAGCCGGAACTGCATCGCAAAGCATTCAAGCACACTCGAGACCTCGCCCTCCGTCTCCATGACATGCTGGCCCGCCTGGGGTTTGAGATCTTCGTAAAGACCTCCGGTCGAACCGGGCTTCATCTGTATCTGCCGATCGTACGCACGTTTGATTACGACGCAGCCCGCAACATTGCCGAGACGATTGGACGCTTCGCGCTGCAGCAGTGGCCCGATGAAGTGACATTGGAATGGGCGGTGGTGCGGCGGACCGGCAAGATCTTCTTCGACTACAACCAGAACTCTCGGGGTAAATCGCTCGCCTCGATCTTTTGTCCCCGGCGGCATCCGTTGGCGACGATCTCGATGCCCGTCACTTGGGAGCAGCTGGAGTCGGTTTACCCGACGGACTTCACTCTCCGCACGGTGCCTGAGATCCTGGAGGAGCAAGGTGACCCATGGGCCGACATTCTGTCATCAAAACAAGATCTCGCCGCCCTGCTAAACCAGGAGGGCGCCGGATGACGAGAGCGCTGGAGGTCCTCGCCAAGAGCGCACCGGGAGCCCTCCGCCATCGGAGCCAGCCGGCGTGGATTCCGCCTATGCTCGCCACCTTGTCGGACGCACTTCCGACCCAGGGGAAGTGGATCTACGAGCCGAAGTTGGATGGAGTCCGCGGCCTGGTGTATGTAACTGGTGGTACGGTGCGCATCGTCTCGCGGAATCGAAAGCCGCTGAACGATGCCTATCCCGAGTTGGTGGAGGTCCTGGAGACTGCGGTCCGGGGCGATGCCGTGCTGGATGGTGAAATCGTTGCCTTCGACACCGAGCGAGGAGTTACCAGTTTTTCACGGCTGCAGCAACGAATGCAACTGCGCGATCCGGTTCGCGCCCGCCGAAGCCAGGTCCCAATCTACTTGTATCTCTTCGATTGCCTGTTCTATGAGGGGGTCGACTTGACCGGTCTTCCCGTGGTCGACCGGAAGGCGGTACTTCGAGACGTCGTGTGGTTCGACGATCCCATCCGGTTTACTCCCCACCGGAGCACCGGTTCGGCCGCGATGCTGGAGGAGGCATGCGCCCGCGGGGCCGAAGGGATCATCGCCAAACGGGCGGACTCCCGATATGTGAGCGCCCGGTCCACCGATTGGCTGAAAATCAAATGCGTGCGGCAGCAGGAATTCGTGATCGGTGGGTATACTGCCCCCCAAGGCGCTCGCGAGCGACTCGGTGCGCTGCTGGTGGGCTACTACGACGGGAAATCGCTGCGCTATGCCGGCAAGGTGGGGACCGGGTACGACCGGCGAACGCTGGAGTACCTGTACCAACACCTGGTGCCCTTGCACCGCTCCACCAGCCCCTTTATCGGTGGTCCAGCGCCCGCCGGCGATGTCCAGTGGGTCGATCCGAAGCTGGTAGCCCAGGTCGGATTTTCTGAGTGGACCTCTGCCGGGCTCCTCCGGCATCCCCGGTTCCTCGGTCTTCGGGACGACAAATCCCCGCGTCAGGTCCGACGCGAGGAGTAAGCCATCTCGCAGGCCGCATAGGGCCGGTCATTTTCCCACGCTCCTGCTGCCCTCCCGTTCAGTAACTCCAAGCCTTTCAAGCTAGTAACGCGCACCGCCCGAGTGCATGGTTCTTGCCCCGGGGGCCCTGGTCCACACCCCGTTTAACCCCACCCGCGGAGCTCAAAGATGCGCGCAGCGCAGCGGCTGCTCTGGTCGGTCCTCGCCGTGATTGCCTTGGCGGGAAGCCTGTCGACCTCGGCACATGCCCAGGGCAAGTCAAAGAACAAGCACTACGCCGTTTCGAGCGGTCGAGCGGTGAGCATCACCCGGACTGTTCTGGTCGAACGAGGATACACCGTCGTGCGCGTCCAACGGGTGGGTGCGACGCAGGTGGTCTACTATCGCCGTGGAAACATGGGAAACGGCAAAGGCAAAGGCCGGCTGGAGCGAATGGTGATTCGGCAGGTGCAGAACCGCGTCGTTTTCGAGGAAGCGGAACCGTCAGTGCTGGTGGACATCGATCTCAGGCTCAAGCTCTAGAGTGTCACCCTTCCCCTGGCATCCAACCGGAGGCTCAATGCGTAGCAGCCCGTGGGTAGCTCGCGTTCTGTTGGTGGGTGGCGTCCTGCTGGTGGCTGGGGCACATCCTCTCACCGCGCAGCGAATCAGCATAGCTCCGAATATCGGCGTCTACGTGCCTACGACTGAACTCGTCAAGGCAGCGAGCGGTGAAGAGTTCAAGCAGGAGATGAGCCTCACCGTTGGCGGACGAGTCGGAATCGCCCTCACCCAGCGGCTCGGACTCGAATTTACCGGCGCGTATGCGCCGAGTGATCTCAAGATCAGCCAGTCCGGGTTCGGCGATCAGAATCAGGACGCGAACATCTTCACCGGAAGCGGCCGGATCAGCTACCAGTTGGTGCCTTTGACCAGCCCGATTGCGTTCCTCGTCACCGGTGGCGTCGGTGTAGTCAACCGCAGTGGTGACTTCTACGCGGCTATGGAAAACAAGACCGATATCGGCGGCACGGTCGGCGCGTCCGCTCGTTTCCGCCTCGGGAAGCTGCTCCGCATCCAGCTGAGTGCCGAAGACTATCTCTACAAGCCCAAGGGCGAGATCCCCGGCTTCACTGCCTCGGATGAGAAGAAAACCCAAAACGATATCCATCTGTCGCTAGGCCTAGGAATTCCCCTTCTGGGCCTCGGCCAAATGGGCCAGTAATAGTTCCTAGTGGCAACACCAAGGGCGGCTTCGCGTTGCGAGGCCGCCCTTAAGCTTTTCGGGGAGCGTCACCCACCCTGAGTGACTGAGTTCACAGTGTTCCTCCCCCCTTTCTTCACAGCATTCCAGAGCCTGGAGAACGATTCTGGGCAGGCCCGGGGACCGCCCCGGCGCTGCGGAGGCGCTACTCTGCGCCAGCCTGTGTTCATACCACGGCTTTCTTTCAAAGGGAGTGTGTATGTCTATCCGAAAGCTCATGGCATTCGTTCCTGGCTTGGTCGCGGCTGCGATCCTGACCACCACGAGCGCGACGCCTGCTGCCGCGCAAGGGGGTGTGGAGCTGACCCCGTGGGCCGGCATCTACGTTCCGACCAGTAATTCCTTTTCCACCATCACTGACGATTTCAGCCGCGACGTCAGCGTGATCGGTGGTGCGCGTCTGACGTTCTGGGGAACCGGCCGCCTTGGATTCGAGGTCACGGGAGGCTACGCCCCGGCCAAAGTAGCTGGGGAGGTCGTCAACGAGACGAATACCAACCTCCTCGTCGCCAATGCACGGCTGCTCCTGGGAATCACGCCGGTAACCAGCAAGGTCGGCGTGTTCGTTGGAGGCGGTGGTTCCCTGTTGACGCGCGGAAAGAATACGTTCGACGACGACCGTAGCAGCACCGATTTGGGAGGTACGCTCGGGCTCGGGTTCCGCTTCGGCGGCGGCGACAATAGCCGAGTCGGATTCCGGGTCGATATCGAGGACTACCTATACAACGGTGATTTCGGTGGCGGGAACGAGTTCCAGAACGACATCGTGACTTCACTGGGTGTGTCGATCGCGCTGGGCGGAAAGGCCAGCGACGACCAGTAAGCCTGTCACACCATTTACAGCGCACAACCCAACGGGATCTCTCGCACTCGGAGAGATCCCGTTGTCACAGTCGTCAGTCGTCAGTCGAGAAGCTGGCAAGCCGAAAAGCTCAATTCTCGTGTGGAGGCTGAAACTTGAGCTGGGGAGACTGATGACGGATAACTGACGACTGACGACTGACAAAAAGGTGGGTGGAACGGGCCGTTGGGCCCGTTCCCGCGAGATAAAAGAAGAAGGGGAAGAGAAGGGAGAATACAGCGGGAGCGCTGTATTTGGACGACTCGTCCGGCCTTCAGAGCAGGGGACTCAGGGCTTGTCTCGGACGTCTCGCAGTTCGCCGTCCAGCAACGCTACCACTGTGGCCAAGATAGAGCGGTGAAAACGGGCCGCTGTGCGTTGGATCACACCCGCGCCCCTGCAATATGGGTTGCGAGCAGATGGCCCTGGAGAACTTCGTCTACCGTCACCATCCTCACGCCACGATCGCGCCAGCGTACGAGCAGGCGCTCGCCTTCTGCGGGGTAGATCGCGCGGATGGCATCGACAACCAAGTACAGCTTCGCCTGTGGCAATTCCCGCAACAGTCCCTCGACCACGTAGCGATTACAGAAATCGGTGGCGACCCCGTACATCACCACGGCCTCAGGCTCTAGCACCCTAAGCAGGAGGGGAACGTTGGCGTTGGTGAAGACATCGAGGGTCTGCTTGTGAAGGAGAATATCTCCGCGGTGCTCACGGAGTCGGGCGGCCAAAGTCGTCGCGTCCTGGAGCTCCGGCTCGATTATCAGGGGGTCGCGCAGCTGGGTTTCCGCGATCTTCAGCTGTCCCGGAGTTCCTTGCATGCAGTGCGGAGGAAAAGTGGTCATCCAATCAGGCGAGTCGCTGATCTCGGGATCGGACAGGAGGTGGTTGTCCGCCGAAGCGACGATCTGGATCCCGTTAGCATGGGCGAACCTCGTGAGCGCGCCGAGAGCGGGAATGATTGCCTCGCTATCCGGCACGTAGAGCTTCCCGTCCGAGCGCAGGAAATCGTACAGGGTGTCGATGTCCCAGAAGATCAATTTCCCCATGCGCACCCTTCAATGGACCGGTTCGAGTCTGGGGTTGGGCCGGTACTCTCGTCCTACCTTCCCACAGGGCTTGCCCTCCAGCATGACCACATCAGCAGTGAAGTCAAACCTGCCCTGGAAAAGAGATGAACCTACCCCATAGCCGTCCACCGGCACCCGCTGCCGCTCGAACTCGCGGATCTTCTCCACGCTAAATCCGCCAGAGACGACGATCCGGACGTTCCGATAGCCAGCCTCGTCGAGGCCCCGCCGAACGTTCTGCACCAGTTGCGGGTTGACGCCGGTCGGCTGGAAGTTGCCCATCTCATCCCACAACGACCGGTCTACCAGTAGCTCGCTGGTATCCAATCGCACCGCATAGAGGCGGGAGCCGAGCGCGCGGGCGACCTCGACCGAGGTACCCACGCAGTCGTTCTGAAAGTCCACCAGGCTGATGAGCCGCACATCGGGCCCGACATGGTCGGCGAACTTCTTGGTAGCCAGGACGGTGTCCCCTCCGTACGCGGCAATAAGCGCATGAGGGACTGTGCCGATACCCTGGCCTCCCCACCAGGATGCCTGTGCGTCGGTGGAGACCCCGTTCGCGCCGGCCAGGTGGGCGGCATAGCCATCCCCCGGCTGCACCAGCCAATGGTCGTGACGCGCCGGGAAGAACATGATCTCCTTCGGTGCCGCGGCCTCGACCACCCGGCGAGTGTTGGTGCCCACGCGGGTTCGTCGGGAGAGGACGCCAAGATAGAGCGTCTCCAGGTGCGCGAAGGCATCATAGGGTCCCTCGATCAGCAGCACCGTTTCCCAGGGCTCGACCTCATCGCCATCGTATAGTGCCTTGACCTCGAGCTCAGGCCAGTCAATCGCGCAGAGCCGAAGGATCGCAATCGCCTCGTCGATCCCGCCGAGGAACGCATGTGCCTTGCCGAACACCTGCATGGTCACCCGCGGACGGTAGCCGTCGGCCCGGAGAATTTCTCGGGCTCGCACGAAATACTTGTCAGAGTAGTACCCGTCGCGCATCTTCGCGACCGGCAGGTTAAAGACCTCCGGATCGAGTCGGCGCCGGGGTGTCATTCAGGGGAGCGTCCGTCCGCCGTAGCGCTCCGCCTTGAGCTCTCCAAGCGCCGCCCTCAAGCGCCGAGCGCCCTGCGCCGTCGGATAGCGATCGATCAGCCGGCGCAGCTCCGTCATCGCCCGGCCGGGATCGCCAAGGTGGTGCTCGTAGAGCTCCACCAGCGCCAGACCGACCCGGAAGTCGTCTCGTTTGGAGAGTGGTGCCGCACGCAAGCTGTCCAACTCGACTGCAGCGGTCTCCGGCTCCCCCAGCGGTCCCGCCAGCAGCGCGGCCCTGCGAAGCGTGGCTTCGGCGCGTTCGGAATGATTTCGAGCGCGCTCGGCGTACGCGTCCGCCGCGGCCTGAGTGTGTCCCCGCGCGGCAAGGGTCTCGATCTCCGAATAACCCTCGCCGGGGTGCATCAGCCCTACGTTGGCCATCAGCTGAAAGAAGCCATCGATAACCGGCTCTAGGACCCCAAAGACGAAACCGACCACGAGGCCATAGACCGCCCACAATGCCCCAACCAGCTCGAGTGCACGCGGCTCACGCTGAACCAGCGCAACGACCAGAGCCAGTACGGTTCCAAGCAGGGCGATGCTTCCCACCACCAGGCGCACCAGGCCGAGCGGCTCCTCGGTCGGGCGATTGGCGGAACCCAATGCGCTGCGGAGTGGGGAGGAGGAACTCAAGCCGACAAGTTAGGAAGCGCGGGGGAGGCGAGCAAGCGATGGTCGCGTCTCAGTTGACTTTCGCTTCTGGCCGGGCCTAAATCCCCCGCAGAGCCGTCATCGCAACCTTGCGTTGAAGCATCAAGTACCCTGGGAGGCTCCATGGTATCACCGGTCTCTCGCCGCACTTTTCTGAGCGCGCACGGCCTTGCGGCAGCTACGATGGCCGCCTGATGCGAGCCACTGTACTCGTCATCCTCTCACTGATCTCAGCGATCAGAGTCGCTGCTCAGGACACTACCGTGGCCCAGGACACTACCGTGGCCCAGGACACTACCACGGCCCAAGACACTACCGCGGTCCAGGACACTACCAGCGACCAGCCCAGCGCCATACCCTGGCGGACGAGCTACTTCCCCTATCTGAGCGGAGGTACCAATGACGGTCCGGTGTTGGCCTTCCGGGTGCGATACTTCCAAGCCGCCGAATACGAGGACCGGGTCACCGCCAACGCTGCGCTGAATGCGGATGTGGGCATTACCTCGCGGGGCAGTCGGCACCTGTTTGTGCAGTTCAAGGCGCCGCAACTCGTCCGAAACTGGCGGTTCGACATAAAGGCGGGAGCGGTGCGCGAAGTTCGCTTTGGCTTCTTCGGTCTGGGCAACGATACCGAGTACGATAAGGACTTAGTCACCGATGCGACCCCCTTTATCTATCGAGTCCGGCGCACCCGCTATCGAGGAGAGGCGGAGGTCACCCGGCGGCTAAATAGATCGTTCCAGCTCGCCGTCCTGGGCGATGTCGAGAAGGCCCGCTTTACTACTTTGCCGCCACCGTCGCTGTTCGCGAGTCAAGTCGATCCCAACGAGCTGGCGCAGACCGACGTTTCCGGCCGGCTAGCGTTGGTCTACGATACCAGGGACAACGAGTACAACACCCATCAGGGCTTGTTGCTGGAAGCCGGAGCCCAGGTAGGCAGTGGTGGCGACGGATACACCAGGCTATACACCGTCTTGCGGGGATATCTCACGGTGCGGGAAGGCACAGTACTGGCTGCTCGCATCGCAGCCTCCGGTATGGGCGGCACGCCACCGCTGGACGCGCTTTACATCATTCCAGGCTGGGAAAAGGAGATTGCCGTCCTGGGCGGACAATACTCCCATCGCTCGTTCGATACCGGCCGCCTCGCTGGCCACCACGTGCTCTTCGCCAATTTGGAGGGCCGGCACGACCTGATCTCCTTCGGCGATCTCGGAGCCATCACACTGATCGGATTTTTCGACGCAGGGCGGGTCTTCGAGGGAGAGAATTTCAAGCTTACGACCAAGGACTTGAAGGTCGGTGGGGGCGGCGGTTTTGCCCTCCGAATCATGCGCTCGGCCATCTTGACCTTCAACCTTGCGGGGGGGCCGGACGGATTCAATTACTCGGTGGGAAGCGGGTGGATGTTCTGACAGCGGGGAAGCGGGACGGCGGGGAAGCGGGGAAGTAACCACATCCCGCCAACCCGGATCACCGGACCCTGCCCGCTAAGACCGGACTAATCGAAAGGGGCGGAGTCTCAAAGGCTGAGACCGCCCTTTTGTCTTCCCCGCTTCCCCGCTTCCCCGCCCTTACGCCACTTTCGCCACTGAGAACCCCGCTGCCTCCAGCACCTCGCGCAGGGTCGTCTCACCGCGGTCGCGGGCGTACCACTTGCGCACTCGAGGATACAGCTCAGTCTTGGGCATGGTAGGGCGATTGGCCATCACCCACGCCTGAAGCTCGGACGGGCGTGGTCCCCAATGCCCCAGCTCCTGAAAGTTCTCGTCGAGCGCGATCACGATTGGAATCGAGCGGGAGCCGTTGGTGAGATAGCGATCCATCACTTCGGGCTTGGCATCACGCTGGATTACTCGAAGCTCCCAGCCGGGCACCGACTCGGCGAACTTGGCAACAATCGGAACGGTGTTCGAGGCATCACCACACCAGTCTTCAGCGATGACGAGAAGCTTGCGCCGGCTGCCCTGGGGAACCGCTTCCCGGGCCCAGGCGGGTATCCGGGCCAGGTTATAGACTCCCTGCCACAAACCACAATGCTCCGCCTTGCACGAGGCGACGAACGCCTCAAAGGTAAGCCCCTCTTCCCACAGCTTCCGAAAATCCAATTGAATCCTCTCCTCAGACGGTAACTCCCCACATCAACCCGCAGCCGTCTCAGGAAGTTCCCCGCGTTCTGCCCCGCTGAAAATCACACCTCCTCGATCTTCACTCCGCGCTTCCCCAGTTCGGTCACGTAATCGGCGAACGGAATGGCCTCATCCGGTGTGTGGACCCCCTTCGCCTTCACCCTCCCATCGACTTGCATCTGTCCGGTGATCGAGAGCGAGTAGCCGGTGGTCCGCATCATCGCGCTGATCCCGTGCCTTGTGTCGTAGTAGTCGATCAGGCGGAAGGTAACCGACTGCGGCTTGCCGTTCTTCTTCCCGCTCACCTGAACCTGGAGAGCAACCAGGTCCCGGCCGTTGGGCTTGCTGAGCTTCGGGCTGACCGCAGCGATGAACACGTCCCGTGGAACCACCTTGTTTCCCTTGACGTCGATCGGATCGTTGCCGAGGAGCCCGAGATCACGAATGGGCCGCACCACCGCCGCATGCCCAGGATAACGGAGCGTCTTGTACTCCATGACGTCGATCTTGCCCTGATAGGCGAAGGGCAGCGTACTGATCCCGCCGCCGGTGTGAAACGCCTCGAGGGTCCCTACCGGTGAGGGGAATTCCACCGACTCTACCTCGCTCAGCGCCTCTACCTGAACCGGCTTGCCACCGCGAAGCACCCACGACGGCGTGGTGTAATAATCGAGCGCGCCCTCGAGGGAATAGACGATCTGATAATTGAGGGGGGGCTCCGGAGTTTGCGGCAAGCCCCCCACGAAGATCTTCACCCGTTCGGCTCGATCGAGGCGCCGAATTCCCTCCGCAGCCAGGATGTTCACCATTCCAGGTGCGAGTCCGCAATCGGGAATGACCGAGATACCCTTGGCCTCCGCTTGTTGGTGCAGCTTCTTCTGCTCCAGCACGATCTCAGTGTTGCCGCCGAGGTCGGAGAAGTGGCACCCGCCTTCGACGGCGGAGCGAGCCATGGGACCGTTGTAGTAGTACGGAATGGCGCTCATGACCGCGGCTTGGCCGGCGAACGCGGCGCGAACGGCGGTTGAATCGGATACATCGAGACGAAGGGTACGCAGCCGCCCACCCCAATCGCCCGACAGGAACTTCGGCAGTTTCTCGGGCCGGAGGTCGGCCAGGGTGACTTGTTCGACGTCTGGGTTCTGCAGCAGATCGTAAGCGCAGGCGCATCCCTGAAGCCCTGCGCCGAGGACCAACAGTTTCATCAACAACCCCGCAAAGAGTGGACAGAAAAAAGCCCCGGAAGGTAGCCGGGGAAGGCAGCAAGCTTCAATGGGATATGGGTGCAGACTCTCCAGCTCACTACATCTGGTCGACCGGCCCAGCTTTCTCACTGGGCGCCTGAAAGAACGTCATCTGTCTTGGCCTCGCCGGTACCTCCGACCAGTTGAGCAGGCGAGGGCGGCCCCGGGCGAGTGGGCGGATCTGAAGGAGCTCCCCAACGAAGAAAGCAACCGAATCGGGGCCCCATCGGACCGGGTCGCGTGCCGCCTGGGCGAGGATACCGGGCTTCCCGCTACCCGGGACGACGCAGAGGTCCTCCGGACGTTGACAGGGAATCACCCGGGCAAACACCGGATCGCCGATCAGAACTGCGAGGCTCGACTCGGCTGCCGCGCGCTCCTCTGGCGGAACCTCCAGCGCATCTTGAGCCTTAGGAGGAGCATTCACTCGGTATGCCTGCTCACCTGTTGAGACGAGCACAGAGCCCCCGTCACCGGTCCACGCGACTCGCTCCGGAGCCGGCGCCCCTTTCGGGAGCCGAAGCTCGCGCTCGGCTCCATTCAGCAGGTTCATCACCCAGATCGTGGCCGGGACGGAATCCCGGAGCGAGCGTCCGCGCAGGAAGGCGACCTCGGTCCCCCCGGGGGAGAGCGAGGGTCTGAGCTCCGCGACCGTGGTGAAGGTGATGGGAATCGCCGGCCCGCCGTCCGCTCTGACGGCATACAGGTCACCGTTCAGGCCGCTCCCCCCGACGAATATGGCAAACGACTCGTGGCCGACGTCGATCTTGCCCCGCAGTGGTGGCAGGGTACCGCAGGCCAGGACCAGTACCGAGAACAGTGAACAGTGAACAGTGAACAGGATGCTCATTCGCACATGCGGCAGACGATAAGCGCGGGTTTGGTTCGTTGGACCGGGGCTGTTCCCGTTCACTGTTTTACCGCTCACTGTTCACGCCTTTGACTTGCAAAAGCCACCAACCGTTCGGATCGACCTCGATCTTCTTCGGCTTTCGGGAGATTCCCTCGACTACACTCCGGCTCTCTCGTTGCTCGACGGCGACGCGCACCGGCTTTCCGTCGACCAGCAAGATGAGACTTGGCAACCGATAGACTCCCCACGCTTCGGGCTGGGTCTGCCGAACGTCCAGGGTCAGCTTTTTCCCCTGGTGCCGCCACCGGATATCCAGCATCGGGTATCCCGGTTGAAGCAAGGCCTGGCGGAAGTACCACTCGAGGTCGCGACCGGCAGCCTGGGACATGGTTCGAGCAAAATCCGAGGAGAGCGCGGTGCTGTCTCGATACGCCCGATAATAGCCCCGGAGTCCCGCAAAGAAGGCGGAGTCGCCGATGAGCCCGCGAAGCTGGTGCAGAACCCAAGAGCCCTTCTCATAGTTGTTGCTGTTGAGAAGTCCCCGGAGATCCGTGGCTGCAGTGTCGAGGATCGGCCGCTCGGTATCCTTCGACTCGAACACCGTCGTTGCCGCCTGGCCCATGCTCGCACGAAAGGCGCTGTCTCCGTCGATGTGACGCTGCCAAAGCGCCGCGAGATAGGTAGCGAAGCCCTCGGACAGCCAGAGGTGGTGCCAGTCAGCCTCGGTCACCGCATCGCCGAACCACTGGTGCGCCGTTTCATGGGCGACGACGGATTCCCCCAAGTCTCGCTGGCGGTAGCGCTTCTGGTCGTAGAAGATCGCCGTGCTGTTTTCCATGCCGCCGTAGCGGGTACTCGATTCGACGTGCGCCAGACTGCTGTAGGGAAACGGTCCGATGATGTCGCTGAAGTAATCCACGATGTCGGCGGCGCGGCGGAAGGGATCACTCACCGCGTAGGCGGAATCTTGCGGATAAGTCCATACCGTGACCGGAACGCAGTTCTTTCGGCAACTGGTGTGGGCGATGGGTGTTCGCGCCAATCGTCCGATTCCCACAACCATCGTGTAGACCGGGATGGGGTGGTCCATTCGGTAGTGCCATACGGCATGGCCATAGGCCAGAGTGTCGATCTTCTCCAGGACCCCATTGGCGACGACCTGATCTTCGACCGGCGCCTGGATGTGAAAGGTGACCGTCGCCTTGTCACTGGGGTGATCCTGCGAGGCGAGCCAGAGATGAGCGCGGTCCGGCCAGTTATCGGCAAAGATGGTACGCTCGCCGTACTGGTTCTGTTCGATGATGAGGCCGTCGCGAGGGAGCCCATGATATCGAACCCGGGTGAGCAGTGTATCACCCGCGTGCTTTCCATGAGGCACCTCGACCTCATCGCTGGACCGGGCATACAAGGTCCGGGAAAGTCGCGTGTTCTCCTTGCCATCCATCAGCACCCGTACCACTCGCATCGCCGAATCGAGCTCCATCTGGGCCGGTTCTGTAGACCGGAGTCGCCAGGTGGTCTGCACCTCCGCGAGGACGTGGCGCCCGGTATCGCTCGGCACCAGAGTGATGTCGTAATGGAGTGCGTCGTGGACCGGGTGTATGGTGTCGGCCCGGGCGGCGAGGGGAGACTGGGTTTGTTGCAGGAGGAGGAGTAGGGGAAGCATCAGCAAAGCGTAAACGGTAAACAGTAAACGGTAAACCGGCTGTCGCCCATTCTCTCCCGTTTACCGTTCACTGTTTACCATTCACGCTTCATTTCCCGAGCCGTGCCCGATAGAACTCCAGGATCCTCTTCCAGGCTTTGTCCACCTGCGGGCCGTCCGACCCCTGCCGCCCCGGCTTGAGGAATCCATGGCCGGTCCCGGGGTAGACCTCATAGGTGAATGTCTTACCCGCCGACTGCATCTTGGCGGCTACATCCGGCAAGCTGGCGTCGATTCGCTCGTCATTCTCACCGTAAACCCCGAGCACCGGTGCCTGGATCCGTTTGATCGCTGCTGAGTCGGGAGGCGGGCCGTAGGCAACAACCACGGCCTTCAGATTTGGGTTGTTGGTGGCGTAGCGGAAGCTTTGGCCACCGCCCCAGCAGAACCCGATGGTCCCAATGTGATCTTTCTCGACCGCGGGGAGCCCGTTCACGTAGGCGTAGGTGGCGTTGAGATCGGCGGTGACCCGTTCGGGCTCCAGATCACCGACCAGCTTCCGGCCTTCGTCCTCGTTCTTGGGTGACTGCCCGTGCTTGGAGGAGAGCAGGTCGGGAACGATGGCGACGTATCCCTCCTTGGCGAGACGGTCAGCAACGGTGGGCTCCCAATCAGTAAGACCGAAAATCTCGTGGATTACGATCACTGCGGGTGCCTTCGTCTTCCGCTCCGGGTAGGCGACGTATGCCCGGATGGTCTCGTTCCCCTTCTTGATCTTGACCCACTCGCCATGAGTAGTGACGGGATCGAGCGGGCGTGGAGACGCGCCCGGGTTGGCATGCAGCCACATGCCGGCCGCGCCCGCGAGGGCGGCAATCAACGCGACGAGAGCGTACGACGCAGCGCCGCGGGTGGTGCGATGGATCATGGTACCTCCCAGAATTGAACCGTGTTCGCCATCAGCTGGGGCACGGCGACCCGGCCGTCTTTGGAATCCACGTCGATGTCCGCAGGGCTGGGGATCCCCATTGCTACCTTCTTGGGTTGCCCACCCTCGAGTATGAACAGACTGGAGTCTGCCCAGCTGGTCACCAGGAGTCGGCCGTCCGGCAGCACCACTACCCCATCCTGCTGGCCAGGCCCATTGCCGATCAACTCGACGTCTTTATCACCCGGTTTCCACCCGTAGATCCCCTTGCCAGCATACGACACGATAATGAAACGTTTCTGCTTGGAGTCCCAGGTGATGCCGTTGGGACCCTCCAGTTTCGGTGAGGTAAGCGCCGCGGTGGCGTCTCCGTTGGCCCGCACCCGGAACACCTGGTCGGGACCGGGGTGGGACATCTCACCTTTTGGTCCAAAGAGGAACCCGGTGTCCGTCATGTAAATCGCGCCGTCGGGTCCCACCGCCGAGCCGTTGAGAAATTTGGCGCGGCCCCGGAGGTTCACGTTGGCGATCACCGCTCCGGTGCGCTTGTTGAAGGCACGGGCGGCGTCGATGTCGGCAACCCACAACGTGTCGCCGTTGATGGCCAGCCCCTTGGGCGCGTTGAGGGTCACTCCCTTCTTGCCGCCCTCGATGAACTTGAGGTTGTACGGGGTACCGTCCGGCCGAAGCCGGCTGATGTAGCCGTTGTTGTCCTTGGCAGCGGGCATCCCGTTCACGTTGGAGACGAACCAGACGTCGAGATCCTTATCGTACCGCGCCGACTCCGGACCCTGGAGGTTCGGAGTCTGCCCCACCTTCCGAAACATGCTGGCTTCTTTTTCGTAGACGGCAGCCGACTCGGCTAGGGCACGCTCGTCGGTCGCTGAGCGAGTAGCCGAGGATTCGCGCCGGTTACAGGCGATGGAGCCGATGCTCAGCATCGCCGCGATGCTGAGTGCTGGGGTTGGAGATCTGAAATATCGGAGCACGGTACGCCTCTCGTCTCGAGGAAGCCGAAAGTATAACCAACTACTCCTCGGGTGCTCCCCCTGCCTTCGCCACCTGATCGGCCCGGACCCGACCCGCGTCGAACCGGCGAGCGGCCGCGAACATGGTATCGAGCGTTTCGTCCACATCCGGATTTCCACCACGCTTGAATCGAAGCGGATTGATGCGCGCAACCACGAACGGGCGCAGGTACGGACTGTCGAACCCCCGCTCCTTCAGTCTCTTCATTGCCTCGGTCACGGCGGCATCCAACTCGAGAACCCGGGCGGCTCGCTCTCGCCGGGTTTCCAGTGCTTTCGGAAGCGGCGACGTCGAGAACTTCTCCGCCCGCCGGAGTACCGGGTGATAGGCACCGCCGGCGAACCGCCCATTTTCCTGATAGCAGAGTCCGATAGTGAGGAGCGCCGGCTCCTCGAACTCGATCTCGAAGTCGCGCTCAGGCCGGTCCTCCGTCTGGGCCAGAAGCTCCGCCAGCCGGATCACCTCGAGTGAACGTTCGCGAAGGTTGTGCGCCTTCTCGGTGTTGAGCAGCAGAATCCGATGAGCGACTTCGATGTCGGGCACCACTATGGCGACCACCGACCGGGCACCGAGGCGCTTGAGCGCCGCCAGCCGATGATTCCCATTAGGCGTCCAGTAAGGATACCTGCTGCCTTCTGCTTCCCGTCCTTCCCGACCTTCTTCAACCGGGGCTCCACCTCGTACCACGATCATCGGATCGAGATACCGTCCCAGTCGGTCCATCGCACTCGAGAGGCGTTCGACGTGGGGCTTGGACAGATCCCGCTGATAGGGTGTCGGTTCCACGAGATCGATCGGCAAAGCGGCGAAGAGCTGCCAGTTGCCGCCCAGCGGGTCCTTGTAGGGCGCGAGGACGGTGCCGCCGTCTGCCTGGACCGCCTCAGCCAGTCTCGCCAGCGCCGCCGGCGGCGTGCCCGATCCGATCGCATCGGGAGCGATCCCGCGCGAGCGCGGCTCGGCGGCCGCCTTCTTTTTGCGACGAGGCTTGCCCTCGGTCTTGCTCGCGGGCTTGGTTTTCGGTTCCGCCACGATGCACCTCACGGATGCCGCAGGACCCAGGTATGTAAACCCGACTTTCCAGCTCGCGGAAGGCGCTGCAGCTTAGAGCGTGCCCACGATCGGGAGAGATCCATGAGCCGTGCCTTGCAACCAGTCCTGCTCTGCGGAGCGCTGCTGCTCTTCACCATCCCATTGATGGGCCAGCAGCTCCGGTATCCAGCTGCTCCGAAAGCAGAGGTGGTGGACACCTATTTCGGCCGGCCTATCTCCGACCCGTATCGCCCACTGGAAGACGACGATGCCGCAGCGACCAAGTCATGGGTCGACGCGGAGAACACGCTGACGTTGGGGTACCTCGGCCGACTCCAACAACGCGAGTCGATCCGGAAGCGACTGACCGCGCTGT
This sequence comes from Gemmatimonadota bacterium, assembly GCA_046726475.1. Taxonomy (GTDB): domain Bacteria; phylum Gemmatimonadota; class Gemmatimonadetes; order Gemmatimonadales; family GWC2-71-9; genus CAVVWJ01. Next base: position 8,195 of record JBKPAO010000016.1, on the reverse strand, counting down.
GGAACTATCCCAAAGTCCAGGTGCCGCTCGAGGAGGCGGGGCAGCTCTGGTTCCGGAAGAACTCCGGTCTGCAGAAGCAGTTCGTGCTGTACCGCGAAAGTCAGCGTGGCGGCGCCCCAGTCGTAGTGCTAGACCCCAACGTCCTGTCACCCGACGGGTCGATCGCCGTCGCCCAGTGGTCAGTATCACCGGACGGGCGGACGCTCGCATACACCACTGCAGCTGGTGGGTCGGATCTGCTGGACATTCATCTCCGGGACCTGGCGACCGGGCGCGACCTTCCCGAGGTGCTTCACCGGGTCAAGTTCACCGATATCTCCTGGACCCGGAACAGCAAAGGATTCTACTACTCCCGATTCCGCGGCTCGGCAGAACGGGCGAACCTGAAGGACGCCAACACCCATCATCAGCTGTGGTACCACCCCGTGGGTGGCGCGGCCGAACGATTGGTGTTCGAGCGTCCCGACGATTCTACTGCCTGGGTTGGGGGGAGCATGTCCGACGACGGGCGCTGGCTCTATACCTACTCCGGGAGCGGGACGACCAACAACCGTCTCTGGATCGCCGACTTAAAAAGCCCCACCCAACCAACTCTGGAGGCTGCCGCCCAGCCTGTTGTAACCGCCGAGGACGCCTTCCACTATCCGCTCGGCGTTGTCGGCAATTCACTGTTCATCTACACCAATTGGCAGGCGCCCCGCGGCCGGGTGATGTCGGCCGAGCTGGGTGACAGCAACCGGTCGCATTGGCGCACAATTATCCCGGAAGGCTCCGACGTCATAAGTGGCGCGCTGCTGGTCGGCGACCGGTTGGTCCTCACCTACCTAGTCGACGTACAGAGTCGGCTTCGGCTGTTCGACCGAAGTGGGGCACTGTTTAAGGAAGTGCCACTCCCGGACGTCGGTACGGCGGAGGGCCTGCGCGGCCGGAACAACGGACGCGACTTCTTCTTCGCGTTCACTTCCTATCTGCATCCGACCACGGTCTATCGCTACGATCTGACATCCGGTCGGCTCGAGCCCTTTGAGGAGACCAAGGCCCCATTCAAGTCCGAGCTCTACGAGACCCGGGCGGCATTCTACCATTCCAAGGACGGAACCCGGGTCCCGATCTTCATTACTGCGAGAAAGGGACTGGTTCGCGACGGCAGCCATCCGACGCTGCTGTACGGCTATGGAGGGTTCGACGCCAGTATCACACCCTTCTACTCACCGGCTGTCGCCGGATGGCTGGAGCTGGGCGGCGTATACGCCGTTGCCAACATTCGGGGCGGTGGTGAGTACGGAGAGGCGTGGCACGAGGCCGGCAAGGGAGCGAAGAAGCAGAACGTCTTCGATGACTTCATCGCCGCGGGAGAATTTCTGGTGAAGGAGGGATATGCCACGCCAGGAATGCTGGCGATCAAGGGAGGCTCCAACGGCGGTCTCCTGGTGGGAGCCGCCATGACCCAGCGACCCGATCTCTTTGCCGTCGCCCTGCCAGCCGTCGGAGTGATGGATATGCTGCGGTACCAGAAGTTTACCGGTGGTCAGTTCTGGGCTGAAGAGTACGGTTCATCCAACGACTCGACCGCGGTGCGATACCTGGCCGCCTACTCTCCGCTACACAACCTCAAACCGGGCACCTGTTATCCCGCCACGCTGATGACCACCGCCGACCACGACGATCGTGTGGTGCCGGCCCATTCGTTCAAGTTCACCGCGGCACTCCAGGCCGCCCAGAGCTGCTCCCGGCCGGTGCTCATCCGGGTAGAGAAGGAGGGAAGCCATGGCTACCGTCCGACCGACCGCATCATCGCGGAAACCGCCGACGTGTACGCCTTCGCTATTGCGAATCTCAGAGGAGTGGTGCCGTGATGCCTTCCCACGAAGCTGCTGATTCCGTGAGATACTTGTTCCTGCTCGGGCGGATTCTCTACGGCGGATTTTTTCTACTCAATGCCTACCATCACTTGACAGGGGTCTCGGCGATGGCGCCCTATGCCGGGTCTAAAGGAGTTCCCGCACCTAAGGCGGCGATACTGGGTTCTGGTGTGTTGCTGGCGCTGGGCGGGTTGAGCATCCTGCTGGGGGTGAAACCCAGGTTTGGCATCCTCTGCGTCGTGCTGTTTCTCCTCCCGGTCACCTTTACCATGCACAACTACTGGGCCGATCGCGATCCGCAGGCTCGGCAGATGAACCAGGTCAATTTCAACAAGAACCTCGGATTGCTGGGAGCCGCTCTCATGCTCCTGGCGATACCCGAGCCCTGGTGGTTCAGCTTGGGAGGCTAATCACACCGTCAGTGAACTACTGCGGCCGCTCTCAGCTTGCGTGCCGCCAAATGCGCGTAGCCCTGCAAGACTCTTCCGCAGTGAAACACGCTGGTCAGGGCGAACGCTGAGCCCTGCAGGAAAAGCAGCAACCGTACAGTGGAGATGCCCGGCGTCGGTTGCGTCATACCATTACCCCTCCCCCACTGACATCCAGGATGACTCCGGTGATCCAACTGGATTGCTCCGAAGAGAGATAGAGCACCGCGCGAGCCACGTCGTCCGGCGTACCCAGACGACGAATCGGATGCATTTCGACCAAGGCCTCCTTCTGCGGATCCGGTATCTGCCGCTGGTTGCGCTCGGTGAGGATGATCTCCGGAGCGACGCAGTTGGCTCGGATCCCGAAGGGGCCGACCTGGGTTGCGAGATGCTGGGTCAGCATCTGGATTCCCGCTTTGGCGGCAGCGTAGGGAACCGGCGATTGGGGGTGCGGTCTTCGAGCTGCCGCGGAAGAGATCGTGATGATGTTCCCGGCCTTCCGCTGCTTCATACCGGGCAGAACGCTCTTTATGGTGAGAAAGGTCGCGGTGAGGTTCCCCTCGACCGATGCCCGCCATCCCTGCTCGTCGATTTCCTCGAATGGGGCCGGGCGACTGAGGCTGCCACCGGCATTCGCCACCAGGATGTCGATCGGGCCAAGTTCACGCTCTATTTGAGTGCGCATTGTCTCGATCTGCTCGAATCGGGTCACATCGCCCGTAACCTGCATCGCCCTTCCGCCGGACCGTTCAATCTCACGCTGCACTCCAGCTAGGGCAGCGGCATCCCTGCCATGCACGGCCACGTTGGCGCCCTCTGTGGCGAAGAGCCGTGCGATGGCTGCTCCAATCCCCCTCGAGCTGCCGGTCACGAGAACGACTTTCTCCGCTAAGCCGGGATATGCATACCCATTTCTGGAACTCACTACCTGACCTCCATCGTATCGGGCTCCTATGGGTTACTGCCCTGCTTCCCCCGCCGCCCCGCTTCCGCGGTCCTTCATAGGTAACGCGCCACCGCCATCGCCCCTGTCGCGACTGCCAGTAGTCCGGCCGTGACCCTGGTGCCCATCTTTATACGCGCTTGGAGTCGGCCCATCTCCGCCTGCTGCTCCTGCGAGGGCCCTCCGGCCCCAATACTCGAGCCGATGGCTGCCAGGCGCTTTCCAGCAGTACTGCCGACGACCGCTCCCGTCGCCCCTCCCAGTATTGCCGCTACGGCTCCCACGCCATACGTGATCCCGGGCGCGGTACCCGCCCAGACTCCATGAGTCGCAGCCGCGAGCCGGGCATACATGGTGACTCCGGAAAGGACGGTGAGCAGCATGGCGATACCGAGGAACATCTGCAGCCGCCTCTCCTCCATGAGGTGTTGCATGAAGAGACCCCCCTCCCGCCCGGTGGCACGTACTGTCGGCACCAGGAAACCGGCGATGAGGAAGGCGGTGCCGGCCCAGAAGACACCGGCCAGGATGTGGATCAGTCGGAGAATGATGGTGATAGTGCGGTCGTCCATGAGTCCGGTCTCCAGGTCTCAGACAATTTGGTTGTATATCCCGTACGATTGCTTTATACAGTGTATACAGCGAAATTGCCCTGTCAAGACTCCTATGCCCTCACGACCCTACCGAATGGCCCGCCGCAGGGAGAGTACCGAGGAAACTCGGTCGCGCATCATTGCCGCCGCTCGGGAAGTAGTCGGAGCCAGACCGGGAACCGGCACATTCTCGGTGGAGGAGGTCGCCCGGAGGGCAGGGGTGGCCCGGATGACGGTGTACTATCAGTTCGGCTCGCTCAGAGGACTGCTGGAGGCGCTGTGCGACTCCCTGGCCAGTGCCGGCGGAATGGACCGGCTGGCTGATGCCTTTCGGATCTCCGCTCCGGGAGAAGCTATTGACCGGTTCATCGCGGTGTTCGCCGGATTCTGGGAGTCGGACCGTGAAGTACTGCGGGGCCTCGGTGCCTTCGCGGCCCTGGATCCGGAATTTGCCGCGGTGCTGGAGGAGCGTTACAGCTGGCGGCGGAAGGGGATAGGAGTCCTGCTCGAGCGTCACGCGAAACAAACCGGCCGCCCAAGGCCTAAGGAGATGGACGAGGTCACGGACCTGCTCTACATGCTGACCAGCTTCTCCACCTTCGATACGCTCGCAGGCACCCGGCGAAGCTCGACGCAGGTAGTAACCATGGTTCAGCGGCTAGCCCGGCGGCTGCTATCCTGAGTCACCCTATCACTTGGGGACAATGCCGGTAGCTTCAGCGTAGGAGTATAGGAACGGCGGCAAGGACGAGGAGAGGTGATGAGTACGATCACCGGAGTTGTCAGAGTTGATCGTCGTGAGATCGAGGTCAGCCGTCCAGAGAAGCTCCTTTTCCCTGACGACGGGATCACCAAGGGCGATCTGATCGAGTATTACGCCCGGATCGCCCCCCGGATGCTGCCTTATCTGCGCGACCGGCCGCTCACTCTCGAGCGTTACCCCAACGGGATAAGCGGCAAACGGTTTTTTCAAAAGGAGGTGTCCTCCTACTTTCCCAAGTGGATTCGCACCGCGACGGCCCCGAAGGCCGGCGGCAGCGTCACTCACGTCGTCTGCAACGACGCCGCGACGCTGGTCTACCTCGCCAATCAGGCTTGCATTACCCCGCACGTCTTCCTGAGCCGGGGCGACAAGCTCGATGTGCCGGACCAACTCGTCTTCGATCTCGATCCCCAGGGGGATGATTTCGAGGTCGTGAGGGCGACGGCCGTGGCTTTTAAGCAGCTGCTGGACGAGCTCCAGCTGCCTCCGTTCCTGAAAACGACCGGCTCGCGCGGCCTTCACATAGTTATTCCGCTGCAGCGACGCGAAGAATTCGACTCAGTACGGGCCTTCAGCCGAGATCTGGCGTCAATCATCGTGAGTCAGGATCCTCGGACCCGAACCTTGGAGCAACTCAAGGCCAATCGAGGAAACCGCGTGTTCATCGACACCAATCGGAACGCTTACGCCCAGCTGGTTGCCCCCGCGTATGCGGTACGCGCCCGGCGGGGCGCGCCGGTCTCGGTGCCGCTGGACTGGAGCGAGCTGGGGAAAAAGAACCTGCGGTCGGACAACTTCACCATTGGCAACGTATTCGACCGGCTGGACAAAGGGAGCGATCCCTGGCGCGATTTCTGGCGGAGTGGCGTTTCTCTGGCCACCGCCCGGCGGAAGCTGGAGCGCCGCGCTAGGTTTACCACAGCCACCTGACACACTTCCGATGCCAGACGCGAAACTGATCGGCCTTCCGGCCCGAGACACCCCAGCCGACCTCAAGACCACTTCCGGTCACCGCCGCCAATTTCCGCCGGACCTGCTGAGACAGGCCTCCCGCCGGCTCCAAATCCTCGCATTGATCGGTGCGGGACTCTGGTTTTTCGGGCCTGCGCTGGGACACCTCGCGCTGTACCTGACCAGTCCGGCAAATCCACGCTCCGCTGAGTTCGGGCTGACCGACATCGTGGCGGCAGCGGCCTTCCTGATGTCGCTCGGGCTGTACGTCTATCTCAGACGCCGGGAGCACGACCCTGGGTTCATCATGAACCTGGCCTTGGTGTATATGGTCGCGTGCGCCGCGGCGATAGCGCTCATGTTTCACCTGGGTCCACCGATGGCCGCGCCGATGGACTACAGGCCGATGATTACCTGGATCGGACCCATCATCCTGATGTTCGCGGCCTTGATACCGGGCTCCCCCCGGAAGATGCTGCTCGCCGGCTTCGTGGCGGCGTCGATGGACCCGCTGGGAATGGTCATTTCCCAAGCGATGGGGCACTACCACTATGGACCCTTCCGGGATGCCCTACTCATGCATTACCCGAGCTACCTGCTGCTCGGCGTGGCCGTCGTGATCTCGCATGTCGTGACCCGGTTGGGGCGCCAGGTGGCCAAGGAACGGGAATTGGGCAGTTACCGGCTGGGCGAGCTGCTGGGAAGAGGCGGCATGGGCGAGGTCTATCGGGCGACCCATCGAATGCTCGCGCGGCCCGCCGCCATCAAGCTCATCCACCCGGAAATGCTGCAGGCTGAGGACCGTAGGAGCGCGGGCCTCGCGGTCGCCCGGTTCCGGCGGGAGGCAGAGGCGGCAGCCCAGCTTCGGTCGCCTCACACCGTCGAGCTCTACGACTTTGGCGAGACCGAAGATGGAACGCTGTACTTCGTCATGGAGCTGCTCGTGGGTTTGGACCTCGAGACCCTGGTGCGCCGGGAAGGGCCGCTTCCCCAAGAGCGCGTCATCCATATCCTGCGCCAGGTATGCGAGTCTCTGGAAGAGGCTCACGTGTCCGGCCTGATTCACCGTGACATCAAGCCGGCCAACATTCACGTCGGTCGGGTTGGCCTCCGGCACGACTTCGTGAAGGTGTTGGACTTCGGGTTGGTGAAATCCGTGCTACCCTCGGCCGGCGAGGACTCGATGGCCACCGCTGCAGGGCTCACTCCCGGCACCCCGGCCTACTTGGCTCCCGAGCTCGCCCTCGGCGAGCCATACGATGGACGCGCCGACCTGTATGCACTCGGATGTGTCGCCTATTACCTGCTCACGGCCAAGCTCGTGTTCGAGGCGAGCAGTGGATTTCAAATGATCGCAAAGCACATCCAGGAAACCCCGGTGCCACCATCGCAACGGACCGAGCTACCGGTTGCCGCCGAGCTCGATCGCGTCATCCTCGCATGCCTGGCAAAGCGGCCGGACGATCGTCCTCAGAGTGCGGCAGAATTGGACCGGATGCTCGACGAGATCGATGTGGCGCCCTGGGGCGAGGAGGAGGCGACCCGGTGGTGGCGGGTGCATCAGCCGGCCTGAGCAGGGCCTGGACCTGCTTCCTTGCCGGCTCACTGAGCATTGCCGCGCTCGGATGCGTTGAGGGCGGCAATCTGGCGATCTCCGCCGGCGCGCCTGTCACCGGCGCACTGCAGGGCAGAATTACTCGATGTGGAGACCCAGTCGGTGGGGCTCAAGTTCTGGTATTGGTGCAACAAGATCAGCCGGAGCAGGCCAGGCCGGTCGATTCTCGGATTGGTCCGGTGACGACCAGCCGTGGCGGCGAATACGTGGTGGAAGTGGCTCCGTCGTTTGCAGTACCCGGCGCTGCCACTGTGGAGCTCAGGGTTACCGCTGATGGAGTCACCCAGGACATTCCCGGGGGATCGCTGGAGCTCCAGCTCGGCGTGCCGCCTCGTGATACGACCCGGTTCGATGTCGATCTCGGCGTAGAACTGCAGCAGTGTTGAAGGCCGCCGCCCTACTCCCTCTCCTGGTCACGCTGGCGAGAGGGTCGGTTCAATCACAGACCTCGACCGACTCGGCCGCTGCGGTCAAGGCTATCCGGGCTGCTCTGGCCGACTGGGTCGACGCAGCCAACCGCGAAGACTGGAAAGCCGCGGCCCGGATCTGGGCACCCGACCTGGTTGGTTGGTATCCCGGGCAGCCGGACGATAACTATGCCCGAGAGATGGAGCGACTGGAGCATCCCAAGCCGGGACGTGCGCGGACTCACTATGCGGTGAACGTCGTTGAAGTGATGGTGTCGGGACCGATGGCGGTCGTGCGCGACATCTGGCGCTTCACCACCTTCCCTGGCCCAGCCGACTCGACCGTCACCATCGTTCGAGGGTATGAGGTCTGGACCCGCCAGCCCGACCACCAATGGAAGATCTCCCGTTGGATCAGCGCGCCGGAACCAGGGGGGCAGTAAGGTGCACTCAGACGAGCGCATCCAAACTCGCTGCTGCATCGTGGGCGGTGGGCCTGCCGGTATCATGCTGGGCTTTTTGCTGGCTCGCTCCGGAGTAAATCTGGTGGTGCTGGAAAAACACGCCGATTTCCTCCGGGACTTCCGCGGTGACACCATCCACCCCTCCACCCTGCAGGTCATGCACGAG
>JBKPAO010000015.1:0-29217 GCA_046726475.1 Gemmatimonadota bacterium | reverse complement strand
TTCTTGATGAGCGGAATCGGAGAGCTCGGGCTGGGATAGCGGGTCCAGCCGAGATCCGAACTGAACGTCTGCACCGGGGTGGTGTTCGTGGTGCCGCCAGACCTGGATGGCCGTTTCACCAGCTTATTCAGGAAACGTTGGTCGAGTGCTCCACCCGGCTGAAGTTGCGCCTGCGTCTCCAGTGTCGGATGACCAAAATTCTCACTGGTCTGAGAACTGACGGCGAGCGGGTTGGCGACATCGCCGGCGCCGGTTCCAAAATCCATATAAACACCGAGATCCATCGTAGCCGCGGGATCGAGGAAAGACTGACTGAGGAAGGTAAGAGCCCCGGCGTAATCCCCTCGATACACGGCCACCCGCGCGCGCAACGCGCGATTGAACTTCAGGAACGTGGCAGGGGTATTGAAGCCATTGAAGCCGGGCGGCAGAGTAAATGGAAAGGCAGCACCGACCAGCTCGGTAGCGCCCTGATCCAGCAGGGTGATGACGTGATTCCATGCCTCGGCGTTGGTGACGAAGGGCGCCGGAGGCGCGCTGGCGTCCCGGCCAACATCTATAGGAATCTGGTCCTGGGTATGGGAATCCAGGATGATAATGAAGTTGTACGCCTGCAGGGTGTGCGCGAATCCTGTCGTGGCACTCTGTTGTTCAGGGGTCAGCGAGCTGGCGGTGCCGATCACCGCGAGAAGATCGTTGGCACTCCGGATGGCAGAATACTCTTCCAGCCAGTGGTCGCCGCCGAACGCACGGCTCCCCGGGTCCAGCGGTCCCTGCATCATCTCCTGCACGAACCGGGGATCGGCAGGATCGATTCGGAACGCCTCGCGGCCAAAGATGGCACCATCGAGCGCCCAATCGGCTACATCCTGTCGAGTGGCGATCAGGATCCCATTCGCGGCGGCCCCGACCTGCGCGGCTGAAGGATTTTCTCCAATGACAGCCGGACTATTCGGGTTCGCGATATCGTAGTTGCAAGCGCCGGCCTCGACCATTACGACGGCCAGCAGCATTCGGGTGAGTTTGCTCGGCGTCATGGTCATAACCCCAAGTCGATCGAGAAGAAGAAACTGCGACTCGGCGGGAAAGGAGCCACGTCGATGTTCCGCACGATCGCCTGGTTTGCGAAGTTGCTGACTTCCGGATCGAGTCCCCGATAGGGAGTGCTCCGCAGGAGATTGCGCCCGGTCAGCGAGAGCCTAGCATAGCGCACATTCCCTCCGAACAAGCCGGACGTGATCGACTCCGGCACGTTATACGAGAGATTCACTTCTCTCAGCTTGAGGTACGACCCGTTCTGCACGTAGGGATCGGTAAACCCTGCTCCGAAGCGATTGATTCGATCCGCCCCACCTCCGGGAGTGGTGTAGTCGACGCTGTTGGCGGTGATGTCGTAGAGAAACTCTGTGAGATTGATGATGTCCCCGCCGTACTTCCAGTCGAACAGGAATCCCAGGGTAAACCGGTGGAAGTCGATGTCGTTCGAGAATGACATCTGGAAATCCGGATTCGCGTCGCCCACCTTGCCCGCAATTGGATTCCCTGCGGCATCGGTGCCGATCAGACCAAAGATCTGAGTGGGAGAGCTGTCCTTCTCGATCTGGAAGGTTCCGAGCGACAGAGCAAAGCCGCCAGTCTGGAACGGCGGGACGTTCAGCTCGGTGATCTTCGCCCGGTTGGCAAAGAATGTGGTCCGGAAGATCCAGTTGACGTCTCGGGTCTGGACCGGCTGCAAGGTGAGTGAAGCCTCGACCCCCCGGTTGCGCAGCCTGCCGCCGTTGCCGAATATCCGGAGCTCTTGTCCCACCGATGGGGCAACGGTCTGCTCCAGAATGAGATCGCGAATGTTCCGCTGGTAGACTGTCAGCGTTAGCTGGGCGCGCCCATTTGCGAAAACTGCATCCACGCCACCCTCGAACTCCTCCTGTCGCTCGGGTTTGATCGTCGGATCTCCGGCGCGGTTCCCGATGTAGGTCCCGAACTGGCCGCCGATGGTGCCCGTGGTGTCGGTGACGAACTTGGCGCCGAAGAGCGCTCGGTTTCCGGTTTGCCCATAGGCACCGCGGAGCTTCAGCTCCTCCACCCCACCGAATGGCTGCACAAACCGGTACGAGGCCGCCAGCTTGGGATAGAGGAAGAATTCGTCGGTATTCCCGTTGGCACTGCTCCGGTCCGCCCGGATACCCCCGGTAAGCAACAAGCGCCGGTTAGCCAGCAGTACCTCTTCCTGTCCAAAGATGCCGAGATCGCGGACCGGCTCGATGCGGGAGGCGACGCTTTGGCTGGTGGTTTGCTGCGCGTTTTCCTGACCGGAGAGAAGCGTGCGCCCGGTGACCTGGGTGCCATTTAATTTCCGATCCTCGTACTGAATGCCCGCCGAGGTAGTGAATTGAGTTCCCTCGTCGGTGGCCGACGGATTGTACGTATGGGTCAGATTGAGCGCAGCGTTCAGGTTCCGATTAGACGACCTGCTGGTCACCACCGTCCCAGGCTGACCATCTGCATTCTCGAACTGCAGCTCCGGAGGTGAGACCAGGTCGTTGTCCTGTTGGAAGTAGTCCACTCCGCCGATTCCGATGAACTGCAGGGTGCTTTTGGCCGACCGCAACGGCGTCCAACGCAAGGTCGAGGTCCCGAACAGGCGCCACACATCCTCCTGATTCGTCAGCAGGGTAAACGTCTGCATCGGGTTGCTTGAGCCAAATGGGTTTACCGGGAACTCTGCCGCGGTCACACTATCATGGATCCCGCCAGCGGGTAGCAGGTTTTGAAAACTGGGTGTCCCGGAAAACACGACGAACGGGCTGGTCCCCGAGTTATCGTTGTTGGACAAGCCTCGATCCGATATGCTGTGCGTACCATCCAGGTTGACTTCGAGCTGGAAGTCATTACCCAAATTCTGATCCAGGTTGGATCGAAGCGACTGCTTCTTGTAACCAGTGTTGATGGCAATACCTTCGTCGTTCTTCACCAGCCCCGAGACGTAGTACTTCGTGTTCTCGGTCCCGCCGCTCACGCTGGCGTCGGTCTCATAGGACAGCGCTTGGCGTCCATATAGCTCGTCTTCGAAATTGAAGGATGTCCCGGGCTGAAACGCGGCAGTCACCGTCGCGGTGTCGCTGAACACCGACAGCGCCTCGTCCAGCGTGCCGAAGGTGCGGGACCCCAGTTCGTTGGCACGGGAAGACACGCCGAGCTTCTGGGAAAAGCTGAACTGTGGCTTGCCGACCTGGCCGCGCTTGGTGGTGATGACGACCACGCCGTTGGTTGCCTTTGAGCCGTAAATGGCAGCGGCTGAGCCACCCTTCAGGACCTCGATCCGCTCGATGTCTTCCGGATTGAGATCCGCGATCCGATTGACTGGGTTGTCCTGATTGCGGGGATTGCCGCCGCACTGGGCACAGCTGACCGCGTTCTGACCGTTCGGAATAGCGGCGTTGCTGACCACGATCCCGTCTACCACATACAACGGATCCGTGCTGGCGTTGATGGTGGATACTCCACGCAGGCTGAGCTGGTACCCACCTCCTGGGGCACCCGAGTTCGCCTGGATGTAAGCCCCCGGGATCTTTCCCTGCAGGGCACTCTCCACGGTTGGACTCGGAGCTCGGTTCAGCTCACCGGAGGACACGGTCGCCACGGCGTTCGGCAGGTTTTGCTGTTCCACACCGGTGGCCTGGCCGGTAATGACGATTTCCTCAAGCTTGAACGGGTCTGGCTCCAGCGCCACGTCTGCGGTGGCCTGGCCTGCAGGCACAGTGAGCTGCTGCCGTTTAAATCCGATGGCCCGAAATACGAGGGTTTGATTTCCCCCAGGGGCGTTAAGAACGTAGTTCCCCTCCCCATTCGTTTGGCTGACGAGATCGGTGCCGGTAACGGCAATGGTGGCCTCAGGTACGCCTTGTTGGGTCTGAGTATTCGTGACCCGCCCGGTGATCTGGCGGACTTGGCCGGCTGCTAGCTGAACGCTGAGGAGGGTGAACAACGCGGATGTGCCGCACACTCGCAATGCCATGGCGCCTCCGACTGTCATAGGGATCTGCTGGTGGAGAATGGTCACTACAGTGCATCCCGGCCGCACACCGCGCAAGGAGCCTGGAGTTCAGCCTCGGCGTAGCCCCCCTAACACGTGCTACACTGTCATGGCTGCGAGGCTCGCGGCCATCTGCTGGCGGTGTCGAGCGTATGCCTGAAAAGGATCTTAGGACGTTTCTTGCGGGTCGCCGAGCACAATCACGAGGCCCAGCGAGCAGTACCTCCAATCACTGTCATGACGCAGGCGTTGGGTCGCAAATGGTAGAGCCACTGATCGACATCAGCGGCATCCATTACCGCGAAGTCGGCCAGCTTTCCCGGCTCCAATGATCCGACCGAACGCTCCCGGCCAACCGCTCTTGCCGCCTGGATGGTAGCGGCCTTCAGAGCCTCCGCTGGGGTCATCCGGAGCATGGTACAGGCTAGCGTCAGCGCGAACGGCAGATGATAGGAGGGCGCCGACCCGGGATTGAAGTCGCTCGCAATGGCAACGGGAACCCCGGCTGCGATGAGGCGCCTGGCCGGCATGGGTGACTGCCCCAGGTATAACGAGGCGAGCGGCAGCCCCACGGCCACCACGCCGGATGCGGCCATCGCATCAATGCCCCGGTCCGACACACACTCGAGGTGATCGGCCGAAAGCGCGCCGAGTTCGGCCGCGAGCTCGGCGCCTCCGCCGGCCGTTAGCTGATCGGCGTGAAGCTTGCCGTTCAGCCCCGCGGCCTTGGCCGCCCGGAGAATTCGCGCCGCTTCCGGCACACTGAAAGCCGAATCCTCCACGAAGACATCGCAGCAGGTCGCCAGGTGGTCCCGAGCAACCCGCGGAATCATTCGTTCGATCAGAAGATCCAGATACTCCGCGCGTCGCTCCCGGAACTCCGGCGGCACCATATGAGCGCCGAGGAATGTCGCGACCACGCGAACCGGTTGCTCCTCCGCCAACCGGTCATAAACTCGCAGGAGCTTGAGCTCGGTGTCCTCGTCGAGCCCGTATCCGCTCTTGCATTCGACGGTGGTTATCCCGAGCGCGAGCATCTCCTGGAGAAACCGGCTCGCTCGCGCCAGGAGCTGAGCCTCACTCGCGGCGCGAGTTTGTCGCACCGTAGAAAGAATGCCACCTCCAGCCCGGGAGATCTCCAGGTAAGTACGACCCTGGCTCCGCTGGACGAACTCGTCGGCTCTCCACCCCGCGAACGCAAGATGGGTGTGGCAATCGATCAATCCCGGAATAACCAGACGACCGCCGGCATCCAGGCGCTCGGCTTCCCGGTACTCGCCAGGCAACTCTCGCTCGCCGCCGACCCAGGTGATCGTACCGGTCTCATCCCACGCGATCGCAGCGCCGGCTATAGGGTGAATCTCACCCTGGCCGCCTTCAGGGGGGCACGTCGCCAGCTGCCCGATGTTCCCGAGAACTCTCACGGAAGGGGACCTCTCCACCACCCGCTCACCGCTTACCGCTCACCGCATACAGCTATTTGACCATCGGAAGGTCGATACCGCGCTCCTTGGCCGTCTGGATCGCGAGATCATACCCAGCATCCGCATGACGCATCACGCCTGTGCCGGGGTCGGCGGTGAGCACCCGCTCCAGACGTCGGTCGGCTGACTCCGTCCCATCGGCCACGGCAACCATTCCCGCATGAATGGAGTAGCCGATTCCTACCCCGCCCCCGTGATGCAGGGAAACCCAGCTCGCCCCACAGGCAGTGTTGAGGAGAGCATTGAGCAGTGGCCAATCGGCGATTGCATCCGAGCCATCCTTCATCGCCTCGGTCTCGCGGTTGGGCGACGCGACGGAGCCGGTATCGAGGTGGTCGCGCCCGATAACGATAGGCGCGCCGACCTTTCCTTTCCTGACCAGCCAGTTGAAGCGTGCGCCCATCTCCGCACGCTCCCCGTACTCCAGCCAGCAGATGCGGGCGGGAAGACCCTGGAACTCGACCCGATCCTGGGCCTGACGAATCCAACGGGCCAAAGCTGTCTTTCGAGGAAACGTGTCCAGCACGGCTCGATCGGTGGCTGCGATGTCGGCCGGGTCGCCGGACAACGCGACCCACCTGAAGGGTCCCGCTCCCTTGCAGAACAGGGGACGAATGAAGGCCGGCACAAATCCGGGAATCTCGAATGCCTCGGTCATTCCCCGGCGATCCGCCACCTGACCACGAATGTTGTTGCCGTAATCGAAGACCACTGAGCCCCTGCGAAGGAGTGCGAGCATCGCCTGGACATGGGTCGCCATTGAGTCCAGCACCTGGGCCTCGTAACCCTGGGGATCGGTCTCGCGCAGGGTGGCCGCCGCCGCCAGACTGAGCCCCGCTGGGATGTAGCCCAATCGCAGATCGTGAGCCGAGGTTTGGTCGGTCACCATGTCCGGCTGCACCCCTCGGCGAACCAGCTCGGGCAGAACTTCGGAGATGTTTCCCACCAGGCCGACTGAAAGAGCCTTCTTGCCCGCACGGGCCTCTTCGACCAGCCGAAGGGCGCTATCGAGATCGGTCTCCACTCGGTCGCAGTAGCGGGTGGCTACCCGGCGCCGGATTCGTTGCTCGTCCACATCCACGCCCAGGAATGCCGCGCCGTTCATGGTGGCAGCCAAGGGCTGGGCCCCACCCATACCGCCGAGGCCGCCGGTCACCACGAGCCGCCCTTCCAGCGTGCCCCCGAAGTGCTGGCGCGCGCACTCGGCGAAGGTCTCATAGGTGCCCTGCAGAATCCCCTGAGTTCCGATGTAGATCCATGACCCAGCGGTCATCTGGCCGTACATCGTGAGACCCAGTGCGTCCAGCCGGCGAAACTCGTCCCAGGTGGCCCAGCGGGGAACGAGATGTGCGTTGGCAATCAGCACCCGAGGCGCCTGGTCGTGAGTGCGGAAGACTCCCACCGGTTTCCCGCTCTGAACCAGCAGGGTCTCGTCGCCTTTCAGCCGCCGCAGCGTCGCCACGATGGCCTCATAACATTCCCAGTTGCGCGCGGCCTTGCCGCCCCCACCATAGACGATCAGCTCCTCAGGCCGCTCTGCCACGGCCGGGTCCAGATTGTTCATCAACATCCGGAGCGCGGCTTCCTGCTGCCATCCCTGGCAGGAGAGCGTTGAGCCTCGGGGTGCCGTGATCGGATGGGGCTGGATCAATGTCGCCATGGCGGAAACTCTCGCGAAGGAGCCGCTGCCACATGCCGTTGGCCGACAGTGGCAGGCTCAAGGCTAGCCTTCTGTATAACGGGCGGCAACCTTTTGGGCCATCAAACGATCCAACCCACCCGCGATGAACGAACTCGGCCTCGGAGTGGCGACCCTGGAGCACGAACAGACCGGCAGGACCGATCCGGACACAGTGGACGCCACCTTGGCCGCCAGCGGCGATGCCAGTGCGTTCGAGCGACTCTATCGGGCTCATGTATCCCGGGTGTACGGGCTGGTTCGCCGCATGCTGAACGATGATGATGCCGACGAGGTGGCGCAGGACATCTTCGTCCGGGCCTGGCAAAAGCTGGGAACATTCCGGGGAGAGGCGGCATTTGGGACCTGGCTCCACCGGCTGGCTGTAAACGTGATTCTGGCTCGCCGAGAAGCCCTGGGAACCCGGCGAAAGCGGTACCTCGAAGGTGATGCGGTTCTGGAGATGGTGCCGGCACGACGAGCCGGGCCGGAGATGGCGATGGATTTCGAGGCAGCTATGCAGCGGCTGCCGGAGGGAGCTCGAGAAGTGTTTGTGTTACACGACGTAGAGGGCTACCGGCATGAGGAGATCGCCCAGATGCTGGGGCTGGCCACCGGGACCTCGAAATCACAGCTGCATCGGGCGCGCATGGCGCTGCGGCAGCACCTCGACCGCTGAGGGAGTGACATCATGAACGATCGTTGGACTGACCGGTTGTCCGAGTACCTGGATGGAGAGTTGCCGGAAAACGAGCGGGTAGCCCTGGAAGCCCACCTCAGCGGCTGTCGCCAGTGCTCCGCCGTTCTGGAAGATCTCCGTCTTGTAGTCAGGCAAGCCCAAGCGTTGACCCCGCTGGAGCCCGACGTCGATCTCTGGCCCGCGATCGCCCGACGAATCGGTGCTACTCCTCCCACGGGTTCCGAGGTCGTCGATCTGAAAGCCCGGCGGTCAACCCGGCGCCGCTGGACCTTCTCGCTGCCGCAGCTCGCTGCCGCCGGGATTGCGCTCATGACCCTGTCCGGCGGCGCTGTCTGGCTCCTGGACCAGTCGGCGAAACCCGGCGCCCTCGCCGCTGTGGACACTGTGCCATCCCGCGAGACACCGGTCGTGACGGTAGGTGTCAAGCCGAACGCATCTCAGAGCTACGCTGCGGCCGTCGCCGATCTCGAGCGGGTCCTCGCGGAGGGTCGGGGCAAGCTCGACCCCACCACGATCAAAGTGATCGAGCAGAATCTCGCAGCCATCGATCGTGCGATCGCCGAAGCCCAGCGAGCACTCGACGCCGATTCGGCCAACCTCTACCTCAACACTCACCTGGCCGAGACGATGCGGCGGAAGCTCGAGCTGCTTCGTCAGGCCGCCGCCCTCGTTCCTGTGAGCTGAAAGGAACTCCCCCGTGCTACTTGCCCTGGTCACCGGTACTCTGGCTCTCGCTTCCGTTCAGCAGATGGACACGACGGTAGCCGTCAGCCGCGGGCAGCGGCTCGATGTCAACGCGTTTGGGGGCGAGGTCACGGTGCGTGCCTGGAATCGGAACGCGATCCGCGTGGAGGCAACCACCTCGGGCCGCGATCGGGTGGAGGTATCGAGCTCGGCGACGGCGGTGAGCGTTCGCACTCAGGGCCGGCACGGCCCACCTTCGGAGATCACCCTTCGAATCAGCGCCCCACCCTGGGTTGGACTGAGTCTGTCCGGGGTAAACACGAGCATGAAGGTGGAAGGGGTACGGGCGCCGATCACCGCGGAAACGGTTGAAGGGGAGGTCGACGTTACGGGGGGTGAGGGGCTGGTCTCCCTGCGATCGGTGCAGGGCTCGGTCACGCTGCGGGGAGCCCGGGGACGGATCAATCTGAATTCGGTGAATGAGGACGTCCACGTGTCCAGCAGCGCCGGTGATGTCATGGCGCAAACCGTAAATGGCGAGATCGACCTTCAGCTGACCGATGCCTCGAGCGTGGACGCGAGCACAGTCAACGGCGACATTCGCTATTCCGGGCCTATCCGAAACGGCGGACGTTACTCCTTATCCACGCACAATGGCGATATCAACCTCACCGTCGCCGAAGGCACCAACGCGAGCGTTGCAGTCTCCACCTTCAGCGGGGAGTTCGAATCGGAGTTCCCAGTGCCGCTCAGAGGCACTCGGCAGGGGAAAGGGTTCAACTTCACCCTTGGCTCTGGGAGCGCGCAGGTGACATTGGAGTCGTTCCAAGGCACGATCGAGCTGGTGCGCCCGGGGAGTGAGCGCGACCGATCCCACCACGACCGGGATGACGACGAGGATCACGACCATTGAGTGGCTCGCGTTGGCTCGCGGCGCCAGTGTCTATCGCATTTTGAGCGAATCGGGTCGTAGAATGACAGCTTCAGCACGCCTCGTACAGAAACCACTCAGCTGTGTAACAGCGGTGATACAAACCGCGGCCCCGAGCGCGTTTAGCCGGAATCGTTACACTCGCCTGTTAAGGGCCTTGATGTCGATCCGTTGTCGCATAAAATGATGAAATAGGCACGCTTAGCTCGGGTTCCCAACCGGTTGGTTCCTTCCCCGTCCGACGCGCTAACTCACCATTGATATGACCGGAATGCAATCCCGGTTGCACCAGCCGGCCCCGCCTCCGACCGCTGTCTCATTTCTAGTCTCCAAGCCCGTAACCTGTTGGGCACGCCTCTTGTACTTCCACCCGAAAATCGAACGATCGTTGGTCCGAACCTCAGCCCGGGAGTTAAGCAATGCATGCCCTGTTCAAGAAGGCCCTTGCCGGCGCTACTGCCCTTCTCGTTGTTAGCGCGAGTGGCGCGATGGCCCAGGTGGGCCTGACGTCGAACCTGGCCACCGTTGCGCTCACGGCCACGAAGAATGCCACGCTGACGGTGACCCCGAATGCGTCGACCGCAACGCTGGCGAGCATCACCGACAACTCGACCGCCAACAACTTTACCCCCGTCAGCCTTACTACTGCGTGGAACCTGACGGCGGGCTCCTCCGTGCGCCTGATCGGCTGGTTTGCGACTCCGGCCCAAGCCCTGGTAAACGGCACCGACCTCATTCCGTCGTCCAAGGTCGAGGGCCGGGTGGGGGCCACTGCCTTCGCCCCGTTCACCTCGGGCGCCGTGGGTGGCGTTGGTGTCGCGGCCGGAAGCCTCCAGCTGTTCAGTCAGGCTGTCGCCGCGGGCAGCTACTTCGGTAGCCGTACCGATCAGCTCGATCTGCGCTTGAACCTGACCGGCACCACCACGATGGCGGGTGACTACACCGGTACCCTCAACCTACAGGCGATCGTCCAGTAAGCCGGACCTCGCTAGAACGCTGAAACCCATGCGGTTCGGCAGATTGGGATACTACCTCCTCGCCCTGGGCGTGATACCGACGCTCAGGGCGCGGGAGCTTTCTGCCCAAGTGCGGATTATTTCCCTGGCCGCCACCTCACCGGGTGCCCTCAGCGTGACGGTCACCTCCGGCGCAGTGCAGACGATCGCCAACGTGACCGATAATGCGGTGAACAACTTCCCGACCCCCGTTGGGATTACGACCTCATGGGCCGTGAACCCGGGCCAGACCAATACGGTCAGGCTGATAGCCTACTTCTCAATTCCGGCCCAGGCTCTGGTGGGCCCGACCCCGATCCCCTCCAGCAGAGTCCTGGGACGAATGACCACCGGTATTCCAACGACGTACACGGCCATGACGCAAAACGGCGTCGGTGGGGTAGGCTCGGCGGGAGGGAGTCTCCAGCTCTTTTCCGTGACCATCAACGGGGGCAATAAGAACGCGTCCCGGAACGACAATTTGGACCTGCAGCTCAACCTGGTGGGCTTCCCCACTTTGCCTGCAGGTGCCTACGTCGGAGTCCTCAATATCCGGGCGGTCACCCAGTGAGACGGTTCGTCGTGGCTTGGGTATCGCTTCCGGCGGTGTTCCTGGTCGGAGAGCTGCAGGCTCAGTCAGTCAGCCCGCCCTTGGCGGAGTATCAGGAGCGAGCGCGCTCCAGCTTTCAGCTGCAGAACGGGTCGATCTATCCCATGACCGTCGTCCTCGAGGTTCGAGGCTTTAGCATCACCGAACAGGGTGAGGTTCAAGACACTCCGTTGGACACCAGCCGGATCCACGTGAAGCTCTCGGAGATGAGCTTTCGGATCCCGCCCCGCGGCAGTCGGACGGTCTTCTACGAGGCGAGCAGCGACAGCTTGCCGGCGTGGTTCAACATTCTGAGCGCTATGTCCGGAAGCAAGACTGAGAGCGGAATAAATGTCCGCATTCTCCTGCCCCACGTTGTGTACCTCAATCAGAAGCAGCCGCTGAGGAAAGACGAAGTGCTCGTCCGACGCACGGAGTTCGATCCGGCGGCAAAGAAAGCCCGCGTCCTGCTGGAGAACACCGGGTCCCATCTCGGGCGGGTGTATCAGCTCACCGTGGGCGACGATCGAACAACCAGCCAGCCGTCGGGAGGATTCCCGCTCCTGCCCCATCGGCGGAGGTGGGCCGAGGCGCAGTGGGAGAAGGTCACGCCGCCTACCCGTCTCATGCTCCGATTCGCTCGGTTTAGCATCGATACCGTTCTGTCCCCCATGCCGGCGTCCCTCGCCGCGGATTCCACGGCGGGCGCTGCCCGCCCGTGACCTCGCAATTCCGAGGTCGCCACTCGGCGCTGCGGCTGCTCGCTGTCGCCGCCGGTCTGGTCGTGGCTCCTGGAGTAGTCGCCGCACAAACCGTGGTCGAGGTGCAGGGGGGTGGCTCATCCCTGGCCAACGGCTACGGCGCCACCGCGAACTTCTGGCGGCAGGGAGTGGACGGCTGGCTCGGCCTGGGCTATCTCGACGGTTTTCGGGTTGGGGCTTTCCTGCGCAAGGCAACCGCAAGGGGCGACACGCTGGGGTTCGGCAACAGCGCCCTGATCCTGCGGCTGCCAACCGACATCTTCACACCGGGATACAATCTCCTGGTTCAAGGGTTCAGTTACACCGGGGCCAATGACCAGGGCTCATACCTGGTTTTTGGGGGAGCTAGCTCCGCTGGAGTCGGCGCGCCCTCGTTCCAGCCCACCAGCATCGAAGAGCCGATGGGTGCTGTCTTCCTGGAGCACCCGCTCGAGCCGACCCTTCGGCTGACCTCAACGGCTATCCTGGCGGACCAGCTAACGTTTCTACCCGGTGTGCAGTGGCAGCCGACTCCGGACCTTACCACCGGATTCGTCCTCGGAATGGGCTCGGATCGGCCGTACGCCGCTTCCAGCATTTCTCTCCGACAGGGCGGTCTCGGTCTGAAAGCTTCGTACGCCTGGAATCCCAACCGTTTTCGCCGCGCACCGGTTCCCACGCCGAACCAGACCGAGGTCGATCGTGAGAACGTCATGCTTTCCTACGACCTCACGCCAGAGTTCTCTGTCGGCATTGGACGGCAGAACTTCGTGCAGGACTCGGCCGATTCCAAGCCGCCTCTCCGTGCCACTGGCAACACGATCTTTGCTGGGGGCCGGTGGCACGAAATACGGCTGACGGCCGGCCTGTACGACTCACGTTCTCAGGGAGTCAGCAACCTGAGTTCGTATGCCGCGGTGGGGAAAGGAATCACTTCCTGGTTGGATGCCGAGGTCTTTCTGCTTCAGAGCCGGCCGGAGAGCCAACCCACCGTGACGACTCCGCTGACCAACTTGCGGTGGCGGCTCTCGCCTCGCCTGGGGGTGAGCCAGCAGATCTCCTGGCACAAGGGCCGGCCCACCGTGCTCTTCGGCGCCAGTCTCATCACATCCTTCGGGGAGTTCGCTGCGGACTACCAGATCGTTCACCAGCCACTCCAGCCGTTCAATCCATTCCGGAGCGCGCTGAATCTCACGGCGAGACTGCAGCTCGGCAGCTACTCGACGAGCCTCGGCACCTATGTGCGGCCCGACGGTGCGATCGACTATTCCGCCTCGGGCAGCACGTTCCTTTACATGGGCACATTGGGCGGCGTCCAGCCGCAGCAGATCGGTCCGCGAATGGCCCGCTACGTCGTCCGTGGCACGGTTCGAGACGAGGCCGGTAATCCGGTCGAAGGAGCCGCGGTCGATCTCGGCGGAGAGGTGGTGTACACCAATTCAGCGGGGGAATTTTTCCTGCGGGCCAAGCACCCGGAGCTCTATCGCATCAGTGTACTGAGCGGAGAGTTCTTGCTCCCGGGCCAGTGGGAGATCGTGAGTGCGCCGGCTCAGGTAAGCGCGTCGGAGGAGGATAAGGCGAGCCCGGTGCGTATCGTGCTGCGTCCGATCACCGCCACTCAGGTTCCACCGGCGGTGGACAACGACGCGCCCTGAGCCGTCAGCGCACGTTCAGTAATTCGACGTCGAACACCAGCGTGGCCCCGGGTGGAATGTCCGGTGGGGCGCCCGCCGTTCCGTAGGCCAGATCCGGCGGAATTACGAGCTTGCGCCGGCCGCCCACCTTCATCCCCGCCACCCCCTCATCCCAACCGGCGATTACCTGCCCTGCCCCAAGAGTAAAGCTGAAAGGCTCATTCCGGTCGCGGCTGCTGTCGAACTTTTCGCCGTTCGGCAGCCATCCCGTATAGTGCACCTGCACCGATTTGCCGGCGGTGGCTTCGGCCCCTTGTCCCTTCACTAGATCCTGATAGCGGAGACCGGAGGGAGTCTTGGTCATCGCCGCGGTGTCGACACCGAGCGATGCACTGAACCCACCATCGGCAACCGCGGCGTCACGATCCTGCTTGCCGCCACAAGCAGTCAGCCCAATCAGCGTCAACCCGGTGAGTAAGCGAATCAGGATGGTCCGACCTTTGTCAGTGTCTCAATCGGGACGGCGGGATTTGAACCCGCGACCCCTGCAACCCCATTGCAGTGCGCTACCGGACTGCGCCACGTCCCGAGACTCCGAAGGAGCGGAATTGTAGCTCCGCCGTTTGGACGAGGGAAGGGCTATGTTTGGATCAGAAACCATGCACCGCCGCGATTTCCTTCACCAGTTCACTCGGAGCGCTGCCGCCTTCGGGATTCTCCATCAGCTTGACGGCTGGCGGGTGGTCACCTCGTCCCACCCAGCGCCGCCCCTCGCATCGATTCGGGACCGATATTTCCTCCACTTCCTCGAGCTCAATCCCGTCGTCTCCACCTATCTCGGCGGCGATGGATATCACTCCAGCTTAGCGGCAATCAACGGCAAGCTCAGGGATTACCGGCCCGACGCCCTCGCGGCGGAACGCGACTTCTACCAGCGGACACGGGCTGAGCTCGGACAGGTTAACCTGCAATCTCTCAATACCTCCGACCGGATCGATCACGCCGTTCTCCAGGCACAACTCGCATTCCTGCTTCACCAGATCGAGGACACCCGCCATTTCGAACGGGCAATCGACACCTATGTCGCTGAGCCCTTCCGCGGCATTGACTGGCAACTCCAGCAGATGCAGCGGATTTCCGGCACAGTCCTCGGAACTCCCGACGAATGGGATTTGGTCGTGGCGCGGCTCCGCTCGGTGCCATCATACCTCGAGGCAGCCCGAGCTAACCTGCGGAGCGGCCTCAAGCGGGGTAACACCCCCGATTGGCGGATGGTACAGCGGGACGGACTCGACGGCGCCAAGGCGAATGTCGAATACTTCGGTACTACGCTACCGGCCACAGCCAAGGGATATCTCGGCACCCGAGCGTTTGCGGGCGCTCTCTCTCGTGAGCTCGAGAAGGCCGCCGGGGATGCGGCGCGAGCCTATGCCGACTTCTCGGCCTTCCTGCGCTCGACTTACGGCTCAGGAGACCAGGTTGACCGGTTCGCGACGGGGAAGGCCGAGTACGAATGGCGGGTGACCCATTGCCTCAAGGTGAACCGCAGCGCTGACGATCTCTACCAATACGGCGCCGATCAGGTAGCTCTGTACCAGGACCGGATCTATGAGGTAGCGCGAGAAGTCGCCTCGCATGCCAAACTCGGTCTTGGCTTCGGGTCACCCTCGGAAAAGGCCGAATCGGTTCGAAGGGTCATGGACCACCTGGCCGCCGATTCGCCCGCGAACGACGACGAGCTCTTTCGTTGGTACCGGGAAGTAGGGGCACGGGCGGTCGCCTACGGGCGCGAGCATCGTCTGTTTCAGATACCCGAGAGCTACCAGCTTGATGTAGTCGCGACCCCGCCGGTTCTTCGGAGTACCATAGACGCAGCCTACTACCCGGCACCTCCGTTCAAGCACTCAGGGGTAGGGAGATTCTATCTCACCCCAACCGGAAACGATCCTGCGGCGTTACGGTTGAACAACCGTGCCTCGGTCGCCGACACCGCCGTGCACGAAGGATTTCCCGGGCATGACTGGCACTACAAGTTCATGACGCAGCACGCTCGGGAGATCTCCAACATCCGGTGGCTCACGCCGGGTGCAGTCGAGGACTCCTCGTCCATGTGGGAAGACTCGATGGCCGCAGAGGGCTGGGCTTTGTACAGCGAAGAGCTGATGGCGGAACCGACCGCCGGAAGACAACATGGCTTTTATACCGCCTCGGAGCACCTTTACGAACTTCAGGGACAACTGCTCCGAGCGGTGCGCGTGCGGGTTGATGTTGGTATTCATACCGGGCGAATGACCTTCGACCAAGCCCTGGATTATTTCACGGAGCACGTATCGTTCTACCCTCATGCCTGCACCCGCGCCGGAGCCGATCCGTCAGCGCGCGCCATCTGCCAGGGCGCTCAGCGCGCACTGTACCGTTACTCGAAGTGGCCAACCCAAGCCATCACCTACAATCTGGGTAAGAACGCTATCGTTGAGTTACGCGATGCCTACCGCACCAAGCAGGAAGCGGCCTACTCAGCGCAGGGGTTCCATGAAAAACTGATGGGCATGGGAACCATTCCCGCAGGCTATTTTCGCGACGCCTTCTTGCAGGACCCTGGGAAGTGAATCTAGTGCACCATCTCGGGTGACCGAGCCCACCTCGAAATTTCGGCCCAAAAGCCATACTGATCAGTAGGTTGGAGCTTCGCCCGACGGCTCGGCCCGCGACTTGCCATAGAGGCCTTGAAGGGCTGAAACCCGGGTGCCCCGCCCGGCATTTCGTGGGACGGTGCCGCATGGTGCGGTGCCAAGCCGCAGTGGAGGACTCTATGAGCCAACAGGACGGCCAGCCATGGGACACAGGCGGAGACCTCCCATGGGCAACGTCGGACGACGAAGATCAGGCGGATAGTGCCTGGCGCGGTGATCTCCACTTGGATGACTGGCCCGAGAACCTCGCGGGCCCGGAATACTGGCTCTACAAAAAGCAGCGCGACGAATAAGCTGGTTGTGTCAGTCGTATGAGCGGGGCCGATGATCATCGGCCCCGCTGTTTTTCTCACCTCGCCTGCTTACCCTTCGGTAAATCTTTGGTACCGCGTGAGTTAGCTCCTGTTGACATCACCTAACCTGTTGGTATTTTTCAGGTTATCTCGACTCGCAGCGGACGCGGAACAAGTCAATCGGGGCGAGAATGTCGGATCCGGAGGGCCGCTTGCGGCCCATTACAAAGAATCGGAGAGGGAGAGGAAAATGGCGGAAACAGCAGCGAGCCAGGAGAGCGCGACTCAGTCGCACCAGTGGGATCCGTTCCAGCTCATGGATCGGCTCGACGAAGAAGCGCTCCGAAAGGAGCTCGAGGGGGTCGCCAGCACTGACCTGGTGTACGTGGTTCGGGATGGGGGGCAGGAGGTCGTCGGGCTCTCGAAGACCGGCGTTGATGAGTGCTGCATGGCTCTGGTGAGCCAGGGACAGGTAATCCGGGAAGAGGACCTCCAATACGAAGTCCTGGGCGAAGGAGAGGACCGCGAGGCCCTCTTCAAGGTAAAGGCTGCTCGATTTGCAGTGTCGCCGAGCGGCCAGGATGTTCGGCTGGACCAGGTGATCGGGGTGAAGCGCCAGGCATTGTACTACGATTCGGCGCAACTCGACCTCGACTCCAAGGTGCCCAGCAAGAAGTATCGGGGAAAGACTTTTCGCGAGCTTCTGGCCGCCGATGAGGGTCGCGACTACCTCGGCTGGATGGCGGAGAGCTTCAACGACCAAGAAATCCGCGATTTCGTTCGCCGCATTCTCGCGGGTGAGGATGTCGTGACCCGGCGCGGTCGGCAGCTCAATCCTCACTGGTACGAACACGGAGCGATGAAGGCTGCCCGGAACGCGCGGTTCAGGCTCATTCCAGGTACGGTACGAGCTCAGATCATGGCAACCGCACGTCAGTCCGGCCAAACCCGCGTGGTCGATGCCAAGCCAGCAAGTATCGACCCGGCGTCGGTGCAGCCGAGGGTCGCGGGTACCGAGCTTCCAAGCAGACGGGAAGCAGTCGGCCGCCCTGGTCCGTACTCGCCTACCGAGAAGCAGGTGGCGTTTTACCAGCGGCTGGCGGCGTCACCTGTGTTCACGGATGAAGAGCGTGCCCGCGCCCTGGATTGGCTTGCGAGTAAAGCGACGCGCCAGACTATCAAGGATCAGATCGATTGGCTCAAGCGTCAGGTAGAGACTCGGAAGCCCCGGAGCGCGAACGAATCCGCCGCGTGATCGAACAACAGTGAACAGTGAACAGTGAATGGTCTGCCCTGTTTACTGTTCACTGTTTACTGTTCACTGTCCTTCCCCTTCACCACCGCCAGCGCGACGCCGGCGATAATGGCGCTCCCCCCAAGTGCGGTATGCCAGCCGATGGTCTCTCCACCGAACAGTACGCCGAACAGCAGGGCGATCAGCGGTGTCACCAGTGGGATCATCAACACCCCGCTCACAGCGGTGTGCCGGATTAGCCAGTAATACATCATGAAGGCGATCACCGAGCCGACGATCGTCAGGTAGGCCAGGCTCGTAAAGGCCAGGGGAGTCCAACGAAACGTGAGGGGATTGCCCTCCAGCGCGATGCCTGCAACTAACAGCGGGATACAGCCGCCGGCCATCTGCACTCCGGCTAACACCGATGGGTCAATATGGGTGGCTCGGTGTTTTACCAGAACTCCGGCGTGTGCGGTGGCAAGCGCGGCCATCACGATCCCAGCGCTGGCCCACAGCGAGCGGGTACCACCGATCCCCAGTTCCCCCGAAAACACGATGGCGACCCCAAGTAGACCCAGAATCGCGCCGGCGACCTTCCTCCAGGTGAGGGGCTCGGCAGCGAGATACCAGTGAGCTATGGGAAAGCCGAAGAGAGGCACCGTGGCGCTCAGCAGAGCAGCCAGGCCGGAGGAGATGTACTGCTCGCCCCAAAACACCAGTGCGTAGTTCACCGTGATGCTCAGAAATCCGGTGTACGCCAGAATCCACCAGTCGTCCGGAGTAAGACCCGCAGTCGGCCGCTTGCGGAGCCTTACCACGACGCCCAGAAGTACCGCAGCCAGTGCGAAGCGGATGCCGGCAAACGTCAGCGGCGGCAGATCGCGGAGCCCGAGTTTGATTCCCAGCCACGTCGACCCCCAGATCCCACAGAGCGAGAGCCAGACCAGGAGCGCCAGCCGTCGGTTCGCGGGGCGGGCTGTGGAGTCGGCTGCTGCTATCTCGGTGGTCTCTTCGGACTCGGACCTCATGACATCGGCGGGGAATACATCAGCGAATTTCCTTGAGCCGTCGGAGGGCCGGCACTTTGACGGCAGTCACCGCGACAACCAGCAACGTCGCGAGCCCGCCGAGGACTACTGACGGGATGGTCCCGATGAGCCGCGCAGCAGTCCCGGACTCGAATGCGCCCAATTCATTCGAGCTTCCGATGAAGATTGCATTGACCGCGGCGACTCGGCCGAGCAGGTGGTCGGGTGTCATGACCTGCAGCAGGGTGGAACGAACCACCACGCTCACCGTATCGACCATTCCGCTCACCGCGAGCAGGCCAGTCGACAGAAAAAAGTTACGACTCAGGCCAAAGCCGATCATTGATATGCCGAACAGCGCGACGCTCACCAGCAGGGTGCGGCCGGCTCGCCGAAGTGGTGGACGATGAGCAAGCACGAGCGACATCAGCACCGCTCCCACCGCCGGCGCGGCTCGGAGAATTCCCAGGCCCTGCGGACCGACGTGCAGGATCTCTGCGGCAAAGACCGGCAACAGCGCCACCGCCCCGCCGAACAGCACCGAGAACAGATCCAGCGTCAATGCGCCGAGAATGACCGGTTGGCTTCTGACGAAACGAATCCCAGTGGCCAGGCTCTTCAGGAATGAATCTTCACTTGGTATTACCGGCTTGCGCCCGCGCTGAATGCGCCCCAGCGAGAGAACTCCGACTGCCATGAGGGTGGCGTCGACCGCATACGCCGCCTTGGCGCTTCCGAACCCGTAGACCAGCCCACCGATGGCCGGCCCCACGACCTCCGCCAGCTGCCAGCTCGAGCTACGCCAGGTGACCGCGTTGGGATACAGCGCTCTCGGTACCAGCTCGGCACCCAGAGCCGACCGTGCCGGCTGGAGAAAGCTCCGCGCGATGCCGCTGAGAAAGATGACTCCGTAAATCGGCCAGATCCGACCCGCGTGAACGATCCCGGGACGCAGAGAAAACCCCAGGAGAGTCAGCGAACAACCCAGGAGCACAACCAGCGAAGCCAGTGAAATCCGGAGCCGCTCGCTCTTGTCCGCGATGTGGCCTGCGAACAGCGCGAACCCGATGAATGGAACCGCCTCCGCCAGGCCGATGAGGCCCAGCGAGAATGGGTCCCGAGTGAGCTCGTAAATCTGCCACGACACCACCACCGCCTGGATCTGGGTGGCGATGGTCATGGCGAGCAGGCTCGAGATGAACCATCGGAAATTGGGTATGCGAAGCGAGGCGTATGGATCGTGGCGGGAGGGGTTCATGCGCGGCGGAAAGTAGCTGCGATTTGCCGGTCGGCAAAGACTTTTGCCCTTGGCGCGAGGGTGCAGCTTCGAAACCGTAGTGCCTAAGTCATTGAGCAGGAATCCGTGTCGCGTTCTGCACGGCGCGGCCCATTTTGTGCAAGGAGAAACGCGACTAACAAGTCATTTCCCCGCACTTAATCCCTGGCAGGCATGAAGCGGCTGATCCTCTGGACCAACCTCCTGGCCCTTGCCGCGTGCGCGCGCGCAATCCCGCCAGCTCCAAGTGGTATTTCGTCCGTTTCAGCGATCCCGGGATTTCAAGTTCCGGAGTTTCGGCCTTCCAGACTCCGTCAAAACGCCACCGCGGATGCGGTCGTCAACGACCTGGCCGATGCCGCACCGGACTCCCGTGTGGTGCCCTCGTTCGACGGTGACGATATCCGCTGGGACATCGATGTGAGGAGCTTCGCCGACCATCCCCGCGTTCAGTACTACCTCAACTACTTCCAGGGTGTCTCCCGCCCCGGCATGGAGCTCTTCCTTGCCCGCGGCGCTCGATATGAGCCGATGATCCGTCGGCGGTTCGAAGCCGAGGGATTGCCGGGAGATTTGGGATATTTGGCGCTGATCGAGAGCGGCTATTCCAACGATGCAGTGAGCCGGTCCCATGCGGTCGGTATGTGGCAGTTCATGAAGGCCACCGCTCGCGGCTACGGTATGCGGATCGACAGTTGGGTCGACGAGCGCCGTGATCCGGTAAAGGCCACCGACGCCGCTGCGCTCCACCTCCATCATCTTCGCGACCGGTTCGGCTCGTTATACCTCGCCGCGGCGGCGTACAATGCGGGCGCAGGCAAGGTGTCGCGCAGTCTTGGCAAGCTCCAGTGGGATCCCCAGGATGAGCCCGAGGCCGCAGGCGACACATTGGATGTGTCGGACCAGGACTCGCTGGACGACGAGGCCGTTGAGGGCGACAGCGCGGACGTGGTGGAGATCACCATCGACAGCACGGACGTCACCAGCGATGCAGCCTTCTTCCGGCTGGCCGGCAATGACCTGCTCCGAAGGGAAACGCAGGATTACGTCCCCAAGCTGATCGCCGCCGCAGTTGTGGCCAAACAGCCTGAAAGGTTCGGCATAGCCGCGGCCACAGCCGAGCCATTCAGCTACGACTCACTGGTGGTCACGAGCACGACCGGCCTCGACGTCGTGGCCCGCCTCGCCGGCGTGAGCGTCGCGGATATCGCAGAACTGAATCCACAATATCTGAGACTGGCGACTCCGCCGCATACATCGTCTGTGATTCGGGTCCCTCCCGGGACTGGAGAGAAGGTCGCCGCCGGCTACTCCGAGCTGCGGCCCGCAGCACGGGTTCATTTCCTGTCCCATGTGGTGCGACCCCGGGAGCGGTTGACCTCGATCGCCGCTCGCTACCACCTGCCCGTCCAGGAGATCCGGGCGGCAAACCCCAGGAGCCGGACCACCCGCATCAAGGGCGGAACCCGGCTCATCATTCCCACCGTGGCGGTGCCTTCGGCACTGGCAATGCGAGCCGCCGTCGGTCCCTCCCGTTCCGTGCGTCACTATCCCATTGGCACCCACCGGGTACGCTCCGGAGAGACCCTCATCGGGATCGCCCGACGCTACCGCGTATCACTGCGCGCTCTACGGCGGGTCAACGCGCTGCCGGTCGAGTACACGCTGCGCGCAGGTAGACGGCTTCGGATTCCCAGCTAGCCAACTTTCACTTCAGCCTCCGGGGCTACTACTGTGTCCTCCGAGACCACTCCGTCCCCCACCGCCCCCAGCGGAGCTAACCCCTCGTCTGACTTCGGCCGCACCGCCATGGCGATCCTCGCCAGCATGGTGCTTCTGATCGTTGCCCTCACCGGCATTCTGGTGGAGACCACGTGGCGCGATCCCAGCGGCACGGTCGAGGCATTGCCGGCAGATCCGGGGAGCTTCGCCCGCCGTTGATCGGTCGCACGGCACTCTCTCGCGCACTCCTCGGGATCGCGACGGTCGGGGGAGTCGTGCTCGCGACCCCGAGGAGAGAGACGAGGGTCGCTGCCTACGCGCCAGAGCCTGGATCGCCGGACACCCTTCGCGGCAAGTCGGCCACCGTCAATCGCCCAGGCAGATTGTTCCGCGGAGCAGTGATCTCCGGGTATTGGTCGGCCTGGGGGCTTCCACCGGTCGCGGGAGAATTCACCCTGAGCGACTCCGGGCTCGTCTTTCAGCCCACCGATGGGAGCTCCGGTAGCGGCCGTGAATGGCAACCTTCACGGCTCTCGCTCGCGTACGTTGACGAGAATGACACCGGCATGCACTACATCTTCCGGATCGATGCCAGTGTGTTCGAGACCGATCTTCCGGGACCGCTTCTCGTCCTGGCCACCAGGGGAGTAGCGTCCGAGACACCCAGAGTAACCTCCGGGAAGAGCGCCCACGCTCTGGTGAATGCCGCAGACTCCGGTGCGCTCCGGAACAAGGCGCGAGAGATCGCCCTGAGCTCCTATGCCGACTCACTCTACGCTCTGTTCGGCCGTCCGCGAGCGGGTATTGGTTTGATCGGTGAGCGGGGACAGCGGGCCGGCCGTCTGGGCGAGTACATCGCCTCGAGGGACTCGCTGGCTCTCGATCCCGGCCGGATGATCGGAGAAACGCAGCTGCGGCACGCGCTGGCTCACGAGCTGGGTCATCGCTGGCAGGCTCGGGCCAAGGCTCAGATTGCCACGCTATGGGCGGGGGTGTCGCCGATCAGGGATCCCAAGCGATATGGCTATGGTGACCGGTCAGAGCATCAGGCGGAGGCAATCGCCTTTGCCGTCAGTTTTCTGCAGACGACGGCGGCGGCGACCAAGCCAGAGGCACGCTCGCTGACGCTGCTGG
This sequence comes from Gemmatimonadota bacterium, assembly GCA_046726475.1. Classification (GTDB taxonomy): domain Bacteria; phylum Gemmatimonadota; class Gemmatimonadetes; order Gemmatimonadales; family GWC2-71-9; genus CAVVWJ01. The sequence goes on along the minus strand of JBKPAO010000015.1, from coordinate 6,366 downwards.
ATCATTACGAGTTACTCGTTCCGGGCACCCGAATAATGGTTCGCTGTCTCTCGCTGCAGCCGCTCTACCGAAACCATCCTCTCCGCTCCCTGCTGACAACGGGTCGTTCGTAGGAGCAGCAGGTCTCCGATGACAATCGGCTGGTCCGGCATCAGCTCGCGTTCACCCGAGCGACCCCCGCGGCTTCCAAGACTCGTTGCCTCTGCCCCGGCGTGAGCATGTCGCGGGCGACCACTTTGCGGACGACCCGCGCTACAAAGGTGTAGCCTCTAGGATCGTAGACCAGCCAGCGATGCCACTCCAACTCGTCGAGTGAAGCGGCTACCTGCCCGATGGGAAGGTCGAGCACCCGGGCGAGGAGGCTGAGCGGTACCCGATCTCCCAAGACCGATGCCGCTGCCAGAGCCCGTTGTGCTCCCGTGCTCAACCGCCGAAAGCCCACTCGTATCGCAGCGACAACGGTATCGGGGAGATCTCCAGGCAGGGTTTGATCCAACGTCTTGTACGGCTCCGGCCAGGCCCCGGCGGATCCTCGAAGGTCGAGCCCGAGGGCTACAGCGCGGAGCAGCTCCACCGCCAACAGCGGGAGGCCGGCAGAATCGGTGGCAACTCGCCGGGCGACGCGCTCGATCTCTACTTCGCTGAAGCCCGGCAGCATTCGCCTGGCCAACGCCCGGAGATCTGCGGAGTCGAGAAGGCTCAGGCGCAATGCCACACCCCGGAGGGTACCGCCCAGGCGGCTCCGCAGATTATCCAGCTCCGGCCGGCGCGGGTGCGAATCCGCGGAGAAGAGGAGGATGAGTGGGGCTGACTCCAAATCGCGAAACACCGCCAGAAGCGCCAGCATGGAGGACTGATCGAGCCATTGGGCGTCGTCCACCGCGAGCGCAATCGGCTGTTCCTCGGTCGCAGCCCGGAGCACTTCGCTGAGCGCGCGTCCATAGGAGATCGGGGTGACTTCGCGAGCTAGTCGCGGAAAACGATCAGCCCACTCTGGGATCGCGTCGGCCAGGACTGCCAATGCCCGCGCGGGAGCGGCGGGGAGGCCACGAGCCTCGAGGAGTCCGCTCCGGGCCAGACCCAAGACACCACTCCACTCCTCTTCCTGGTCGGCTTCGACCGCCCGCACTGCCGCCACCGCAACACCATCTAGGCGTAGCCGGCCGAGCAACTCCTCGAGCAGGCGGGTCTTTCCTGATCCGCTATCCCCTTCGAGGACCAGTCCGCACGCGCGCCGCTCTCGGCAAGCTTGCGCCGCCGCATCCGCCAGACGGGTCAGCTCCACCTCACGTCCTACCAGGGGGAGGCGGGGATCGCCCTCGCCCAGCTCCGGAGATCGCGTGACGGCGGCGGGCCGGATGGGACGCTCGTGCCGAACCCGTTCGGCTAACGCTTGGGTTTCGGCGCTGGGGGCGGTTCCTACCTCCTCCAATCGCGTGGCAAGCTCCTCATAACGCTCCAGTGCACCCGCTCGGTCTCCGGCCAGAACCAGGCTTCTCATCGTCACTCGTACCGCCGGCTCGGAGGCGGGATCCAGGCCCAGCGCTCGGATCGCAACGGCTGACGCCTCCGACGCTAGACCGGTGCGCAACAGATCGTCGGCGTGATGTACCAGGACCTCCACCGACCGCAATCGCACCGCCGACCGCTCGCTGGCGAGCCAGTTCTCGAACTCGGAAGCATCCGCGATTGAAAACCCCTCGAGGAACTCCCCGGCAATTAACCGGGCGGCTGCGGCCCAGTCGCCGCCAGCGGCCAGTTCCTCGAAACGCTCGACGTCGAGCCGCACCGACCCGGGTGTGAGTCGCACCTGGCCTGCTGCGGTGTCCACATTTTCATCTCCGAGGAACCGGCGGAGAACCCGTATGGCCTCATTCAAGGAGTGTCGCGCAGCCGCCTCCGGCTTTTCCCCCCAGAAGAGGCCGATCAGGTGTTCGCGGGTCCGGCCCCGGGGAGAACGTGCCAGGTACACCAAAAGGCCCAGGTGCTTGCGCCACAGCAGCTCGGGCGGGGCCGGAGCTCCGTCGAGGCTCAGGCCGACTGGTCCGAGCGTCTGACACGAGATCATTCAATCTCTCAGGTCGAGCGATTCCCTAAGATACGCGCCGGAAGATCGAGCGTGAGTATGTGAGCCCCCCAGGCATGGGGGTGTGGCCCGGCGCACGGCGGATCGATTCGAGTCCTGCGATCCTTGGTCGGTGCCATTCAGGAGAATGGGGTGACCGTCTTGCTGAGATGTCTGAACTGCGGCTTCAGCTTCGTCGTAACCTATCCGGCCGATCGGCCCATCCACGACAGCACCATGCCGGTGGCCTGTGGCCACTGCCGTTCTACCCGCTGGTCTTCCCAGGCCACCTAGTCGCGTCCGATACTCTCCTCCGCGAGCGCTTCCTGTTGTCCGGCTCCATCACGTCTGTCTCCAACGCCAGCCGCCGTGAGATGCGGCCTGGAATCGGCCGGCGGAGGAAACAGATTGAACCTGACGATGTGCCATGCCGCGGCAGCACCGTCGCGCCAGCCGATCTTCTTTCCTTCAGCATAGGTGCGCCCTGAGTATGAGATGCCGATCTCCCAGACCCGTGCGCTGGCCTGCGCCAACCGAGCCGTGACCTCCGGCTCGAAGCCGAAACGGTCACTGGTCAGAACCAGCGACTTCAGAAGCGGGTCACGTATCATTTTGTAGCCAGTCTCCATGTCGCTGAGATTCAGGTTGGAAAACATGTTCGAAAGCAGAGTCAGGAGTCGGTTCCCTACCGAGTGCCAGAAGTAGAGTACACGGTGATCTCCGCCCAGAAACCGCGAGCCAAAGACGGCATCGGCGGCGCCCCGTTCAATCGGTGCCAACAGTCTCACCAGCGACCGCGGACCGAGCCACGAGCTACCGGTGCGGTGCGCGATTAGCTCGACGGATATGAATGAAAGCGGCTGGATGAACAGCTCGAAGTCCAACGGGACAACCAGAGGACCAACGGGTGTGGAGAAGGAGTTGCTAAACTATTGAAAGGCAAGAGCCACTGGTCGGATTTGAACCGACGACCGCTCGATTACGAATCGAGAGCTCTACCCCTGAGCTACAGTGGCGGGACGTCGGAATGCCCTGGCGCGGATTCGAACCGCGACGCCTTTCGGCACTACCCCCTCAAGATAGCGTGTCTACCAGTTTCACCACCAGGGCGCGCGCGGCGGAGCAAGATAGCCGCCGGAAAGTGAGGGGTCAACTCCTGGCACAATGAACTAAGTGATTGCTGAGCCGGGAGTAAGCCTGTTTCCCAGGCGCAGCTCTTCGCTAGCGGATTACCGGGGTAAAAGGACTTCCCTGGATCGGCTGGCCGTTCAACTTGATGGCGACACTGAACTCATTGGCGAAGGCAAAAATGCTGAACCCGTATGTACCATCTCCATTGTCCCGGACTGCGGAGGTGACATCCTGTCCATTGACACTGACCTCCACCCGATCACCACCCCGCCCCACCAGATTCCCTTGCCCGTCCCGAACGGTGACTAGAACCGTCAACGTCGTGAACACACTGTTGGTTCTCGATACATCGGCAGTCGTTTGGGCGGGATCCGGCGCGCCAGGGGCCACATCGGTCCGGTACGGGGTGCCGGGGAGTGGGTCGCCGGCAAGCTCCACCCGCACCTCGTCCGAGCCGGTGTGGACTGGCACGTACTCCGCTGAATAGTCGCCGCCTCCCAGATCTGTCACCGGGAGTCCGGTGCCGGGGTTGGCACCCACGATGGAGACGCTGAGCCGGTTGGCCGCTTCAGTGATCGGATTGTCGAATTCATCGGCGAGGTGAAGCCGCAGAGTGGTTTTGGCTCCCGCAGTTCCATCCGGGATCGACGCCGAGGTGTGACCGGCGGCAGGAGGCCCGGGTGCCACGTTAATTGAGGCCGAAGTCACTGGAGTGAAGTCCTGAGCCGCGAAAATCAGCGTCCGTGAGCCAGTCTCGCCGCGGACCTCCAGATCCTGGAAGCTCACGACACCATTCGCGTCACTCTTCGCCGTCGTCTTTCCGCCCACCGACCCTCCACCGGTAGCTATTTGAACGGTGACACTGACGCCTTCCCTTGCGAGCGGCGCTCCAAATGGGTCCTGAAGCTGGAGCTTGGGTTGCTGCTCGAGCGGAACACCAGCCGCAGCCGTCGGAGATGGCTCTGTCACAATGATGAGCTCGGGGCTCGGCGGGGCGACGGCAGTCGCGGTAAACAGCACTGGCGAGCCTTCGAGGCCTTCGGCTCTTGCAGACAGACCATAGGACCCAGGCCGATCACCCAGGGTGCCCACGGTCGCTGCTCGCCCTCCGGCATCGGTCACACCCGACTCGGGGCTCACTGCCAGACCACCACTGGTTTGCCAGACCACCTCCACTCCTGCCACTCCATTGCCGAAGCGGTCGACGGCTTGGACCGCGAGTGATTCGGGCAAGACAGTGCTCACCTGCGCAGCCTGCCCGTCGCCACCTGCCTGGACCAGCGTCTGGGCATCCTCTGGAGCGGCGGTGGTGTGGAAGGTGATACTCGAGGCCGATGGCGAGACGATCGGTGTGGCGCGGGCTTCGACCATCTGATCGCCCGCTGTTGTACTCAGGGTATAGGCGACCTGGGCAATACCTGCTGCGTCGGTATGTACTGTGTCGCTCGGGGCCACCGCACCGCCGGCCGGGGGCACGAATACCACCTCGACGCCCTCCACCGCCCGGCCGCTCGGATCGCTCACCTTTACAACGAGCGAATCACCCAGCGTCTGTCCCACGGTGCCGTTCTGATTGTCACCGCCCATGATGGCGATCTGCGCCGGCTCCCCGTCCTTGGGCAGGAGCAGATTGTCGCCTCCGCACGAGGCCGTGGCCGCCAATGCGCAGAGGAGAAGCCAAGGGAACGGACGGAGACGCAGCGCTCGCGACTCAGTCCTTCCCACCGTCATGGTGATCGTGATGGTCGCGTTTGAGGATCTCGAACGTTCTGCTGTCGGTTCCCGTGAGCTGGTCACTTGATGCACGCAGCCGATACTCACCTTCCTCGTCGACACTCAGGTCGTCGAATCTGGCTACCCCGGACCGGGTCCGCTGGGTACTATGGCCTTTGAGTTTTCCGTGATCGCCCTGCAGCTCAAGCTTAACCTCAAAATCCCCGGCGGTCACCCGGTCGCCCTGCTGATCCAGCACCGCGACCTCGATCGCTGGCGAGATCCGGTCGTCTCGGGGGGTATCGGACGGCTGCACGGCAAAGGCGAGGCGGGTGGGACTGGGACTGCCACCACCTCCGCCACCCCCGCCACCGCCTCCACCGCCGTTCCCTCCAGTGGTGGCGGCCGCGGTAAATGTCACAAACCCCACACCCGAGACCACCGCGTTCAGAGTATTGGTACCGACGCTTGATCCCAGGGTCCAGCGGGTGTCCGCCTCGCCATTGTCGTTCGTGCTGCTGTTGGCCGACGAGACGCTCCCACCCCCGGTGCCCACCACCCAGCTCACGGCCCGACCAGGAACACCATTTCCATTCCGATCGACCAGCCTGACGACCAGGGCGGCGGCCAACTGCTCGCCGGGACGGCCCGACTGCTTGTCGCCGGAAATGCGAACCAGTTTGTCCGCGCTTCCGGCGTTCGCGGTAGCAGTGAAGGTGACCGGCGAACCTTCCAATCCCGGACTGGACGCGGTGGCGGTCTGGGACCCGGTAGACGAGCCCAGCACCCACGAGGTCTCCGCCCGGCCGTCGGCGCCCGTGGTGGAAGAGCTCGGATCCACGCTCCCATTGTCGGTGGTCCAATCCACCTCTATACCGGCGACGGGATTGCCGAACTGATCGCTGACCAGCACCACGAGTGGATCATTCAACGCGGTGCCGACCGCACCGCTCTGCCCATCCCCCTGCTGGAGCCCGATGCGTTGTGCCGCGGCGGATCCGGCGATCGCCTGGAACGTTGCCTCCAGCCCATCGGGCACACCGTCCCCGACGACCCGTGCGAGTACCTGCTGGCTGCCACTGATAGCGCCGAGCACCCAGCGGGCGATCGCAGTCCCGTCGTCACCGGTTCTGGCCTCGCTGGGCAGGATTTGCGAACCGGGGATCTCATCGACCACTGCAAATGCAACTGGCTGATCTGCGACCGGGAACCCGCGTTGATCGACCACCTGGACGATCAGCGGATTGGCCAGCTCCGCTCCTGCGGGGCCGGTCTGATTATCTCCATCGACCTTGCTGATGCTGGCGGGCCCGGTCTCTCCCGGAAGCGTGAGATCGTCGCCGCCGCAGCCAGTGAACACGGCGAGTGCGCCGAGGGCGGCGCCGATGCTTCCGATGCGACCAAAAAACCGTTGCACGAGAGAGCCGGGCCAAATAGTTAAAGCCGCACGATAACCT